>CP003179.1:2400000-2757632 GCA_000237975.1 Sulfobacillus acidophilus DSM 10332 | reverse complement strand
AAATTAACGACGAAATTGACAAGTTACGCCACTCGGCCACTTCGGCTTTGCTGGAACGGCCCGACGTGATTGTGGTGGCGTCGGTATCGTGTATTTACGGGTTAGGCTCGCCCGAGGACTATCGCGATTTGGTGTTGTCTTTACGGGTGGGCATGGAGCGGGATCGGCAAGCGATATTACGAAAATTGGTGGAGATTCAATACGATCGTAACGACGTGAATTTTGTTCGTGGGAAGTTTCGCGTGCGGGGCGACGTCATTGAGGTGTTTCCGGCCAACCGCAGTGAACAAGCCATCCGTATCGAAATGTTCGGCGACGAAATCGAACGGATTCGGGAGTTCGATGTCTTAACCGGCGAAATTCTCGGCGATCGGGAGCATGTTGCGATTTATCCCGCGTCGCACTACGTAATGGGCCAAAATCGGCTCCAACCGGCGTTACAGTCCATTGAACGGGAATTGGAGGAGCGTCTACGGGAACTGAAGGCCCAGGGCAAAGACCTCGAAGCTCAACGGCTGGAAAATCGTACCCGTTATGATCTCGAGATGTTACAGGAAGTGGGATTTTGCTCCGGTATTGAAAATTATTCCCGACATTTTACCGGTCGCCGGCCCGGCGAGCCCCCGTTTACGTTACTTGATTATTTTCCCGACCACTTTCTCACCATTGTCGACGAATCGCATGTGAGCGTACCGCAAATTCGGGGGATGTATGCCGGGGATCGCTCGCGGAAAGAGAGTCTGGTGGAGCATGGGTTTCGTCTGCCGTCGGCATTTGATAACCGACCGCTGACATTTGAGGAGTTCACGCAGCGCATTGATCAAGTGCTCTTCGTCTCGGCCACGCCCGGCCCCTATGAATTGTCCGTCACGGAAAAAACTGTGGAACAAATCGTGCGGCCGACCGGGCTATTGGATCCCCGAATTGACGTGAGGCCCACGACCGGTCAAATTGACGATCTTTTAGGCGAGATCCGCCATCGGGTCGATCGCGGGCTTCGGGTCTTGGTCACCACGTTGACCAAACGCATGGCGGAAGACCTGACCGAATACCTGCGCGAGCACGGCATTCGTGTGCGCTATTTGCATTCGGATATTGATGCTCTGGAACGGATGGCCATCATTCGGGATTTGCGCCTCGGAGAATTCGACGTTCTCGTGGGCATCAACTTGTTGCGCGAGGGCCTCGATCTGCCGGAAGTGGGGTTGGTGGCGATTTTAGATGCGGATAAAGAAGGTTATCTGCGCTCGGTCACGTCCTTGGTGCAGACGATTGGGCGGGCGGCCCGCAATGTGGACGGAACGGTCATTATGTATGCCGATCGCGTCACCGAATCCATGCAGCACGCCATTTCGGAGACCGAGCGGCGCCGTCGGATTCAAGAAGAGTATAATCGAGCGCATCACATTACCCCCCAGACGGTTCAAAAAGCGGTGCGCGACGTCATTCAAGCCACTCGGCAGACCGGCCCGGCGTTACCCGATAAAAAGGTGCAAGACCTCACGGCTCGGGAACGGGTAAAACTGATTAACCAGATTCGCAAGGAGATGAAGGAAGCCAGCCGCAATTGGGAGTTTGAACGGGCGGCGATGCTGCGTGACATGTTACTGGAATTGGAAAAAGAACAGCCGGTCAAGAAGGTCTCGGGAGGCAGGCGGCGTGGCTAGCGACGTGATTCGAGTCATTGGGGCTCGGCAGCATAATTTAAAAAACATCTCGCTGGAAATTCCCCGGGATCAGCTGGTGGTTATTACCGGGGTTTCGGGTTCCGGTAAATCGTCTTTGGCTTTTGACACCATTTATGCGGAAGGTCAAAGGCGGTATGTCGAGTCGTTGTCCAGCTATGCCCGGCAATTTCTCGGGCAAATGGATAAGCCCGAGGTGGATGCCATCGAAGGGTTGTCACCGGCCATCTCCATCGATCAAAAGACGACCAGTCATAACCCGCGCAGTACCGTCGGCACCGTGACTGAGATTTATGATTATCTGCGGGTACTCTATGCCCGGGCCGGGGAGCCCCATTGTCCTCGTTGCGGCGACCCGATTAGTCAGCAAACGGTTGAACAGATCGTGGACCGCGTGCTGGCCGGGCCTGCCGGGGCTCGGCTGGAAGTCCGTGCCCCGCTGGTGCGGGGCCGCAAAGGCACGCATGAAAAGGTCTTGGAAGAAGCGCGGCGCCAAGGGTTTACCCGAGCACGGGTCGATGGCACGTTAATTGAACTCGAATCGCCTCCCGCGTTGAATAAGAACACCAAACACACCATTTCGGTGATTGTCGATCGTTTGATTTTACGGCCGGAGGTCGCCCCTCGATTGGCAGAAGCCATCGAAACGGCATGGACGGTGGCCGGCGGGGTCGTGGAAATTGGCGCGCCCGAGGAGCCGGGGGAGCTCTACGCCCGCGACTTGGCGTGCCCGCGATGTGGGATTTCCCTGGAGGAATTAACGCCCCGGATGTTTTCGTTTAACGCGCCGTATGGGGCGTGTCCGGAATGTACCGGACTCGGATTTAAGCAAGAAATTGACCCGGAACTGGCGGTTGACCCGACCAAATCATTGGCCGAGGGTGCGCTCGCGCCCTTATATCGCGGGACGAGTCGATTTTACCCGGATTTGGTGACGGCAGTGGCTCGGACCATCGGGTCACCGCTCGATGTGCCGTTTCGGGAGCTATCCCCGGAGGCTCAGCACATCTTTTTGTACGGCTATAACGAGCCGATCCCTTTTGAATATGAGAGTCTATTCGGTCAGCGGCGGCACGAAACCATTCGGTGGCAGGGCTTGATTCCCATTTTGGAGCGGCGGTATCGGGAAGCGCAGTCCGATGCCCAAAAAGCGGAGATTGAAGAATACATGACGGCACGCCCCTGCCAAGCGTGTCACGGTCAGCGGCTTAAGCCCGAAGTGTTGGCGGTCACGGTCGGGGGACTGTCGATTGCCCAACTGACCGATTTGTCGATTGATCAAGCGCGCACGTTTCTCACGGAGCTGACGTTGGGCGATCGGGCGATGCGGATCGCCCGGCCCATCTTAAAAGAGGTGTTGGAACGGCTAGGATTTTTGATTGATGTCGGGCTCGGTTACCTGACGTTATCGCGGGCGGCCGGCACGCTGTCCGGTGGTGAAGCCCAACGGATTCGGTTGGCTACCCAAATCGGGTCTTCGTTGATGGGAGTGCTGTATATTCTGGACGAACCGTCCATCGGTCTTCATCAACGGGATAACGACCGCTTAATTGCGACCTTGAAGCGTTTGCGCGATTTAGGCAATACCGTGTTGGTCGTCGAACACGATGAAGATACCATGCGGGCTGCGGATTATCTCATCGATATCGGTCCCGGGCCGGGTCGATATGGCGGTCAGGTCGTGGCGGCCGGCACGCCGGCCGAGGTGGTGCGCCACGGACAGGGATTGACGGCGGAGTATTTGTCGGGGCGCCGGGAAATTCCGTTGCCGGCGACGCGGCGTCCTCCCGGATCACGGTGGCTGACGGTCGAAGGGGCTCGGGAGCACAACCTGAAAGATATTACCGTACCCATTCCCCTAGGACTCTTTGTCGTTGTCACCGGGGTTTCGGGATCCGGCAAATCGACGTTAGTGAACGATATTATCCGTCGCCGGTTGGAAGTGGAATTAAACGGAGCCCGTAACCGCCGGGTGGGGATGCACCGGGGGATTTTGGGGCTCGACGAGTTGGATAAGGTGATTGCCATTGACCAGAGTCCGATTGGGCGGACCCCTCGGTCGAACCCGGCCACGTATACGGGAGCCTTTGACCTCATTCGCGAAATCTTTGCCCACACGCCGGAAGCCAATGTCCGCGGGTATAAGGCGGGTCGCTTTTCGTTCAACTTGCGCGGCGGCCGTTGTGAGGCCTGTAAAGGCGACGGCATTTTACGCATCGAAATGCACTTTTTACCGGACGTCTACGTCCCGTGTGAAGTCTGCAAAGGACGACGGTACAATCGGGAAACCCTCGAAGTGACGTATCGGGGGAAAAACATTGCCGACGTGCTCGATATGACGGTGGATGAGGCGCTCGATTTCTTTCAGCATCATCCCCGCCTGAAGCGGAAGTTGGAAACGCTGAAAGACGTCGGATTGGGGTATATTCACTTGGGACAGCCGGCGACGACCCTATCCGGCGGGGAAGCGCAGCGGGTGAAATTGGCGACCGAACTGTCCCGTCGGTCCGAAGGGCGTACGTTATATATCTTGGACGAGCCGACCACCGGGCTTCATGCGGAAGATATCCGGCATTTGCTACGGGTCCTGGAACGGCTGGTGGATCAGGGTGACACGGTCTTAGTCATTGAGCACAATCTCGATGTGATCAAAACGGCTGATTGGGTTATTGATTTGGGTCCGGAAGGCGGGGAGGCCGGAGGCCGCGTGATTGCAGCGGGTACGCCGGAACAGTTGATGGAGGTGCCCGAGTCTTATACCGGCGTCTATTTAAAACGGTATCTGGCCGGGCGTTCGTCGTCTGTTTCCGTACCGTCCTAGGCGAGGAGAGGGATATGCAGTCGGCTGAACAGTGGCGGGAGAAACTGGCGGGGTTGCCTGACGCGCCGGGGGTCTATCTGATGAAAGATTCCGAGGGTCGGGTGATTTATGTCGGGAAGGCTTTGGTCTTAAAAAACCGGGTACGGTCATATTTCCAAGAGCGGGAGAAACTGGCGCCCAAAGTGGCGGCGATGATGCGGCATGTGGCGGACTTCGAGATCATTGTGACGGAGACCGAGGTCGAAGCGCTAATTTTGGAAGCGACTTTGATCAAACAAATGCAACCGCACTATAACATCCGGCTTAAAGACGACAAGGCCTATCCGTATTTACGGCTCACCTGGGAAGAAGAATTCCCGCGGATTTTGGTGGCCCGGCGGCCCCAAAACGACGGCAGCCGCTATTTCGGACCCTTTCCGCGCGCGCAGGCGGTCCGCGATACGATTCGGCTTTTGCGCCGGATTTTTCCCATTCGTAATTGCACCAACCAGAAATTTGCCAACGCCGCTCGTCCCTGTTTGCAATACCACATTCAACGATGTCAAGCGCCATGCCAAGGATGGGTGACAAGCGCCGACTATCGGCAGATGATGCGGGCGGTGGAGCAATTTTTGGAAGGCCGGACCGATGACGTGGAGCGGGACTTGCTGAAGCGGATGGAAGAGGCGGCCGCGGCGCTGGCCTTCGAACGGGCGGCGGAACTGCGCGACCAACTCAAAGCGGTCCGCGAAGTGACGCAGCAACAACAGCTGGCCCAGGGGGCGGGCCGCGAGTTGGATGCGATTCATTGGGCGGTGGCGGGCGACGAGGCTTGGGTGCAAGTGTTTCGGGTTCGGCAAGGCCGGTTAACCGGACGGGAGGCGTTGACGCTCACGGGGGTGGCAGGAGCCGAGGACGCCGATATTGCCCGGGCGTTTTTCTTCCAATATTACGCCCAGACCGTCGATATTCCGGAAGAAATTTTAGTGCCTCGACTACCGGACGATCACGGGCCGATGGTGCAGTGGCTTCGGGAACGGCGGGGGCGAAGTGTGAGCCTGACGGTACCCAAACGGGGCGAAAAAGCTCGGCTATTGGAGTTGGTCCGGAAAAACGCCGAACTGGCACGAGACGAGAGTTTACGGCGGCTGGCGGTCCGTGAACGTGACCGGGAGGAGGCCTTATTGGGGATTCAACATGCGCTGGGATTAGAAAAACTACCCGAGCGCATGGAATGTTATGATATTTCCAATACCCAGGGAACGGAATCGGTTGCGTCCATGGTGGTCTTTACTCATGGCCAGCCCGACAAGAGCCAATATCGGCGGTTTAAAATTCAAACCGTGGAAGGTCCTAATGACTTTCAGTCAATGTATGAGGTCATCTCTCGGCGGTTTCGCCATCGCGATTTGGCCGAGGAGGCTCCGCATCTCAAGAAGTTTGCGGTGATGCCGGACTTAGTCATTATTGACGGAGGCAAGGGGCAGCTCGGCTATGCCGTGAAGGCGATGGAAGAGGCGGGAGTGGGTCATATCCCGGTCTTCGGGTTGGCTAAGGAGCATGAATGGCTTTACCAGCCGGGGGATCCGCATCCGATCATCCTGGACCGGGATTCTCCCGCGTTAAAAACGCTTCAGCATCTCAGGGACGAAGCGCATCGGTTTGCCATTACGTTTCATCGCCAACTGCGCACCAAACGCAATTTGCGGTCGTTACTGGATGATGTGCCCGGCATCGGTCCCAAACGAAAACGGGCCCTTCTGCGGGCCTATCCCGATTTGCACGCGATGCGGCAAGCCAGTGTGGAAGAATTGGCCCAAGTACCGGGGATGACCGCTAAAGCGGCGGAAGAGCTCTGGCACTATTTACGGGAGGATGCGCATGGGACGCCGTCTGATATTGTGGCTCAGTAGCGCCTTGGCGCTCTGGTTGGTGACGCGGTTACATCTCGGTATTACCGCTCAGCATCTCAGTACGGTGCTGACAGCCGCCATTATGTTAGGATTAGTCAACCTCTTGATCCGGCCGCTCATTCGGCTCTTGGCATTGCCGTTGACTCTGGCCACGTTTGGCTTATTCGGTTGGGTCATCAACGGGTTTATGTTATATATCGTGTCTTGGCTGGTGCCCGGCTTTCATTTGGCCGGGTTTGGCGCCGCGGTGATCGGCGCTGTCGTATTAGCACTGGTAACGGGGGTATTTCATTGGATCATTTACCGCGCATCGCGTTAATCGCATTAGATTTAGACGGGACCACCGTCGGCCCTGACGGACAATTGACGCCTCGATTGGTCGCGGCCGTCGAAAAGGCGCGGGCCGCGGGCGTCCGGGTGATATTGGCCACCGGGCGGATGGTGCAGTCGGCGGCCCCCTATTGGCAGGCTTTGTCGCTTGAGCCGGGTCCCTTAGTCGCCTACAACGGCGGAGTGGTGGCGTGGATGCCGGAAGGCGAAGTGCGGTTTAAAAGAACCCTGCCTGATACCGGCGCCCGCCTCATGGTGAACCGGGCCTTAGCGGCCGAATTGCTGGTACAAGTCTATATTGGCCAAGAACTGTGGGTGTCCCGGGAAGATGCGCGGGTTCGCCGATATGTCGAGCAACATCATATTGCGGCTTGGGTCCGGAACGGGGAAGAATTACTGGACTGGCCCGAGCCGCCCATTAAATTGTTATTGCAAGGCGAACCGGACATGTTAGACGGGTTTCGCCGCCTGATCCAAAGTGAGGCGGAACAGCATGGGATTCGCGTATTCAAATCGCAACGCGATTATTTAGAGATGGTGCCCGAGGGCGTCGGAAAAGGCCCGGCTTTAAAGGTGGCGGCCGACCTTTTAGGGATTCCCCAGGCTCAGGTGATGGCCATCGGGGATGCCGAGAATGATGTGGATATGATTCGATGGGCCGGTCTCGGGGTGGCTATGGGCCAGGCGCCCGAATCCGTCCAAAGCGCGGCGGACTGGGTAACTCTGCCCTTGACGGAGGACGGGGCCGCGGTGGCGATTGAGCGATGGGTATTAGAGGGCGTGCGCCCATTGAATCAGGGCGGCTAGCCACGGACTATGCCCAATCATATAGGTCGCCAACAGGAGAACCGCCAGATAGAAAACCCAGCGGAATCCCTGTTCAACCGCTTTTTCCCGGCGCAATCGCCCGCGCTCGCGACGGCTTAGAGGTTCCGGGGCCGGCACTGGCGAGATGGCGGGTTTGCGCCGTGGTAAATCCGGTAATTTGGATGACATGGCGCTGAGAGCTCACTCTCCCTCGAATCCTTGCTCATATTCGACAATAATGGGGAGAGAGCTGTCAATATCCGTCTAAAATTTTCTCTGGGTGAAAGCTCAGTCGGGCGGCTCAAGGGGGGGAGTGCCGATGTCAGGGCGCTTTGTCATCATTACCGGTCTCTCGGGGGCCGGGCGAACGGAAGCGATTCGGATTTTTGAGGATTTGGGGTATTTTTGTGTCGACAATTTACCTCCGTCGTTGGCATGGAAATTTGCCGAGCTGATTCAGAGAAGTCCTGATGTGCCCGGCGCGGCCATGGGGATGGATATTCGCGGCGGGCGGTTTTTTGCCGAGCTGTTGGCCGTGTTAGACCAATTTGACCAATCCGGCCTCCACTATCACATTCTTTTTTTGGAAGCCGACGAAGAAACGCTCATTCGACGATACAAATTGTCGCGCCGGCGTCATCCCCTGGAAAGTGCCTCCCGGCTGGTCGATGCGATTCGTGCCGAACGGCAGGCGTTAAAAGAATTGCGCGGGCGCGCGGATTTAGTGATTGATACCTCCCGTATGTCCCCGGCCCAGTTACGTCAACGCTTGACGGAATCGTTCCGCTTGGTGGAAACCTTACCGTTTCAAATTCGGTTTGTATCCTTTGGGTTTAAACATGGATTGCCCAAAGATGCGGATTTGGTGTTTGACGTACGATTCTTACCCAATCCCCATTATGTTCCTGACCTGCGGGACAAAACAGGCCAGGATCCGGCGGTGGAGGGGTATGTGATGCAATTTCCGCTCGCACAAGAAACCTTAACGCGACTATCCTCGTTGGTCGACTATTTAATCCCTCAGTTCAAGGCCGAAGGGAAGCCTCATGTAACGATTGCGGTCGGCTGTACCGGAGGCCAGCACCGGTCGGTGGTATTTGCGAACTTGTTGGCGCGCCATCTGGCGGAACAAGGAGAGGCGGTGTTCGTCGACCACCGGGATGTGAGCAAAATGACAAGTGAGGATGCATAAGCATGTGGCGGATGTTGCTGCCGGGACTGAAATTAAAACGCTACGCGGCTCTGGTGGCAGTCGGGTTTATGGCCATCGGCATGGGGGTTGGGCGTTGGATTGACCATCAGCCGTTCGGGCCCGTGGCGCTGTTGGGCGGCTTGGGGCTGGTGGCGGTGATTGTGGGTGCGGCCAAGCTATGGGGATCCGTTACGGAAGTTTTGGGATCGGATCGTTGGGCGGGCCTCCTCTATTCGCGCCGCCAGTTGGCTCGCGGACCTAAAATTGTCGCTTTGGGCGGGGGTACCGGATTACCGGTGGTCTTGCGCGGCCTGAAACAATTTACCGCCAATTTGACGGCGGTGGTGACGGTCGCCGACGACGGAGGCAGTTCGGGTCGTCTTCGCGGCGCGTTGGGCATGTTGCCGCCCGGGGACATCCGGAATTGCCTGGTCGCTTTGGCCGATACCGAGCCCTTGATGGAAGATTTGTTCCAGTTGCGCTTTGATCAAGGCGAATTGGCCGGTCATAGTTTTGGCAATTTATTCTTGGCGGCTATGGAAAAGACCGCCGGCGATTTTGTCACCGCCTTACGGGAGTCGAGCCGGGTGCTGGCGGTTCGCGGCACGGTGCTGCCCGCCACGCTGGATCGGGTAACCTTGATGGCGCGGTTAGAAGACGGTACGGAAATTGCAGGCGAAAGCGCCATCGGACACAGTCGGCAGCGCATTCAGAAAATCTGGATGGATCCGCCCGATGCGACCCCGCTGGCCGAAGCGGTGTCCGCGATTATGCATGCCGATATGGTGGTTTTGGGCCCGGGGAGCCTCTATACGTCGGTCATTCCGAATCTTTTGGTGCGGCCGATTGCCGATGCCATTCGGGCGACAGGCGCCCTTCGGGTGTATGTCGCCAACGTGATGACCCAACCGGGAGAAACCGCCCATTTCAGTGTCCGGGATCATGTGCGGGCCATTGAGGAGCAGGTGGGACCGGGTTTGATTGACGTGGTGTTGGTGAATAACCAGCCGGTGTCGGGTGACGTGTTGGCCCGCTATCAGCGAGAAGGGGCCGAGCCGGTGTTGCCCACCCGCTGGGAAGGCGGTCCTCAGATTATCGCCGAGCCCTTGGTGGATGTGGGGGCGGTGGTGCGTCACGATCCCGATAAGTTGGCACGGGCGCTTTTGCGGCTTCTGATCCGTAACCGGCCGGGATGGGCCAGTAAGCATCCGTTCGACTCGCTCTGGCTGGAAGCGAGACTTCGTGAGAGGCGGTCCAAATCATGGCTTGGTCCTATTCCCGCCAAGTGAAAACCGAATTAGTCCATCAGCCGCTGGCCGCCATTCCCTGGATCTGGACGGAGCTGTGGGGATTGGCCGGGACCACCCGCATGCCGGAAGCGGGCTCGCGGTGGATTGTTACGGGGTCGGCGCTGGTCGCGCGCCGGGCCTACCGGTTATTGAAACAGGTCGATTTTCATCCGGCGGTGCGGGTCCGACCTGAAGGCCATCGGTTACGGTTTGAATTATGGGTGGGGGACGGATCGCCGCCGGATTGGGATACGTATTTGGCCGATTGTGCTCCGGCCTATATTCGCGGGGCATTTTTGGCCCGCGGCTACGTGGCGGATCACGAACGACCAGCCCATTGGGAGGTGACGGCGACCGAAAAGGAGGCCGCCGAAGGCCTTTTATGGGCACTGGCCCAGGAAAAAGTGGCCGCCCGGATGACCGAGCGGCGACGGCTCACCGTTATTTATTTAAAAGATCGGCAGCAAATTGCGCGTGTTTTAGGTATTATGGGGGCACATCAGGCCATGCTAACCCTTGAAAGCCAAGATGTGGTCCGGCAAATGAAAAACCAGGTCAATCGATTGGTGAATTCGGAAACGGCCAACCTTAAGCGGGCGATTAACGCCGGACTCAACGACCGCGAACGGTTGGAAGAGTGGCGCGTGTCCCGGGGCTTTGCACAATTGCCGGCAGACTTGATGCCGTTGGCGGAGTTGCGTTGGCGGCATCCGGAATGGACATTGGCCGAACTGGGCCGCCATCTGTCCCCGCCGGTATCCAAATCGGTGGTCAACCATCGGTTGCGACGCCTGAGACAGTGGTTGGGTCATCAGCAATAATATGCGGATTTCGACGCGGGTCCGTTGATTAGGGGAAAAAGATTGGTACAATAACACTAGAGCGGGGGGAGATATCCGAAATTTTTTGTGAACGATGTCACAAATTTTTTCCGGCCCGAGGTATCATGTTCTTCACATGGAGAAGCTAGGAGCGGAGGCTTTATGCTGACTCACGGTTATGGGGCCTTATTGCTGTATATTATTGTGGCCTTTGCGGTGGCTTTTGGAGTCGCTTCATCGTCGAGCTTACTGGGACCCAAGGCACCCGGTGGATTAAAAGAGGTGACCTATGAGTCGGGAATTATTCCCGAAGCGCCGGTCAAGTATTTCTCGGTACGGTTTTACCGAGTCGCCATGTTTTTTATGATTTTCGATGTCGCGGTTATGGCTCTCTATCCATGGGCCACCAGCATCAGGGAATTACATCAAGCGGGGGTGGAGCGAGCCTTCGCTTTTCTTGTTGTTGTGGGCATTGCCTTCATTTACGTCTGGAATAGGGGGGGATTCCAATGGGATTAAACCCGACCCGGTCTGTCCAGCAAGAAGCCGAGCGGTCAATTTTATTGACGTCGGTGGACAAAATGGTGCGCTGGGCCCGCAAGTCGTCGGTATGGCCCGCCACCTTCGGATTGGCCTGTTGCGCCATCGAGATGATGAGCGTGACCAACTCGCGATATGATTTGGCGCGTTTTGGTTCCGAAGCGTTTCGTGCGTCGCCGCGGCAAGCGGACCTGATGATTGTGGCCGGCCGCGTGAGCCAAAAAATGGCTCCGGTGTTGCGGACCATTTGGGAACAGATGCCGGAACCGAAATGGGTGATTTCGATGGGCGCCTGTGCGTCGTCAGGAGGCGTATTTGATAACTACGCCATTATCCAAGGGGTTGACCACGTGGTACCGGTTGACGTCTATGTACCTGGTTGTCCGCCCACCCCGGAAGCGCTCATGTTTGGCATCTTGAAACTCCGAGAAAAAATTGAGCAAGGCTTGCCGCCGAAATATCTTGAAGTCGAACAACATTTGGCGGCCCTTAAGGAGGATCACGGTGAGCACGCATGATCCGGATATTATCGCACGACTCCAATCCCGTTTTCCCGAGGCCGTTACCCCGGTAGAGGCGGTTGACCAACCGACCGTTATCGTACCCAAAGACACCATTCTTGAGGTCAGTCAATATCTGAAGGAGCAGGAAGGGTATCACCTCTTGCTGGACGTCTGTGCGGTAGACTGGTTTCCTGCCCGGCCGCGATTTGAAGTGGTCTACCATTTATATCATCCCCAAAAGTTTGCCCGGTTGCGGGTTAAGGCCTGGGTCGGTGAAGAAGAGTCCTTGCCGTCGGTCGTCTCCGTATGGCCCGGCGCCAATTGGCCAGAGCGTGAAGCGTATGACCTATTTGGCGTGACGTTTGACGGACATCCGAACCTGACGCGCATCTATCTCCCGGATGATTGGGAAGGGCATCCTTTGCGCAAGGATTATCCGACCGGCGGAAATCGCATCGACTAGGAGGTATGGGTATGGCCATTGAAAATTTGCCACCGGAAGTAGCCCCTTCAGAAGAAACCATGGTGATTAACTTGGGGCCCCAACACCCGAGTACTCACGGGGTATTGCGGGTTCGGTTGATTTTGGACGGGGAACGGGTGGTTGATGCCCAACCGGTGATTGGTTATTTGCACACCGGATTTGAAAAAACCGCAGAGACCCTCACCTATCAACAGTGCAATACGATTACCGACCGGTTAGACTACCTGGCTCCGATGACCAACAACCTGGCGTATGTGCTGGCAGTGGAAAAGCTGATGCAGCTGGAGGTCCCCAAACGCGCGCAATACATTCGTGTGTTATTTTCGGAATTAACCCGAATCGCCAGTCATTTGGTCTGGTTGGGTACCCATGTCATGGACTTGGGGGCGATGAGCCTTTTCTTTTACACCATGCGGGAACGGGAGATTATTTTAGATCTGGTTGAAGCCGCGTCGGGTGTGCGCATGAACCCCAGTTATTTTCGGGTGGGGGGGTTAGCTTATGATTTACCCGACGGGTTTCACGTCAAGGCGGAACAATTTGTGAAGGACTTTCCCCGCTGGATTCAAATGTACCGCAATTTAGTGGAAGGAAATCCGTTGATTAATGAGCGTTTGGAAGGCGTCTCTTTGCTTTCCCAAGAAGAGGCGTTAGCCTTATCGGTCACCGGCCCCAATCTTCGGGCCACCGGTCTGCCTTTGGATCTCCGCAAAGTGGAACCCTATTGCTATTATGACGAATTTGATTTTAATGTTCCCACGCGGACTGAAGGCGATGCATATGCCCGCTTTTGGGTACGGTTTGATGAAATGATCGAATCCCATAAAATCATCGAGCAAGTGTTGCCGAAAATTACGCCTCGTGGGGAATACGCCACGAAAGACCGGAAGGTGGCCCTCCCGCCCCGCGACGAAATCTACGGCAACATGGAAGCGTTGATTCATCAATTTAAGCTCGTGACCGCGGGATTTCCGGTGCCGGTCGGGGAGGTCTATCAAGCGGTGGAAGGCCCTCGTGGGGAAATCGGCTTCTACATTGTTTCCGATGGCGGCCCCAAACCCTATCGTTGGCGCGCACGGACTCCGTCCTTTTATAACTTGCAAACGATGCCGACCATTTGCCGGGGCGGTCTCGTAGCGGACGTGATTACCGCAATCGGAAGCATTGACATTATGCTGGGAGATGTCGACAAATGAAACCCGAATGGCAACAATGGGCTGAAGAGGCCAAACGCGAGTTCCCGAAAGCCAATTCGGCCTTATTACCGCTTTTGCATCGGATTCAATCGGCGGAAGGCTGGCTGAGCCCCGAGACGTTACAGGACGTGGCGTCTCTACTGAACCTGCCGGTGCAGTATGTGGAATCGGTGGCGTCTTTTTATACCTTGTTCTATAAGGAACCGGTGGGGAAGAAAGTCGTGCATGTTTGTGTGGGGCTTTCCTGCATGTTAGCGGGCTCCGACCGGTTGATGCACAATCTGGAAGACAAATTGGGCATTAAGCAAGGGCAGACTACGCCGGACGGCGAGTACACCCTTTTAGAGGCCGAATGTTTGGCGGCGTGTGATTTGGCGCCGGTGGCGCAAGTCAATTTGCGCTATCGCGGGCCGATTCCTCCTGAAGAGCCCGACCGCCTCTTAAAAGAGGAGGAGGTGTCGTCGTGAGTGTACCCCGCCATGTCTTGCTGCGTAATCAAGAGATTCCCGATATTGACCAATTTGACGTCTATATGGCGCACGGCGGCTATGATGCCCTGAAAAAAGCCTTGGCGGAATACGAACCCGAGGCCCTCGTCGATCTGGTCAAGCGCTCAGGGCTTCGGGGGCGCGGCGGGGCAGGATTTCCGACCGGCGTTAAATGGGGGTTTTTGCCCAAAGACGGCCGTCCCCGCTATCTGGTCGTAAATTCCGACGAAGCCGAACCCGGAACATTTAAGGACCGTGAGTTGATCGAGCATAATCCCCATCAATTAATCGAGGGCATGATCATAGCCAGTTATGCGATCGGGGCCCGAGAAGCATACGTTTATGTACGGGGAGAATTCTTACGCGGGGCCGAACAACTCCGGCGCGCCGTTCGCGAGGCCTACGCCCACGGGTTTTTAGGCGAGCGGATTTTAGGTTCCGACTTTTCGTTGGACATTCACGTGTATCGAGGGGCCGGGGCTTATATATGCGGTGAAGAGTCGGCACTTTTGGAGTCTCTGGAAGGCAAACGGGGCAACCCGCGGTTAAAGCCCCCGTTTCCCGCCGTGGCCGGCTTGTATGGCCTCCCGACCATCGTCAATAACGTCGAGACCATTTGTAATGTGCCGCCGATTGTGATGTACGGGGCGGAGTGGTACACCAGCATGGGGACGGAAAAAAGTCCCGGAATTAAAATTATGTCCGTCAGCGGCAAAGTCCGGCGCCCCGGCAACTATGAAGTACCTTTAGCCACCCCGCTACGCACGCTATTGGAAGAATACGCGGGAGGGATGCTGCCCGGCTATCAAATTAAAGCCGTGATTCCGGGCGGAAGTTCAGTCCCTCTTTTGACTGCCGATCAATTGGATACCCCCCTCGATTATGAGTCCATGATGGCAGCCGGCACCATGTTAGGCTCCGGCGGTTGCATCGTATTGGATGATCAGACCTGTATTGTCAAAGCCGCTGCCCGGTTGGTGAAATTCTACCGTGAGGAGTCGTGCGGCAAGTGCACACCGTGTCGGGAAGGGACCTACTGGATGACCGATGTGCTCGAACGGATTGAAGCGGGTCTCGGTGAGGCGGATGATTTGACGGTGCTGTTGGACATTGCCGACAACATCAGCGGCAAGTCGTTTTGCCCGCTAGGGGATGCGGCCTTAGGGTTTATGGTGAGTGCCGTAAAACACTTCCGCGAAGAGTTTGAGGCACATATTCGGGAGCACAGATGTCCGATGGGAGCGAAAGCCTATGATACGGTTAACTATTGACGGTCAGGAAGTGACGGTGCCGGAAGGCACCATGATTGCCGATGCCGCCGCGCGGTTGGGAATTGAAATCCCGGTATATTGCTATCATGAAGCGTTAGGGCCCTTGGGAGCGTGCCGGATGTGTCTGGTGCAAGTCGAAAAAATGCCGAAATTGGCCACCGCTTGCACGACGGCCGTCCAGGAGGGGATGGTCGTGCATACCCACGGTCCCCAAGTGGACAAAGGCCGTCAAGGCATGCTGGAATTTCTTTTGATTAACCATCCTCTCGATTGTCCCGTCTGTGACAAAGGTGGGGAATGTTTTCTCCAAGATTACACTTTTGAATATGGGGCACCGAAAGGCCGCTTTTTGGAACCCAAAATCCAAAAAGTCAAAGACGGGCCGATTAACGAATTTGTGCTGGTGGACCAAGAACGGTGCGTGCTTTGTCAGCGGTGTGTGCGGTTTATGGGCGAATACGTCGGCGAACCGCAATTGTTGCTGGAAGGACGCGGGGTTGAAACCGTGGTGACGACGGTGGATCACCAACCGGCCACCAGTCAGTTTACCGGTAATGTCATTGATTTATGCCCGGTCGGCGCCTTGTTGTCCAAACCCTACCATTATAAAGCGCGACCTTGGAATATCGAACGGCAAGAATCGGTTTGTCCCCATTGCCCGGTAGGCTGCACAATGCTCGTCACAGGACGAGACGGGCGGATTGTGCGCACCGAAGGCCGTCCCGTACCCGACCGCGAATGGGGATGGCTCTGTGACCGCGGTCGTTTTGGGTATGACTACACCTACCACGCTTCGCGTCTCACCACCTCGTCTCTACGGGGAGTCTCGCAAGCGGCCGCCTACACGACCCGGGAAGTCGGCCAATGGCTCAAAGAGGTCGTAACCCAAGGGGGCGGCGACCGTACCGGCTGGATTATCGGGGGCAGCCACACGGTTGAAGAGGCTCGGGAATTATGGCACTTCGCCCACGAAATCGTCGGTAGTCCGAACCTTGCGGTCAGCCGGAACGTTCCAGGGTATCTTCCGAGGCCCTTAAACGGGACATTTGACGACGTGAAGCAAGCCGATACGGTGATTTATCTGGGTGTGGATCCGTACGAGGCGGTGCCGGTGGTGCATCTGAAGCTCCGGGAACGTCGGCGGCATTTCCCGACGTTAAATATTGTCGGTATCGGAGCTCGCCGCCTGACCCGGGAGACCTTGCCGGGGGAGGATATTTTGGTGGCGCCGGGTTCGGAGGCGTGGGTTTTGGCGGAAGTGTTGCGGCTGAAGCATCCCGACCATCCGGCAGTGGCCCGGTTAACCGCCGGACGGCACTTGGCGTCCGGCCAGTTGGCGTCCGAAGTCGCCGAGCGCTTGGCGGATCTGCTGGATAAAAGCGCCCATCTTGTCTTCTTGTGGGATGGCCTCCATCCGGAACTCGAATCGGTCCTGCAAGCCATTCAGTCTATTCGGACTGCTCCGACCAAAGTGCTTCCCACCTGGCGGCCGAGTAACTGGCGGGGCTTTGAAGCCGCCGGGTTTCCGGCCCGGTTTGAGGCGCTGACTCGGGTCTTACAAAAGGCTCGGGACGGCGAACTGGACTTGTTGGTGCTCTGGGGGGCCGATCTCTGGAACGAATATCCGGATCAAGCGCTGGTCCAAGACGCGTTGAGTCGCGTGCGGTATGTGGTCTACGAGGGCGTCGTTCCACCGGGCGGCGGCGATCTGATCGATGCGTGGTTACCGGGCGCCACCTGGGGCGAAGTGACCGGCACCTATGTCAATATGGAGGCACGCCTTCAAACGGCCACCGCCTCCGTCAATCCGCCGGGGCAAGCGCGACCGACCAAAACCTATATCACGGCCTTTACGCGGACGTTGGGCCATGTTTTCCCCGGCGTCGAAGACTTCGATCCTTACGATCCCGAAGGCGGCGATTTGTTACCGATGACGACCGCGTCGGAGGAGTGGGAGCCCTTATCGGAACCTCCTGTCGGCTCGGAAAAACCCTGGCTTATCACCGGACAATGGGTGTTTGAGGGCGGTTATCCTTCCGATATCCTCCAGCATCGTCGGCCCGAATATCCGGCCCGAATTTCGCCTGAGGATGCCGAAAAATGGGGTATCGGCGAAACCGGGCGGTTGCAATTGACCCGGGACGGCAAACAATTGGCGGTTCGCGTGACCGTCGATGCGCGGATGCCGGAGGGCGTTATTTGGATTCCGCTCGGGGTTCCCGATATGCCGGTGAACTTCATTGGTACGGGCCCCGTGGACGTCACCAGCCTGGAGGAGGTCCATAGCGCATGACGGCATTAGAGCTGATTTTGCTCATCATCAAAATTATTCTCTTGATCGCCATTCTGATGGGCGGATTTGCCTATACGATGTTGTTGGAACGGCGGCTCTTAGGATTCTTCCAATTGCGGCTGGGTCCGAACCGGGTGGGGCCGGGCGGATTGCTGCAGCCGCTGGCGGACGGGTTAAAAATGATGACGAAAGAAGATTTAATCCCGGCCGGAGCAGATCCCTTCGTGTACAAATTGGCCCCGGTAATCTCGCTTTTTACCGCGTTGGCGGTGGACGCGGTCATCCCGTTCGGAGCCCCCATTCATGTATTTGGGCTCACCGTCAGCCTGGATATTGCCAATCCGTCGGTGGGCCTTTTAATCGCGTTTGCCTTGAGCTCACTCGGGGTTTATGGCTTGGTGTTGGGCGGTTGGGCATCGCAGAATAAATATTCCCTCTTGGGCGGCATCCGGGCCTCAGCCCAGATTATCTCCTATGAGCTGGCCATGGGGTTAGCCGTTATGGGGGTCCTGATGATTACGGGGACCGCCAATCTCGAGCAGATTGTGTTATATCAAAAGACCCATGGTTGGCTTTGGTGGTCCCAGATCATTCCCTTTCTCATCTACTTCATCACGGCGATAGCCGAAACCAACCGCACACCCTTTGACTTGCCGGAAGCCGAATCGGAGTTGGTGGCAGGGTACCATACCGAATACTCCGGAATGCGCTTCGCCAGCTTTGTGGTGGCCGAATACATCAACATGATTACGGTGAGCGGCCTTGCTGTCACCTTGTTCTTCGGCGGTTGGCTAGGGCCGATATTGCCCCCGATTATTTGGTTCTTCATCAAAGTCGGCGTCTTTATCTTCGTCTTCATTTGGATTCGGGCGACCTTGCCCCGTTTTCGGTATGACAAACTGATGAACTTTGGTTGGAAAGTCCTGGTGCCCGTAGCGTTGGTGTACTTTTTGGGCACGGCCGCGTTTGTGAGCGGACTGATATAAGGCGGGGCAGACGACGGAGAAAAGATCAGAACAAAGGAGGAAACCCTATGTTTGAGGGGATTAAGGCGATCGCCAAAGGTCTCGGCACCACCTTCAAAGCATTGACCGAACCACGGGACACCTATCCATATCCCGAAAAGCGCCGTGAGTACTCCCCGCGTTTTCGCGGCAAGCATATGTTGGCGCGTGACGAAGAGGGGCATGAACTCTGCGTGGGATGCGGGCTTTGTGAAGCGGTGTGTCCGGCCCATGCCATTCGCGTGGTGGCGGCCGAAGCGCCGGAAGGGCAACCGGTGTCCTGGACCAATCGTTATTCCATCGACTATGAGGTGGATCTGATTCGGTGCATCTTCTGCGGCATGTGTGAAGAGGCATGTCCCACGAATGCGGTGCGATTGACACCGTTTAATGAATTGGCCGCGTACGACCGCTTGTCCATGATTGCCGACAAGGACGAGTTGTTGCATCCGGCGATACGGAAATGAGGGGACAGAACGGGCATGGTAGGATTTCTCATTCTTGCAGCCATGGCATTGGTGGGCGGTATTGGTGTCATTACCGCCCGTCAACCGGTGCATAGCGCGTTATACCTCATTGTCAATATTTTGGCGTTGGCGATTTTCTACATCGTGATGAACGCGGAATTTCTCGGAGTGGCGCAAGTCATTGTGTACGCCGGGGCTATCATGGTGCTGTTCCTGTTTGTGGTGACGCTATTGACGGCGGGTAAAGATGATCGCGAGCCTAAAGACGGCCTGCCGGGCCAACGTCTGTGGGCCGGCATTTTAGGCGTCTTGTCGGGAATCGGTCTGGTGTATTTGGGGATTCGCTATCCCGGCAAAGCGGTGGTGACCGGTCTACCGCCTAATTACGGGAATCTTCATGGCATTGGGCAGTTGTTATGGGGGCCCGACTTTATCTATCTGATGGCGGTGGCCATCATGCTTTTGACGGCTGCTGTTGGGGTTTTGGTCCTCAACCGACCCGCCGTGCGGCGGCCACGCCAACCGCGCACTGAGGAGGGTCAGTCATAATGCCGCTAAATTGGGTGGTCGGCTTAGGAGCTGCGTTATTTGTCATCGGGGCGGTCGGGGTACTCATCCGTAAAAACCCGTTGATCATCTTTATGGCCTCGGAAATGATGTGGAATGCCGCGGCACTGGTGTTTATCGCCTACGCTCGCGCCTTTCACGTGATGAACGGACAAGTGATGGCGTTTCTGATTATTGGAACCGCGGCGGCCGAAGTGGGCATTGGTCTCGCCATTATCGTAACGGTTTATCATCATCGGCATCGGTTGGATATCGATGAGATTGCCCAGCTAAAAGGCTAGCTGGTAACTACGGGTTAAAGGAGCATCACGCGATGCAAGGCCTAGTGGAAATCCTCTTATTACCGCTGATTGGTGCGGGAACCATTACGGCATTTAAAGGATTAATGCCGAAAAAGCTTCCCGGTATCTGGGCCAGCCTATTGGTCGGGATTAGCTTTTTGATCAGTATTCAAGCCGATCGACACCTCGCCACCTTGCCGGTGACTCACCGCTGGATTACCGGCAGCTTATGGAATTGGGCGACCGGGTTCGGTCCGCCGATTCACTGGCGTCTTTACCTCGACCCCATATCGGCGGTCTGGTTGTTGGTGATAACCGGCGTGGGTATGCTCATTCATATATATTCTATCGGCTACATGCATGACGATCCGGGAGAGGCACGCTTTTTCTCCTATCTGAACTTCTTTATTTTCTCCATGTTACTGTTGGTTTTGGCCGGTAACTTGATTGTGTTGATAATCGGGTGGGCGTTAGTGGGGTTGGCGTCCTACTTCCTCATCGGGTTTTGGTACACGCGGCCTTCCGCCGTACGGGCGGCCAAAAAGGCTTTTGTGATGAATACGCTGGGAGACGTCGGGATCCTTTTGGGATTGGCGCTCTTGTTCGTGCGATATCACGGCGTAGGGTACCAAACGCTTTTTCAGGCGTTCAGTACTGCCCAACCGGGGAGCCCGTTCTTTGAATGGACCGCATTCTTGTTATATGTGGGCGCGATGGCCAAGTCGGCCCAGTTCCCGTTACACATGTGGCTTGCGGACGCCATGGAAGGGCCCACGCCGGTTTCGGCATTAATCCACGCCGCAACCATGGTGACGGCCGGGGTCTATTTGATGGCCCGTCTCTATCCGCTTTTACGGTTGGCGCCGGTCACCCACGAAGCGATAGGGGTGATTGGGGCGTTTACCGCGATCTTCGCGGCGAGTATCGCATTCTTCCAGCAAGATATCAAGAAAGTCTTGGCCTACTCTACGCTTAGTCAGCTCGGATACATGTTTTTAGGGATTGGCGCCAGCGCCTATATCGCGAGCGTGTTTCATTTCATGACCCACGCGTTCTTTAAAGCCACGCTCTTCTTGGCCGCCGGGAGCGTCATCCATGCGCTGGGCGGGGAACAGGACATCGGCCAAATGGGCGGATTGGCCAAGAAGATGCCTTGGACAACCTGGAGTTTTCTATTCGCCACCCTGGCGATTGCCGGCATTCCGCCCTTGTCGGGTTACTGGAGTAAAGAAGCACTCTTAGGCCAGGCGTTTAACACGGGCCATTACGGCCTTTGGGCGGTCGGGGTGATCACCGCCGGAATGACCGCTTTTTATATGTTCCGGCTGTTCTTCGTCACGTTTCTGGGCAAGCCGCGTAATCAGCATCTGTATGATCACGCCCATGAGGCACCGGCCGTGATGACGGTGCCGGTGGTCCTGTTAGCCGTTTTATCGGTGTTTGGCGGATTCCTCGATACCGGCCTTAACCATTGGTTGGTACCGGCCTTTCAAACATACGCGGGTGGCCGACTGGCGCCCTTGGAAGCCGGCCCCCTGTGGTCTACCGTCCTGACGGTGGGATTGGCGTTGGTGGGAATCGCGATTGCCGCTTGGCTTTATGTCCGCCTCGGAGTGGCGCCTCAAGCCGGTATTGACCGGCCCCCCGGGCGTTGGATGTTGGCGGCGTGGGGAATGGACACGGCGTGGACGGTATTGGTGGTCGATCCCTTGAAGGCGTTGGGAACCTTCTTCCTAACCGTGGAACGCGGGATTTTGGCTGCGGTGGTCGGTATCGCATCCGGTGTCTGGATGTGGGCGGAAGATTTACGGCCTCTCGAAACGGGATTGGTGAGGCGTTACGCCTTATCCATCATGGTGGGGCTGGTCGCGCTGTTTGCCTACTATCTGCTGCGCGTGGGCCTCATTTCATAGATCGGACGATTGGGTTAAGGAGGCGTCAACATGGTGGTGGTTTGGCTATTGGTCATCCCCCTGATAGGATCGCTGGTTACGTTGGCGGTGCCTGCCCGGGCTAGCAAAGGGGTGGCGGCCGTGGTCAGTTTGGTGACGTTAGGGGTGTTCGTGGCCATTTTGGCCGGGGCACCAAGCGGCGTGGACTGGAGTTGGATTCCCGCTTGGGGCGTTCATTTCCACGTGGCGGCGGACGGGCTCTCCCTCTTTTTGCTCGGGCTAACGGCCGTGTTGTTCCCGCTGGCGATTTTTGCCTCGGACCCGCTGGCGAGCCGCAGTTACTATTTCTGGCTGGTGTTTTTGGAATTCGCCAGCTTAGGGCTCTTTATGGCCTTGGACTTGTTCTTGTTCTATATCTTCTGGGAAGTCCTCTTGATTCCGGTGTTCTTCTTACTGAGTGGATGGTCGGGGCCCGACGGACGACCGGCGGCCTTAAAATGGCTCATTATGAACTTGGTCGGTAGCTTGTTCATGTTAGTGGCGATTATTGCGGTGGCGGTGATTCATAACCATCAGGGAGGCGGGCTGACCTTTGATATCAGTCAGCTGGCCGGCACGCATTTTGGACCGGGATCGGCACCGTGGCTGTTCTTTGCCTTCCTGTTGGCTTTTGCCATCAAGTCCCCCTTGTGGCCTTTTCACGGATGGATGCCGGATGCGTACGGCAAATCCGCTCCACCGGTGACCGCGCTCATTTCCGGGGTTTTGTCCAAAGCCGGGATTTACGGGATATTGCGGGTCATGTTGCCGCTTTTTTTGCCCCAATTTCACGCCTACCAGTTGGGCCTTTTGATCTTTGCCGCGGCCGGCCTGGTGTTTGGGGCGTTAATGGCGCTTCGCCAACAGGACATGAAAATGGTGACCGCTTATGGATCCTTGTCGCATATGGGGATGATGGCTCTCGGCATTTTTTCCCTGACCTCGGTGGGAGTGCTGGGGGCGACCTTTTATATGGTGGCTCACGGACTGATGATCGGGGGGCTCTTCCTGGTCTTGGGCATGATCGAAAACCGCACCGGAACGCGGGATATTCGGGAATTGGGCGGCCTTAACCATACGGCCCCGCGGCTGGCTGCCTATTTCTTGTTCTTCGCTTTAGGTGCCTTGGGGTTGCCCGGACTGCCGGGATTTGCCGGAGAGTACATGATTATTCAAGGACTGGTCGCCCATCAATTGGTCTTTGCGCTAATCGCGGGTGTGGTGCTGACCTTGGCCGCCTGGTACATGATTCGGGTATTCCAAGGAGTGATGCAAGGGCCCGTACGGCAAAAGACTTTGCGCGATATTGTGGCAACCCAGGTGGTGTGGTTGGTGCCGTTGGCCGGGTTGGTGGCTCTCTTGGGGGTGTGGCCGGCTGCCATTACGACGCATGCGGTGCCCTCGCTCTATCACGCAGTGCATCTGGCGAAAGGGGGCTCCTTTTAAATGGCACGCGGACTTTGGCCGGAAGATTTGATGATTGTCGGCGCCTTGCTCTCGATGGTCTCCGTGATGCTGCATGATCGCCGATCGATTCAAGGTTATTGGATTGCGCTCATTGCGGTGTTGGCGAGTGCTTGGGCTACCGTCGGGCTAGCCGGATCGGCCCCGCCGCATCTATTTGGCAATGCCGTCGTGGTCGACGGATTTAGCGTGGTCGTAAATGGACTCGTCCTGCTGGCGGCTTTGACCACGCTTCTGTTGGGGTGGAACGACGCGCGTTACGGAGCCGAATTTCCCCCCTTGGTCTTGGTGGCCAGCGTGGGCATGATGGTGCTAGGGCTTGCCAATAGCTTTATCGTGCTGTTTCTGGGCATTGAACTCTTGTCGTTGCCGCTTTACATCTTGGCGGCTCTCCGGGAAACCCCGGCCGGCAAGGAAGCCGCTTTGAAATATTTGCTGCTGGGAGCCTTTTCTTCCGGGATTATGCTGTTTGGGCTGGCGCTGTTATACGGGGCGTCGGGAACACTGGTGTTTACCGCGTTGAACCTGACGGCCACCGCTTTGCCCTTGGTCGCCGCCGGTTTGGCCCTGACGTTAGTGGGCCTTTTATTCAAATTGGGCATCGTACCCTTTCACATGTGGTTACCGGATGTCTATGAGGGATCGCCCACGCCGGTGACGAGCTTTATGGCGTTCGGCACCAAAGTCGGGGCCGCTGCGATTTTACTCCGGTTTTTGATGCTGGGCTTTGCCCAGGCACCTGGCTGGTGGAGTCCGGCATTGGGCTATTTGGCGGTATTGACCATGGTCGTCGGTAATTTATTGGCGATCCCCCAAAATGATTTGAAGCGCCTCTTAGCCTATTCCGGGATTGGCAACGCCGGATATATTTTGATGGGTCCGGCGGCTCATAGCACGCTCGGTACGGCGGCGGCGCTGTTTTACCTGTTGCCCTACGGCTTGGCGGCCGTCGGCGCTTTTAGCGTGGTGCAAATGGTCGGACAGGGCGATCAGGGCGTGACCATGAAAGACGTTGAAGGATTGGCGTACCGATCCCCCTGGCTTTATGCGGGACTTAGCGTCGCCCTCTTATCATTAGCCGGCATTCCTTTGACGGGTGGCTTTGTCGGGAAGTTCTATCTGGTGCAAGCCTCGTTAATGGCGGACCAGCCGGGAATCGCGATTGGGTTGGCGGTGGCGACCATGATCGGACTGGTGGCTTATTTGCGGCCGATTCAAGCCGGGCTTCGGCGCTCCTCGGAGGCTTCGTCGCGCGTGAGCCTTCCCATCGGGGCCGCCATTGTCCTGACGGTGGCGGTCCTAGGCACGATTGGTCTCGGTGTCTATCCGGCCCCGATTGTGCATATTGTCAATCATTCGGCACAATTTATGGGACTTCCCTAGCCTCGCTGTCGCGAACTTTGGGAATCATGGTACACTAAGAAAGTCAAGGCCATTATTTGTATCGGTAAGATAGGAGCAAGCAGGTTGTCACTGTTTTCGCTTATACAAGGCGAGATGGTTGAGGTCGACCGCCGGTTGAAGCAGACCTTAGCCGACGAAAATTCTTTGGTGCGCCAAGTCTCGGACTATCTGGAACAGGCGAGCGGCAAGCGGTTGCGGCCTGCCCTGGTGCTGTTGGCGGGTCAATTCGGACCGCAACAGTCGTTGGAAAACCTTGTGAGCGTGGCGGCAGCGGTGGAAATGATCCATATGGCAACCCTGGTGCATGACGATGTCATCGACGACGCCGACGTGCGCCGGGGATTGCCGGCCGTCCGCACTCGTTTCAGCAATCCGGTGGCGGTCCTGACCGGGGACTTTTTATTTGCTCGGGCCTTTCAATTGTTCGCGATGACCGGTCGGCCCGATATCCTCTCGTTGGCTGCGGAAGTCGTCTACGTGATGTGCACCGGAGAAATCGCCCAGCATTTAGACCAAGGCCGGGTTGCAACGGAAATCGGCTACTGGCGCCGTATTGAAGCCAAAACCGGGTACTTTTTAGAGGCCAGCTGTCGGCTGGGTGCTATGGCGGCGAATGCTTCGGATACGGTGGTTGAAGTGTTGGGCCAATATGGACATCATATCGGCCTCGCCTATCAAGTGGTCGACGATGTGCTCGATTGGGTGGCGGATCCGGAAAAGTTAGGTAAGGCGGTGGGCGAAGATATTCAGGCGGGCATCTATACCCTGCCGATTATTGCGGCTCTGGCCGACCCGACCTTTGGTCCGACGTTGGCCCAATTGTTGGCGGAGGATCATCCTTCAGTGGAGGCGGTGCGAAACGTGTTAGTCGAGAGCGGAGCATTGAACCAGGCGCGCGAACGGGCGCGTGAGCATATCGAAAAAGCCCTCCAAGTGTTAGAAACCCTACCGCCCGGTAACGCGCGCTCGGCGTTGCAGGATGTAGCGGAATTTATTATGGCGCGTGATCACTGATGGAACGGTATGATGCAAAAACCCGGCGCATTCCGGAAACGACCATTCGGCGGTTGCCGGCTTATTTACGGGCTCTTAGCATGACCAACGAGGATCGCATGACCTCGGACGCGTTAGGGGTCGCGGCGGGATACTCGTCGGAGCAAGTGCGTAAGGATTTGGCCTATTTCGGCGCGTTCGGCACCCGCGGGGTCGGCTACGATGTCGAACTTCTGCGCGAAGAGATCCGCCGGATCCTCCAGTTGGACCAAGGGGTGCGGGCGGTGGTGATCGGGGCCGGACGATTAGGCACCGCCCTTGTCCGTCATGCGTCGGAAACCCACAGCGATGTCGTCATTGCGGCCGTGCTTGATATCGATCCCCGGATTATCGGCCGGGAACTCGATCATTTGCGGGTCGAGCCGTTAGATCGTTTGGAGGCCGTGGTGGATGAGCGGGACATCGGAATGGGGATTATTGCGGTGCCGCCCAGCGGAGCCCAGGCGGTGCTGGATCGGCTCGTACAGGCGGGGGTGCGGGCCATTTTGAATTTTGCCCCGACCAGCTTGACTGTGGGCGATCCCCAAGTCTTTGTCCAGCACATCGATCTGACCTTGGAAATGCAAGCCTTGGCGTATTTCGTGGGACCCCGCGAACGCACGCGATCATGAGCCGACGTTCGCAATTTGGCATCAGCATGGCCCTGGTCGTACTCACCTGGGGTATGAACTACGCGATGACCAAGATTGGGGTCGAGCGGCTAGCGCCCGTCAACTTTGTCTTTTGGCGATTTTTAGGGACGGCGGCGGCCATGCTGCCCTGGATGGTGAAGGACCTCCCGCGGCGATGGGTCGACTGGGGGAAATTAGCCCTCATGGGGCTGGTGGGCGTCTCTCTCTACCAATGGCTGTTTGCGACCGCCTTGTCTTTGACAACCGCTGCCGATGTGGCATTTCTTTTTAACCTCAGCCCCCTCATGACCCTGGCGGTTCAAAGTGTTACGGGCCGGCGGCCGGTCACCCGGTTCATGTTTTGGGGGGCCGGGCTGGCGGTGCTCGGGGTATTGCTCTTGGCGCACGCCTCCTTAAACGGCGGGTGGCTCGGTGACCTCATGGCTCTTTTGGCGGCCATGGCCTGGTCGGCTTTCACCGTGATGACCGATCGGTTCCAACTGCCGGTGAAAGGGCTTGCCCAAACCGGTTGGATGGCCGCGGTGGGGAGCCTCGGGCTATTACCCTTTATCCGCATAACCGAGCCCTGGCGACTCGGGTTTTCGACCTGGGGACCCTTATTGTATACGATCTTGTTTGTGACCGTATTGGGATTGTCGTTGTGGCAGCGCGCGGTGGAGACGGAAGGAGCCGGGCGGGCCAGCCTCTATCTCTATGTCATTCCGGTGGTGGCGGCCCTATCCGGGTGGCTCTGGTTAGGCGAACGGATTGGCTGGACGGAGGGTCTGGGGGCTCTTTTGATTGTGAGCGGAGTCATCGTGGGCGAAGGCCGCGTGGGGTTTCGGCGGGCGACTAACCGCCTGAAGTCCCTCTAATGGCTGCGCCCGCGATCCCGCCAGCTCCAAAGAAGACTCGCGGCCGCTAACAAGAAGAGAATGCGGGCGGTCCAGGGATGGGTGTTGAGAAGGAGCGTGCCCGCAATGGTAAAGCCAATCACATAAAGGGCTTCTGTCAATCCACGCACGGAGCGGGCCAATTGTTTGAGTTCGCGTTCGCCTCGGGTCCAGGTCACCTGCGTTTCTACATCCCCTTGGTCTAAGCGGGTGAGCACGTGGTGTGCCAGCAAAGGCAAGGTGACCGCATTTTTAACCCAGGTCTCGGTTTGCCGGCGCGCATAGCCCACGGGTCCGCCTGCATCCTCCAAGATAAACCGCTGGGCATAGGGAGCAAACAACGTCACTAAATTGATATTGGGATCGAGGAGGGTGGCTAACCCGACGAGGATGGCAATGGCGCGTCCTAAAAAGGCAAAATGCCCAGGCACCTGAATGGCTTCGTCGCGCAATAGCCGTTCAAAGTCCCGTAAGAGTTCTCCCACATTTAAGTCGGTTAGTTGATTTAAGGTTTCCGCATAGTAGCGGTCGAACAAATAGGCGACGGTTTTCTTCAGCTTGGCCATATCCGCTTCCGGTCGCAGCATCCCTAAACTGGCAATGGCGTCGACAATGCCTTGCGGATTTCGTTGGGACACGGCGATGAACAGTTTGCGGATATTGTGCCGGGTGGCGGCATCCAGCGATCCGACCATGCCATAGTCCAATAAAATCAGGGATCCTTGGGCATCAACCAAAATATTGCCGGCATGCGGATCGGCATGGTAGACGCCGGACTCGAATACCAGGTGAAGATAGAGCTTGATTACCCGCTCGGCGACGTCGCCGGGCGCGATACCCGCCGCTTGTAAGGCGCCGACCTGGTCGATTTTGGTGCCTTGACAGAACTCCATGACCAGGACCCGACGCGTCGACAACGTGGGCACCGTATACGGGACGCGTACCCAAGGGATGTCCCGGAGTTCATTTCGGATGACTTCGGTATTGTTGAGTTCTCGTTGGTAGTCCAGCTCTTCGAACACCATCTTGCGAAACTCCCGCAGGACGGTGAAAAGGTCGAAGGTTCGGCCAAAGCGGGTCAATCGGGTGATGAGCGCCACGACCCAGGTGAGGGCGCGTAAATCGGCCTCGACTATCTCCCGGATGCCCGGTCGTTGCACTTTGACCGCGACCGGCGTTCCGTCCAGCAAATGCGCTTGATAGACTTGCCCGAGGGACGCCGAAGCCAGTGGGCGGTCGCTAAACCAGAGAAAATGGTCCGCCAAGGGGCCGATTTCTTCCGTCAGTACCGCTCGAACGGCCTCCCACGGCGCTTCCGCGACGTGGTCTTGTAAATGGGCCAGCTCATCAATGTAAGGCCGGGGCAACAAATCCACCCGGCTGGATAAAAACTGTCCGACTTTAATCAAGAGGCCGCCCATTTCTTCGGCGACTTTGCGAAAGCGGGCCGCTTGCCGGTGATACACGGCGTTCCAGAAGGCGTCGGCGGCATCCGGCATTTGGTTTCGGGCCCATAGCGAGTTCCATACAAGCTCGAGAAGAAGACCCAAGAATAAGGACGTAATCCGGTAGCTGCGCCAAATCACCGAAGCCGGGCGGCGCGGATGGCGTGGGCTGGCATTTGGCATGGCATCCTCTCCCTCCCGTTTAGTCTAACATGTTCCATTTCGAATTCGTACGGATGCGCTTAGGATGCATGGCATTCGTGAGTAACTGTGGTAACCTAAGAGAGGACCTAATGTGAGCGGGTGGTGTCGGCGTGTTCGCGTTTTTACAAAACATGACGCCCTTATCCTGGTTTTTGTCTGTCGCCGACGTCGCCATCGTCGCCTACGGCATCTATCGCTTGTTTCTCTTGATTCGCGGGACACGGGCGATCCAGTTGATTAAGGGCATCATCTTGTTGTTGTTGGCGGTGCCGGTGAGTAGCTGGCTTCGGCTCAATGCCACCCATATGGTGCTCAAGGACATTCAGACCATGTTGGTGGTGGCCTTGCCGATCGTCTTTCAGCCGGAACTGCGGCGCGCGCTGGAGCAATTGGGCCAAGGCCGGTTCTTTTCCGAAAGCCTGCTCCGAAATGAACCGGCGGATGTTGCCAAAACGATTGATGAAGTGGCACGGGCGTGTGACCGCCTCTCACGTAGCCGGACGGGAGCTCTGTTCGTACTCGAACGCCATACCGGCCTCAATGAATATGCGGCGACCGGCACCCCCTTGGATGCCGTCGTCAGCTCACAACTTTTGGAAAATATTTTTGTGCCGAATACACCCCTTCATGACGGTGCTTGCATTATTCGCGGGGATCGGGTGATTGCCGCCGCGGCTTTTTTGCCCTTGACCGATTCCGCCCAACCGGGCAGTGAACTGGGCAGCCGTCACCGGGCGGCCATCGGGATTACCGAGCAATCCGATGCGGTGGCGGTGGCGGTATCCGAGGAGACCGGCTGGATTTCCGTGGCGGTGGAAGGGCGGTTGTTTCGGCGTTTGGAAGACCGGACGCTCCGGGAAATGCTGGCACGCTATTTGAAACCCCGACAGCATACGTCCATCCGGCTATGGCATCGAGGTGCGCCCTCATGATGGATCGCTTGTTGGAAAATGATACGGTATTGAAAATCCTTTCGGTGATCGCGGCGATTTTTTTGTGGTTTCAGGCGGGCCCTTTGCAAACCCAGCCGATTAATCACGAAATTGGGCCGATTCCGGTCGGGTTTCCAACCCCTAATCCCCATTTGACCGTGATTTCCATTCAGCCGAGCACGGTAACGGTGACGGTCAAGGGGCCCCCGGCCGCCTTTACCGGAACGGCGGCCAGCGACGTGTATGCCATTGTCAATTTGGCCGGGTTGACCAAATCCGGCACGTACTCGCTTAAGGTGGTGGCCTCGGTGCCGCCCAATACGAGCCTGGTCAGTGTTTCCCCGAATCGGGTGATTGTGACGGTGGCGCGGCTCGGCGCCAGCCGAGCGCCGGTGGCGATTCGGACCAGCGGTACGCTGGCTCCCGGATATCAGCTCACCGGAACTGACACGGCGGTCAAAAGCGCGACGATTTCCGGGCCTGTCAACGACTTGAATCAAGTGCGGCAAGTGGTCGGAACGCTGGTATTAAACGGGCAGACCTCGTCTTTTCAATCCCCCGTGGTGTTAGAACCGGTTAACGCGGCCGGCCGTCTGGTGCCCCATGTGGAGGTCAATCCGCCCACCGTCACCGTGAGCGCTACGGTGCAAGCGATTCCGCCTCAGAAAGTGTTGCCGGTCGTCGGCCAGTATACCGGCCAGCCGGCACCCGGGTATAAGATTACGCAAATTGCCGTCTATCCTGCGACCGTGACGGTTACGGGGCCCAGTTCGATATTAAACGGGTTGACGCACTTGAATACGCCGGCCATTTCGGTTGCCGGCGCTACCGGCACCGTGTCGAAAACCGTGTCGGTCACGTTACCCGGCGGCGTGGCGTTAGTCAATTCAGGGACGGTGACGGTGACCGTCACCATTCAGCACCAGGGATAATATGGTACGGTACCGACGGATTTTCCGCTCGCCGGGAGATACTGCTAAAGGATGATAGACGGACGTTTCCGGAGGATGCCAAGGAGAGGACCAAAGGAGGATGGGGCCAAGCATGCTGTTTGGCACGGATGGCGCCCGTGGGGTAGCCAATGAAGAATTGACCATAGACGTGGCGATGGCTATTGGACGGGCCGCCGCGGAATATTTGCCGAGTGGGGCGCGGGTCGTCCTCGGCCGTGACACCCGGGTCTCCAGCCCGATGCTGGAGGCGGCGCTCACCGCGGGACTTACGGCTCGCGGTGTGGATGTTTTTTTGGCCGGTATTGTGCCCACCCCGGCGCTATCTTTTTTGATTCGCCACTATCGCGCCGATGCCGGGGTAATGATTTCCGCTTCGCATAATCCGCCGGAATATAACGGGATTAAACTGTTGGACGGACAGGGGAGAAAGTGGGAGCCGGAACAAGAGCGGCTGTTGGAAGAAGTGATGACGCGGACCGAATGGAGCTATACCCGGCACGTGGGCCAAGTCTGGCACCACGAAGGGATCGCCGTGGAAGCCTACCGCCGATATTTATTAGGCATTTTTGCCGGCCGGATTCCGCCCTTGTCGATTGTCATGGACGTCGCCCATGGTGCGGCCACCGAAACGGCTCCCGCCGTATTGCAGCAATTAGGGGCCAAAGTTATGGTGCTGCATGCCGAACCGTTGGGGGAACGGATTAATCAAGGATCGGGGGCGACCCATCCCGACGTCTTGCGGCAGCACGTGCTGGCTCAAGGGGCCGATTTAGGGCTTTCGTTTGACGGGGATGCGGATCGGGTGATTGCGGTCGACGGTCAGGGCCGGATTGTGGACGGTGATGAAATTCTTTACACTCTAGGCACGGGCTTGCACATGCGGGGCCAGTTGCCGCACAATTTGGTTGTCGCCACGGTGATGTCCAATCTGGGGCTTGAACAAGCATTAGACCGGCAGGGCATTCGTTTGATGCGGACGCCGGTGGGTGATCGCTGGGTCGCGAAGGCGATGGCGGAACACGGGGCTACGTTGGGGGGCGAGCAATCGGGCCATATTATTATTAAACAATGGACCGAAACCGGTGACGGGCTTTTGACCGGACTCGAACTTTTGGCCGAGCTGGACCGTCGGGATATGACATTGGCGGAAGCGGTGGCACCGGTGGAACGATTCCCGCAGGTATTGCATAATGTTCGCTTGCCGGCTCCTTTGACGGGACCGTGGCAGCGGATCCCGGGGCTTTCCGCCCTGGTCGAGGAAGCGACGCGCGATCTCGGCGATCAAGGGCGGGTTTTGATTCGTCCTTCCGGGACGGAGCCCTTATTGCGAATCATGCTGGAAGGGAGGGATGTCGATCAAATCGAGGCTTGGGCCCACCGGCTAACCACGGTGGTGCGCGACGCTTTGGAGTCGGCTAAGGCGTAGCGCAAGATAAGGAGCGCCGGAACCCCCGATGGGGGTTGACGAGGAGAGGGATCTCGAAATTATTCGGCGGGTGACCTCCGGCTTCTCAACAGCCGTCAAATCACGGACAAAGGTCGTTTGCAAAGGCGACACAAAACCGTGCGGTTGAGACCGACTCAACTCAATGTGGAGGCGAGTCAGGATGTGTGGAATTGTCGGCTTCGTCGGCGATCAGGATGATGCGTTGCCTTTTTTAATGGCTGGATTAAAGCGGCTGGAATACCGTGGTTATGATTCCGCCGGGATTGCGCTGGCCGCTCACGACGGGATTGTGATTCAAAAGACGCGGGGTCGGCTCGCTCAATTGGAAAAACGTGTGGCGACGTTGCCGGGACACGTCCCGTGTGGCATCGGACATACCCGGTGGGCGACTCATGGCCGACCCACCGATGAAAATGCGCACCCGCATATGGATTGCACCGGCACCATTGCGACCGTGCACAACGGGATCATCGAGAATTTTCAAGACCTGAAAGAAGAATTGATCGCCAAAGGGCATCGGTTCTTGTCGGATACCGATACGGAAGTGATCCCCCATTTGTTGGAAGAATACGGTGGACTCACTGATTTGGTCGGAGCCGTTCAGGCGGCCGAGGCGCGGCTTCGGGGCGCGTACGCTTTTTTGGCGGTGTCGTCCCACGAGCCGGATAAGATTGTGGCGGTGCGCCGGTCTAGCCCGTTGGTGGTGGGCTTAGGGGAGGGCCAAAATTACCTGGCCTCCGATTTTAGCGCCTTTTTAGATTTGACGCGACGGGCGATTGTGTTGGAAAACGGGGATATGGCGGTGGTGACGCCCCAAAACGTCTCGATTACCACCACTCACGGTGAACCGTTGAATCGTCCGGTTATGGTGGTCGACTGGGACATTTCCCAAGCCGAGCGCGGCGGTTATCCCCATTTTATGCTGAAAGAAATTATGGAGCAGCCCGATGTCTGGTCCGATGCCCTTTTGGGGCGGGTTCAAAACCAGCGGGTGGTGTGGCGGGAGATGGGTCTGCCGGCCTCGGTGGCGGAAACGGTGCGCCGAATCCGGATTGTCGCCGCCGGGACCGCCTATCACGCCGGGTTAGTCGGCAAAATGCTGATCGAGCGCCTGGCGCGCATTCCGGTGGAGGTAGAGGTGGCCTCCGAATTTCGCTATAGCACGCCCATCTTTGAGCCCGGCACACTGGTAATGGCGATCTCCCAGTCGGGGGAAACGGCCGATACGCTGGCATCCGTGCGTTTGGCGCATGAGCTGGGGGTGCCCACCTATGCGGTGGTCAATCAGGTGGGGTCTACCTTGGCGCGCGAAAGCGACTATGTGGTTTACACCCATGCAGGTCCAGAAATCGCCGTGGCGTCGACCAAGGCGTATACGACCCAATTGTTGGTGTTGACTTTGCTGGCGTTGGGATTGGCGGATCTGAAAGGTCGCGGTCGTCCTGATTTGGTGCAGCATCTCTTGAGTTTACCCCACATCGGCCAGACCCTCTTGGGGCAACTGGAGTCGGTCCGGCAAATGGCCGAGAGCCTATCGTTGAAGCGTGACGTATTTTATATCGGTCGGGGTCTCGACTATGCTTTGGCTATGGAAGGCCAGTTGAAAATCAAAGAAATTGCCTACATTCATGCCGAAGCCTACGCCGCCGGGGAGTTGAAGCATGGGACCTTGGCGTTGATTGAAGACGGCACGCCCGTGGTGGCGATCGTCACCGAACGCGATGTGGCGGAAAAAACCATCTCCAACATTCTAGAAGTCAAAGCCCGGGGGGCGGAAGCGTGGGGGATTTTGGATCGGCAAATTACGGGCGACATTCCGGTGGACCATCAAATCGTGATTGATACGCCCGACCCCTTGTTGGCACCTGCTATAGCGGCCTTGCCTCTCCAATTGTTAGCCTACTGGACCGCCGTATTTCGCGGAGAAGACGTGGATAAGCCGCGGAATTTGGCCAAATCCGTCACGGTGGAGTAGGAACAGATGGGTCAGTCGTAATGTGATGTTTGGCAATAATGTTCTTCGCTGGCGCCGGGGAAACCCGGCGTTTAGCGTTATGACGAAGTATCTTCCATTCGCTGCTGGAGAACGTTCATTTCAAGGGTCACCTTTTGCAACGCGATCATATAAAACCGAGACGAACTCCTAAATTACGTAACATGTCGTACGTAGTAATCCACGGTACACCGATGGCTTCGCATACATCGGGGATTTTCACCCTTGGTTCCTATGCGAGCGGGTTGTTCCATGGTCACAACCGTACCTCCGATCACTAGTGCGTAAGCTATCACCCAGCCGTCTGCCCCTGCTAAAAAGCCTTCTCGATGGATATCCTGATAACGGGCGGTCGCCTTAACGAGTGAGCCGACTCGTCCGTACGCTGCTATAATTGTGTTGGATTCGTCCGACGTGATGGTGGCGCGGAACAAAATAGCCCCCTCGCCCTTGACCCATCCCGCCAACGCATCTTTGCCGTCGATTATTTCGTTTCGGACCCAATCAATGCTTTGAATAATTCCCTTCTGGCCGAATTCGATCAAGCTATCCCAAAATCCGGGAGCTACATCGAACGGGTAATAGAGACGGTGGGCTTGAATAAAGACGTTGGTATCAAGAACGTAAACGGACAACGAAGATTATCCGTCCTTTCCCAAGTTGGCCACAAACTTGGCGTATTTTTCAAACGTCTCACCCTTCAGCCCGGTTAGGTGATATGCTTCCGAATATAACGTTGTTCCTTCTCGGACTGCTTGTATTATGGCATGACTGAATGGTAAGCCGATGCGATATCGAGCTGTGGAAAGAAAGTTTCCGCCGGATTCCTTGCGTCCAACACTCTCCCGACTCCGATAGGCCTTGTAAAACTCGAAGAATTGATCGCGCTTGATTAATCCTAAGTCTAGGGCACGCCGCGCAATCACTAACTCGCTTACCTTGAAGCGCCGTGCCAGAATATGAAGAGGTATCGTAACGTTAAAATGCTTACGCAACCGCTCAGATGGCACGAGAAATTCGGCAGCAACTTGGTTACACAACTGCTCAGTCGGTTCTTCCGATGCTTGCATGTTCCTTAAATCGAAGATAGCACTTTGTTGCAGCACGATATGGGCCAGTTCATGTGCGATAGTGAACATCTGCGCCGCTTTGGAGTCCTTCCCGTTTATAAAGATTAACGGTGCATAGTTGTCAACTAGGGCAAAGCCCCTGAATTCTTCCGGATCCAACGGTCGATGACTATTGAACCCAACAATGCCGTTAACCACCACAAGAATTCCAGCCCGTTCTGCCGCAATCACCAACTTGTGTAGAGAGGACTCCCAGTTTGGTTCCTTGGCTGCCCAGTCTACGGTCAAGCCTAGAGCATCACGTAAAATCTCCACAATAGCCGAAATGGGCATGTCTCGACGTGCGCGTCCCACGAAACCGATCGGCTCGGCGCCTTCCGATGTGAGAAACTCGCGCATCCATTGTTGGCGCAGTCTCATGCTCTTCAGCGTATCCATCAAGTCGAGGCTTGGCTTTACAGGACTTCCGACAACCATAGTACGATAGTATGGAATCGGTAGATCCTCATTTTTTGGCGGTTCCATCAAGAAGAAGAATCCCAACGGAGTAGAGGTCTTCTGCGCGAGTAGCCGTAATTGTGCCATAGTAGGCCTTCGCGCACCAGATAACCATTCGTGAATGTGGGGGAGCGATTCCGCCAACGACTCGGTATCCTTTCCGCTCCGGGTAATCGCCCAGATCAATCTATCAGGATTAACCGTTAGTTCGACCCCCACTGAGGTTACCTCCTTCCCTTCTCTTTGTACCGCACCCACGCTACAATTGTATTACTAATCCTTCGACATCGAATGGAGTTAAGTCACTGGACACCCTACATTGAGCCATGAGCCAGCTCATTTATGGTATGTCTTTAACGTTCGTAGACGTACGATAATCCAGAAAAATGTCCCGTTTGCGTGAAAATTGAAAGAGCGATTCCGATGGCTCTTGGTTTTACTAGAGGGGACTTCCATCTCGGGAGAAACCGCTTGTGACTCCCAGTATAAAGAACAATTCCCGTCCTGAACAGATTCGGACCGTGCCATGGGTCGATATTGTGCGCGATGCCTTCATATGGACTGTTGGTTCTGCCCGTACGCGGTGGATTGCAAGTCTTTGCACCGGATGATGAAGTGGATTAGCTTGCGGGGGTCCAAGGGGCGGTATGATCGGCAGCGCCAAGCGGTTAGCCACGGGGCAAGGCGGCGTTTTTTGGATGTTGCTCTAAATTGTGGATGCCGCGAATTGAGACGCGATACCTCGCAGCATTAATACCGGTCACCATATACCTGCTCCGGGACCCGGACCGCTGGGCCCTGTGTGCGTGAATCTTCAGCACCAAAAGATTAATGATCAAGAAGGGGACGGGAGCCGGGTCAGAGTAACCGCATCGGCCATTGCTTAACCGCTCGAATCGGAGGTGGCGCGGCGGCAAACCTTTGGCGGGACGAACAGGAAGTGGTATCCGAATGGGGATGCGTGGGGCGAGTTGTCTGCTTAGATGAGGGTGATTTCCTCCCGAAAGCCCACTCGGCAAAATTTCGCGCTTCTCTCAAAGAAGGTTGATGACCTTATCGATTCTTGTAGGTTCTCGCGGCGTGATACGTAAACGGGTGCCATTATCACCATTTGAAATAGTTTCCGGTTATCAATAAAAGATGGCAGTATAATCAGAACAGAATCATTCGCTTGACTAAAATTGCCAGGGGGTAGGATCATGGCCCCATCGTGGACAATCCAAAGCTTGTCACGCGGATTACAACTGCTCGATTTAATTGCGGAACAACCCGAGGGGACCACGGTTAAGTGGTTGAGTGCCGTTTCCGGTATACCGCTCAGTACGTGCTATCACCTGATCAATACGTTAGCGGAAGCCGGTTATGTGCAAAAAGACGCGCATCGCCAACTTTACACGCTGTCCTACAAAGTGTCCTATTTACATCACCAGCTACAAATGGGTCGGGCACTTCCCGATGATTTGCCGACCGTTGCTCACCGGATAGCGCGAGAGACCCAGGAAACGACGTATGTTGCGAAATGGGAGCATCAGGAAATTGTGATTCACCACATTGTCGAGGGAGACCAAGCCGTGAAGGTACGGTCCTTGTACGTCGGTTACCGTGACCATGCGTTTTTGCATGCCTTGGGAAAATCGGTGCTGGCTCATTTGAGTCCGAAAGACTTTCGAGCCTATTACGTGTCCCACCCGCCTGAACCCCGTACACCGTATTCCCGGGTCGAATGGGACGCCCTCCAACGGGAACGGCTGAGGACGCGGGAACGCGGTTATAGTTTGGATGAAGAAGAATGGGCGACGGGCGTGTGCTGTGTGGGGGTACCGATTTTTGATTATACCGGCGGAATTTGGGGATCCTTGGCCATTTCCTTGCCCCGCAGTCGGTTTGACCGCTTAAACCCGGCCGTCATCAACTATCTGCAACAAGAAGCCCGTTGGGCCTCGTCGAGATTGGGGTGGGCGCAAGCGGCCCAATAACCGCCGTTGGCGGACGGGAGGAATCTCGTCTATGAGATGTCAGAAAAGAACGACAAGGAGGATGTTTGATGGACAGCTACCGTGAGATGTACCGGATGATGTGTCTTATTCGGCGTTACGAAGATCGAATGGCCGAAATCTATACCGAAGGTAAAACTCCTCTCTTCAGTATTGCGGCCGGAACCGTCCCGGGAGAAATGCATCTGGCTGCCGGTCAGGAACCGGTGGCGGTGGGAGTGATACGGCATTTGCGGCCTGATGATATCGTGACCGCCCCCCATCGTCCCCACCATTTGGCGATAGCCAAAGGCGTCGATTTGCGCCGAATGACCGCCGAAATTTTTGGCCGTCGGACCGGCCTGTCACACGGTAAAGGCGGGCACATGCATCTTTTTGATCCGGTGGTGCATTTTAGTTGCTCCGGGATTGTCGGAGCCGGCTTTCCTCCAGCTGTAGGGGCTGCGCTGGCTTTCCGGCGACAAGGTCGGGATAGTGTGGCGGTGGCGTTCGCGGGCGAAGGGGCGGCCAACCAAGGGACCTTTCATGAGAGTCTGAATCTGGCGGCTCTCTGGAAGGTTCCGGTGGTGTTTGTGATTGAGGACAACCATTACGCCATATCGGTAGCGAAAGATCATTCCACCGCGGTGGCGCGCAACAGCGATCGGGCGGGTGCCTATGGCATTCCCGGGGTCTATGTGTCCGGTAATGACGTGTTAGCGATTTCGGAAGCGGCCCAAGAGGCGGTTGAGCGGGCGCGCCGGGGAGAAGGTCCGACTTTGTTGGAAGTGGAAACCACGCGACTTTATGGTCATTTCCAAGGGGATGCCGAGGCCTATCTAAAGGCGGGCGAAAAAGAGGCGTGGCGAGCTCAAGATCCCATTCGGCATTTTCGGGAGTTCCTCATTGAGCATCAATACCTCACCGAATCGGAAGACGAGAACATTCAGAACGAGGTCGCTCAGGTGGTGGAAGAAGCCATATCATTTGCGCGGGAATCGGACGAGCCGTCGCCGGCCGAGGCGTTAACCGATGTGTTTGTCGCACGCTAAAAGTGAGGAGGAGTGAGTCATGTCGTCGACCACCATGCGGAAATTAACTATGGCGCGGGCTATTAGCGAAGCCATCGCCCAAGAAATGGAGCAGGATCCTCGGGTACTGGTATGGGGAGAAGATGTCGGAATCTATGGGGGAATTTTTGGGGCGACCCAAGGCCTCTATCAGAAATTTGGCGAAAGCCGGGTCATTGACACACCCATTTCGGAAAGTGCCTTTATTGGAGCCGCCATCGGGGCCAGTGCAGAAGGTTTGCGGCCCATTGTCGAACTCATGTTCGTCGACTTTTTCGGTGTGGCTATGGATCAAATTTATAATCATTTGGCTAAAAATCATTACATGTCGGGGGGAAGCTTTCGTCATCCGGTCGTCTTGATGACCGCCATCGGTGGCGGCTATAGCGATGCGGCCCAACATAGCCAAAGCCTCTACGGACTTTTTGCCCATGTGCCCGGACTCAAAGTGGTCGTCCCGTCTAATGCATATGATGCCAAAGGACTGATGTTGACAGCGATTCGAGATGACGACCCGGTGATGTACTTTTTCCATAAGGGACTGTTGGGGCTTGGATGGATGCCGTCCGATGACCTCGCCGAGGTGCACGTGCCGGAAGAGCCGTATACCATCCCGTTTGGCCAGGCGCACATCGCAGGCGAAGGTCAAGACGTGACGGTGGTGACCATTGGCGCGATGGTCCCCAAAAGTCTCCGGGCTCGGGATCGATTGCGTCAAGAAGGGATTTCGGTTGAAGTGATTGATCTTCGTACTCTTGTCCCACTCGACCAGGAGACCGTGCTCAATAGTGTCAAAAAAACCCACCGCCTGTTAGTGGTCGACGAAGATTACCGGTCCTTTGGCATGAGCGGTGAAATTGCCGCCATGGTGGCCGAACACGCGTTAGATTACCTGGATGCGCCGATTCGCCGACTCGCGGTACCCGACGTGCCGATTCCCTATAGCCGGGTGTTGGAGCAAGCCGTGATTCCTTCGGTTGACGCGATTTCCGCGGCGATTCGGGAATTAGTCTAACGTTATCATACGGGGAGGACACATCATGGCGAACACCGTGATTCGGGTTGACTTGGGAGAACGGGCCGACGCCGAGGCTGTGTTGGTGCATTGGATGTATCAACCCGGCGCGTTTGTTCGGCAAGGCACGGTGATTGGCGAAGCGATGCTAGACAAAGTGACCATTGCCATCGAAGCACCGATGGACGGCTATTTTCAACCCCGCATCGACGAAAATGCCGTTTTTCACAGCCAGGACGCCATTGCGGAAGTCACCTCGGAGCCGACGGTAGAGGGACGGACGCCGGTCGCTAAGGACGACTTCGACAAACATCCGTCATCTGCCGACGACTTTGTGCCGGCTCCTCCTCGGGTACGTCGTTATGCCCAAGAACGGGGCGTCGACTTACGGGAGGTGGCCCGTCGGATATCGGGTCGTTCCCTCACGGTTCAGGATATTGACGACTGGTTAGCTCGAAGCCGGCCTGTGCAAAGTCAGCCCTATTCTCCGTTTCGGCAGCAGGTGATTCGCCATCTCACCGATTCTGAGGCATTGCCGACGACGCTGCAACGTCGAGTGCGGCTAGGTAACCGGCAGGTCCCGATTTTGGCCCAGGTTGCGAAAGCCTTGGAAAAAGCGCTCGGCGACCATCCGGGTATTCATGGATGGGCCACACACGAGGGGATTACCTTGGCGACAACGCTGAGGCTCGGAATCGCCGTACAAACCCCTCGGGGCCTCATCGTTCCGGTCATTTCGGGCAATCGTTCGCTGGAGGGGTGGGTGGAGGCGCTTCACACCTTACGGGAAGCGGCTCGAACCGATCGCTGGGAGGGTTGGGAGTTTACCGACCCGTCATTTGTCATCAGTAATTTAGGCCCTTGGGGGATTGAATACTTTACTCCTCGATTAATGCCCCCCCACCATAGCGGTTCTGGGACTTGGTCAAGCATCGGAAGGACTCTTGCCGGTTTCCCTGACCTTTGATCATCGTGCACTGGATGGGGCGGATGCCGCGGCGTTTCTTCAAACATTGGACCAGGTTCTGACGGTGTCGCTCTATAGCAAGGAGAAGGGTGAAGTCCCTTGAGTGAAGAGCCCGCTAGATTCGATTCAGAGAGAGTACACATCAAAGGGGGCGTCTAGGTAGCCTTCTTCCGCATGGGTTAGGGAATACAGGATCGAGCGCATAATCAAAGCCGGGCCCCGCCATATTCCAGCGAGGCCCGGATGTTTTGAGCAATCTACGTCGGCTCGATCTCTTTAGGCGACGTTTGCGATATTAGGTGAAGTGATGGCTTGCCTGATGCAACCAAGCGATTCCATATGAAACCAATACCCAGATAACCAAGAAATAAATAGGGTAAGATATTATAGGGATAGGCGGGAACCGGATAGACGCTGCCGATAATTGGAATTAATAGAAAGATCACTGCTCCGGTTGAACGAAGAAGACTGCCCACCCATGGCCGATTTTGTCGTCGGTCGAGAACAGGGCTCGCAATCGATACCAACATATACGCCACCAAAAACCCATAGGTGGCATAAGTCCCAAAATAACCATAGGCGTTGAGCGGTTTAGAGCCTGCCAGAGCAATCAATGCCACTAACGTGACCCCAGAGGCTATAACGACCGCAATATGGGGGGTGCGGTTGACGGTGTGGGTTTGTCCAACCCAGTCATGAATGTGTTGGTTCCGTCCCATGGCGAAAAGAATCCGCGCGCCGGCATTTAATGATGCCAAGGCACAGGAGAATAAGCTAATCATCGCCCCCAAATCAATTAATAAGGAAAATCCGGACAGATGATAGGTGATGGCCATGGCATTCAGGGGTGCCGTACTTTGCGAAAGAGACGTGATCCCCCCGGGGAAGGCCAGCACTTCAAAATAAGCCATGGAGGTAAAGAACACTCCCGCGATCAACACACTGATAATGACGGCTGCCGGAATGGAGCGGTGTGGATTTTTCGCTTCTTGGCCTAAAGTTGTCGAGCTTTCAAATCCCACGAAGGAGAAGACCCCCAGCACCAGTCCCAGGGCTATGCCAGACGGATGCACATGGGCCAATGAAAGTTGAGCCGAGTCCCATAGGGTTTTATGTCGAACAAGTAATATGATGCTGAGGATGCTTATCAGCAGGACGGAACTGAACTCCATAATTAACGCCGTAATAGAGGAGACGCGGATATCTTTATAAGCCAAGGTGGCTGCAATCAAGAGGCCAACGACTTCGACCGGTAGATAGGGAATCCGAATATGAAATTGGTTAAGGATTTGCACCGCGAAAATGGCAAACCCAACCAATAAGGCCATTGCCGTGCTTAAATAGGCGGCCAGCATGGCCCAGCCGCCAAGAAATCCCGGACTTTGTCCTAGACCTTCGAATATATAATCATATAAGGCGCCCGCCGAGGCATGCCGTTGGGCAAACGACGCGACATTTAATCCAACCAGTAATAGTCCCAGAGTGGCGATGAGATATGCCAACCAGGTGCCATTCCCGGCACTGGCCACCACCAAAGGTATAGACAGTACTGGGGTTAATGTGGGTGAAATATTGGCAATGGATTGGGCGATGGTCTCGGGAAACGCTAAATAGTTTTGGCGAAGTTCTCGGTGACGGGATGGTGTTGGCGTGAGGTTAAGCGATTGCATGGTTGACCTCCTTACGTAATCCAAAAACCGTCGAGCGACCAATTATTGAAACAAATAGTGTTGAATTTCCTGGGGGGATACGGTTTGGTGATATTCGTCCCACTCGGAGCGCTTATAGGCGAGAAAGCCTTTGATAAAGGCATCACCAAACGCGTCCGAAAAGAGCGGGTCAGCTTCTAAGGCATCCAGAGCACGATCGAGCGATCCCGGTAGACGGGAAATGTGACGGTCTACGATTTCGGTGGAAGAAAGGCCGTACATGTTTTCTTTAGAAGGTTCTATATTGGGTAGGCGGCGCCGAATCCCATCGAACCCGGCCACCAACAAGGCGGCCAACCCCAGGTAGGGATTAACAGAGGAATCCATCGCCCGGAATTCAAACCGACCCGGGCCGGGAATACGAATAAGATGGGTTCGGTTGTTGGCCCCTACGGTAATGGTCGTGGGAGACCAGGTGGCCCCTGAGAGACTGGTGGGACTGCTTAACCGTTTATACGAATTTACGGTAGGGGCAACAAAGGCGGTGAGGGCGGCCGCATGTGACAAAACCCCTGCAATAAAGTGGTGCGCCATCATACTAAGTCCCGATGGGTCAGTCGGATCGTCAAAGAGATTCCGACCGGTGTGCGTATCCCATAGAGATAAATGGACGTGTGCTCCACTGCCGGTTAAATGGGAAAAAGGTTTCGGCATAAATGTGGCGATGAGCCCCTCCCGCTGGGCTACTCGTTTAACCCAAAACCTCAGGAAACTAAACCGATCGGCGGTAACTAGCGCGTCGTCATAAACCCAATTAATTTCGAATTGGCTAGGCCCGTCTTCATGATCGACTTGATAGACGTCAATTCCTAACGATTCCAAGCCGTCGATGGCGTCGGTTAAAAACGGTAAATGACGAGCTAAGACATCCAGTTGATAACATGTTTTGGCGGCGCGATCATAAGTGTCGGCAGGGATAATGTGTCCGTTCTCGGTTTCTTTGACCAAATAAAACTCGGCTTCGATACCGACTTTGGCTTGGATCCCTTGTTGACGCAACTCTTCCGTCACTTTTTGAAGCAGGCTTCGGGTGCAAAAATGCCAGGGCTGACCATCTAACAGAAGATTTCCGATGGTCCAAGCGATGTCCGGCGCATCGTTCAAGGGAATCCAATGAGATAGATCAGGCCGGACCGTCAAATCCGGATCATGGGGTCCTTGACCGACACTACCAATTGCAAAACCCGCAAAGCCCGCGCCAGTTTCTAAGACAGAATTCAGATGGGATTTTGGAACTAATTTGGCACGTAGTACACCATGCAAGTCGGTGAAGGATACCATGACATAGCGAACGGGACTCTCAAAGATGTCGGAAATTCTGGATAACATGGCGCTGACACCACCATTTCTGTCTATTGAATGCCGGAAAAAACGACAAAACGTAGACGGATATTTAAATTAGACGTCGTAACGTAACTTCGATTGGATTATACGGGTGGTGTCAGAAAAGCGTCAATAGATAACAAAAATATTTCATAAAAAACCAAAGCCTAACACAAAGATTGGAGTTGTGACTGATTTCTAAAGATCTGGTGAGGCGGCCGTTTCGAATCGCTGTGCGGCGTGCTTAAGTTTAGTGACCAGGTCAGAAATTTTGTCGCTAGTGACCCGGGTGTCGGGTCCAGCGAGCATGAGGCTTCCGAATGTGTTTTGGTTCGACCGAACGGGGACGGTGACTCCTACGGTATGGGGGGTCACCTCTCCGAAGCTAACGGCATAACCTTCTTGGGCGATGCGCTGACATTCGGATTTAAGGGCAGCCACGCTTAACGAGGGATCATTGGCGCAGATTCGGGCGATAATCGCGGATTGTTCGTTTGGGGGTAAAAAGGCGAGAATAACCCGGCGGGATGCGCCGACCGTTAGTGGTAATCGCATACCAATGGTTTCCGTTAAGCGAAGTTTTTCCGGACTTTCGACAATGGCTGCGTATATACCGTAATCGCCGTCGCGAAGAGTGAAAACAGCCGTTTCGCGTGTGGTGGCCACCACATCATAAAGAATCGGCTGTGCGAGCCGTACAAAGGGAAAATGTTGTAAGGCTGCTTGACCGTATGCAGCTGTTCGTAAGCCCAGATACCATCGTTTGGTGTGCGGGTGTTGATAGGTTAACCCTCCTTGGGCCAACTGAAGTAAAAGTCGATGAACTGTTGGCACTGCCAGTCCCGTGAGGCGACTGAGTTCGGTCGCGCTAAGCCCCTCAAATGCAGGAGAGTCGGCCAAACGGTCCATAACGCGAATGAGTCGCGCGACGATGCCGGAATCGGAGGAATCGGTGCGTGATATTCGCATGGGTTATTACCTCCTGCGAGAGGATCTTGACAAACATCTTTTTTACTATCTAGAATGTGCCAACATCTCTTTTGATAAGAATCATATCTCATTATATGAGAATTGGGAGGGGTTGTCATGGGGCAACTGGCGGATATCATCGTGGTTGGGGCCGGGGTCATGGGGGCTAGTATCGCGCATGCGCTGGCAGAGCGCCAATTTGGTCAGGTTGTTGTGGTGGAACAGACCGCGTTGGCCGCTGCTGCGACTGGTCAGTCGAGCGGTGTTCTGCGGTGTCATTATGGAATCCCGGTGTTGGCGAAAATGGCTAATCAAGGGCTTTCGTGGTTTAAGCACGCTAAAGCGCAATATGGCGTCGATGTGGGTTACCGAGGAATCGGCTATTTGGTAGGGGCGGGTCCCGACGACGAAGAAGCTTTTCGATCCAATATTGCCATGCAACAAGCCTTAAATATTCGCACCAATCTAATGCTCCCTCACGAGGCCAAGGAATTATGGCCAGACATGGAGGTTTCCGATTTTGCCATAATGGCTTATGAACCTGAGGGAGGAGTGGCCGATCCCACATTGACGGCTACTGCATTTTATGAGATGGGAAAACAGCTTGGAGTCCGCTATCAATTTGGTCAGCCGGTAACGCAGTTATTAACTCAAGGCGATCGGGTGATAGGAGTCGAAATGGCGGACGGCTCACGCTGGATGGCTAATGTCGTCATCGTCGCAGCAGGAACCAATACGCCGGGATTATTCGACCCATTAGGTATCGAAGTTCCGATTCGTGCTCAACGGGCTCAATTAATGCTAATCAATCCCGGGGTTAACGTGGGAAAGCGGCCGGTTTTTTCGGACTTGGTTCAATTGCAATATGGGCGGTCTGAAGTTAACGGTACGCTTTTGATCGGCAATAGTGACCATCGGGATCCTGAGTGGGTAAGTAAAGGCCCGTGTCCACAGGGCGTAACAGACGATTTTGTACAGCGAGCCATTGAGCGGCTTATGCATCGCTTTCCTCGGTGGGAGGGGGCTCAATTTTTGGGAGGTTACAGCGGGTGTTACGAAGTTACACCCGACTATAACCCTATCATCGGTCCATCCCCAAATTCGGGGCTCTATATAGCGGCCGGTTTTAGTGGACATGGGTTCAAACTAAGTCCGGTAATAGGCCCGATGATGGCAGAGATTCTGAACGCCGGTAACCGATATCCGTCATTGGAGAGTTATGTGTTTCGTTTAAGTCGTTTTGAGGAGCACGATCTGTTGAAAAGCCAATACGCGTATGGAAAAGCCGGACAAATGCGATAAGGGTCGTGATATGGTAGTATGAATTTCAAGGCAAACCGCCAACCAACCCAAAAAAGGGGACGGCGACTTGGAACTCGACGATATTGACCGACAAATCCTCGTATTACTCCATGATCAAGCGCGCATGCCGTTACAAGAATTGGCTACGCGGATTGGCTTATCGCGGGCCGCTGTACATGATCGGGTCAAGAAATTGATTCAATCGGGCGTAATTCGCGGATTTGAACTCCGATTGGATCCGGATCTATTAGGATATCCGGTACTGGCTTGGATCGGGTTGCTGACTGTTCAAGGCACGGAAGCCTATCAAACCCTGGAAGATTTGAGCCAGATTCCTGAAATTGAGGCGGCTTACGTGGTTACGGGACATTTTGACTTTTTGGTCAAAGTTCGGGCCCGAAATAACGCCCATTTACAACAACTTCTATTTGAGAAAATCGATCAAGTGCACGGATTTCAGCGTTCCGAGACAATGGTGGTTCTATCCGCGGCTGTGGATAAAGGGGCATTGGATCCCAAACTGTATCAGTCATCTTAAGTCGATGCGAACATGTAGCTCCCCGGAGTGGGGAGCTTTTTATTTTTGGCGAACGGATCCTTGTGTCTTCGAAACGTCGGCAAAAATAATTTGTTAAAAACAATAAGTCGCTGTTATTGACTATGAACCGACGAATCGAATATATTGATGTCGTTATTCCGTCGGATAAGGAGGGTGAACAAAATGTGTGGTATTGCCGGGGTAATGTTAAAAGCCCACGAGGACGCATCGCCGTTAGACCAATTGGCAACCGGCCGCTGGCTGTATCAAATGTTGCAGGCCTTGCAAAAACGCGGCCCGGATTCGGTCGGCGCAGCGATTGATGGGGCCTCGGGGTTCGTTGTGACGGTGAATGGTGGGGAAAATGAGCGTCTACGGGTGCGGAAAACTCTGGCCGATCAGGGTGTCGTCGGGAACTGGTTAGGGGGAGGCCGTGACGCTACGGCGTTGTTTCACTCAACGGCCATGCCGACCCTGGCGGTGAGGGAAGAGTTGGACCGGCAGTTAGCCGACATAAGGGAGCTTGTGGGAATTTATATGGGATTGAGAGTAATGAAGGTAATGGGGAGTCCTGAACGGCTTAATGCGTTGTTTTATTTGAGCGACACCCCTGGAGTGATGGCAATCGGCCATACCCGATTAGCGACCGAAAGTGATATCGATTTAATCCATTCGCAGCCTTTTACAGCAGACGGCCCGACAGTGACTATTGTGCATAATGGCCATATTACCAACTATGAGCAGTGGCGTCGCCGGCTGACCCGGCAGGGAAGATGCTTTATCAGTGAGAACGATTCGGAAGTCATTGCTGCTTATATATCCTACCGGCTATCCTGTGGACTGTCATTGAAAGAATCCCTTGATGCCATGTTGGTGGATTTGGACGGATCGTTTAGCGTTCTGGCCTTAACCCAGGATGAAATCGGCTATGTCCGCGACGGTTTTGGATTAAAACCGCTCATGATCGCCGAATCCGATGGGGCGGTATTCATGGCGTCCGAAAGCCAAGCGATTCGACAATTAGGAGTACCCGAGGTATCAATTCATGAAGCATGGCCAGGGGAGGCACGAACATGGATGAAACAATCCTTGGCGTTATGGAATTAGACTGTTCGGGACTATCGGCCCGAGACATTAATCAATCGGTACGACACGGCCTCTCTCGGCACGTCACCCGTTTTGTGCTCCAATCATTGGCGGGTCAGCACAATATCGGGGTCGGGATCACAGAACGGGCAGCGTTTGATGTGCAGGGCGACCTGGGATATTACGCGTTCGCCATGTGTGACGGGGTGGAGGTACGGATTAGTGGTCACGTAGGATGGGGATTGGCGGAAAATTTGATGTCCGGCTTAATTATCGTCGAGGGTCATGCTGGTTCTAGTGCGGCTCCGACCATTCGGGGTGGCACGGTAGTAATTGCGGGTGATTCTGGACCCCGTACCGGAATTGCCATGAAAGGCGGCACGATCATTGTGGGGGGCGATGTGGGTTACATGAGTGGCTTTATGATGCAAAAAGGCACCATGGTGGTTTTAGGTAACGCTGGCCCCGGCCTCGGAGACTCGATGTATGCGGGTCGAATCTTTGTTGCGGGCCACATTGCCGAATTAGGCAATGATGCACAAATCGAAGCCGTCACCGATGCGGAATATGATGAGCTGAATGGGTTGTTAATGCCGTTTGCCGATATTCTTACCATTCCTTCAGCGTTTCGGAAGGTCGTCAGTGCGGGAACACTGCATCATTTTGACAAAAAGGAGATGGCTCGATGGAAAACGGCTTTATAAATCCCAACCAAGTTTGGACCCCCGAGGTCATGGAAGAAATTCAAGAGAAAGCGGAGTTAGGACGTTATCGGATTCGTGGCATGGGACGTTCTCACCGGGTTCCCAGCTTCGATGATTTGGTGGTTGTACCGGCAGGGCTGACACGGATTCCTCTTGAAGGATATCGGGAACGATGTGACACCCAGACTATTTTGGGCAGGCGGTATGCCGACCAACCGATCACGTTAGATATTCCGATTACCATCGCCGGAATGAGTTATGGCGCATTGTCTTTGCCCGCTAAACAGGCGTTGGGCTTAGCGGCGACCCGAATGGGCACGTCGACGACCACTGGGGACGGAGGCATGCATCCGGAAGAGCGTCGGGCTTCAAAAACCTTAATCTATCAATACCTGCCGGCGCGGTATGGTCAAAACCCTCACGATATGAAACGAGCTGACGCCATTGAAATTGTGGTTAGTCAGGGTGCTAAACCAGGGGCTGGTGGTCTGCTTCTAGGTCAGAAAATCTCATCGGAAATTGCCAATATTCGTGATTTACCTCCGGGGGTTGACCAACGCAGCCCGGTACGCCATCCGGATTGGATGGGGCCGGATGATTTGGCGATTAAAATTGAAGAACTGCGGGAAATTACTGGGTGGCGTGTGCCAATCTATGTGAAAATCGGCGCTAGCCGGGTTTATGAAGATGTAACATTAGCGGCCAAGGCCGGGGCGGATGTCGTCGTTGTCGATGGGATGGAGGGAGGCACCGCCGCGTCCGTCGAGATTCAAACTGAACACACCGGCATCCCTACGTTGGCGGCGGTAGTAGAAGCCCGGGACGCCCTCCGTGGCCTCGGCCTGGAGGATGATGTACAACTCATTGTTTCTGGAGGCATTCGCAGTGGGGTTGATGCGGCTAAAGCACTGGCGCTGGGCGCCACTGCGGTATCAATCGGCACGGCATCCCTGTTAGCAATGGGGTGCAATAACCCTCGTTATTCCGAAGATTTCCATCAAATGGGGACCGCCCCTTACTTGTGTCATGCGTGTCATACGGGTCGATGTCCGGCCGGTATAACGACCCAAGATCCCGCGCTCATGGCACGACTTAATGTTGAGGAAGCGGCTGAGCGGGTTGCCAATTTTCTCTATGCGATGACCCTCGAAATCCAGACATTAGCCCGGTCGTGTGGCAAATCGAATGTGCATCACTTAGATGAAACCGATTTACGATCGCTCACGCTGGAAGCGTCTTTGATTACGGGGGTACCGTTGGTAGGCCAACGAAGGCGGCATCAGTCATCGGGTTCCGGCCGTGTGGAAGAACTGTTGCGAGGGACACTCGGATGATGGCCGAAATTGAGCCGCTTCGGGTTCGGCGACGATGCGGCCATGACGATATTTTACAGGTCCAGCCACCATGGGAGTATGTTAGGGCTGTAGCGGGACAAGAAGTGTGTTGGCGTTGTCAACGGATAAAGGGCACTGCCAAAGCGAAGGTGGATCACGGGGCCGATTCGATAAATCTCTGGTTTTTTAGACGCTAAGTTCTCCTTTCCGTATCTAACGGTTTTGGTAGTAGATAATGGCTTTGTGCCCAGTCGACCAATTCCTGACGGGTGTGGACGTTGGCTTTACGCATCAGATTTCCTGCATGGGCGCGAACCGTGCCGTCGCTGACCCGTAAACGGGTGGCAATTTCCCGGTAACTTAAGCCTTTTTGGATCAGCTGCAGTACGTCCCGTTCGCGTTCGGTTAAGAGTTGTTGTTGTCGCTCGACCATCAGGATTAATCCGGCCAATTGCTGAGCGAGTTCTTGGCATAGGCGCGGATCGGGGAGTTCAGGTTCCGTTGTGACCAGATGTTCCCATCTCTGGGATAAGGCCAAGAGTTCTCCGATTCCGGTTAATTGTCCGGTGTGATGTAAAATGGACGAAACCACCCATCGAGCGTGCTGTTGCACCCGTGCCGACTTGACCAGAGCGTGATGCCGTTCTTGGATTGTTCCCGCTAATAGGCACGCTATCCCGGTGGCTAATATGATGCCAATCGGCCATCCGGGATGAATCAAGGGATGACCCAACCAAGCCATGACGCTCATCCGAATGCCCAAGAGAATTCCTTCAATAGCCATGAACCAAAGGGTAAAACGCCGAGGATAGGCGAAGTATGCTTCCATAATGACCAGAGGTGCCAACAATAAAGCGGGTACCTGAGCATCTTTCAAATAGGCGAGATAAAACCATAGCGCATACCCGGCATCCCGCCATGTCCAATGCCGGAGCACATGGGGGTCGTCCGGGGTTTTGCCCCAGCGCCATTGGGTCAAGGCGTCGATAAAAGTGACGACCCCAATGGTTACCGCCCAAAAGGCGAAATGAGGGTGACTGATGACGGCGATGAAACATAGGACGGGGAGAACTAGGCGAAAGACAGAGATGGATACCCCGAACGGACGATAAAGGGACAACTCCACTCGTTTTTCTCCTCCTGATAAGTCATAATACTTCATCTAGTAGAACAATTCAACGCCTTCTGAGAGAAAATCAGAACCATGACTAATGGCGGATCAGAAGAGAGTCATGCTATGGTGACGCCAGTTTCTACCATATCTCGAAGGAGGCGTTGGTCACATGAGACGGACGATGCTGGCATCGGCCGGAATTCTAGGGATGGTTTCTTTAATGGCGGTAACCGGAGTCAGTGCCATGTCTCCTCAGCCCACCGATCCGTCGGTTGCGATGATGGCCCAGATGGCGGAGCGTAATTTTCCGAGCGGCACGCAAGCGGTGGTATTGGTAGCCGGGAATGCTCCGCCGGCGGATTGGATGGCGGCTTCGGCATTAGCGGCCCACTTGAACGGGCCGGTGTTGGCGACGCCCAATCCGGCCCAATTGGGCCCCACGGTGAATGAAGCCTTGAGCCAAATGGCGATTCCCGCCGTGTCGCAAACCACCCAGCCGTTTCAACCCCCCGCCGGGAAGCCGGCGGTGTACGCGATTGGATTGACTTCGATCGCGGTGGCGACGCTTCAGGCGGAAGGCTATACGGTTACCGCTCTGAACAATCTGGCACCCAATGCCTTACTCAAAGCGGTAAACCAATGGGTGGCCCCGCCGGTGCCGAGCCAAATGGCGGGCTTTCCGTCCAGCTGGACGAGCTATGCCGGAGGACCTACCCATAATGCGGTGTTTCCGGCACCGCCGGGTGCCCCTCTTTGGGAAACGGCCGGCGTCCATTGGCAAACTCCCGAAATGGCGGCGGTTCCCTTTAGTGCCAACTATCCTGATCTTTTGAATTTGGGAGAACGGTCGGCACCGGTCAAGATGACCCAGGACTTGGGCAACGCGGTCGGTGTGACGGCAGTCAACGGTATCATCTATGCGGAATCGGACGACTATCATTTATACGCCATGGATGCCCGCACCGGACAAGTGTTGTGGACGGCAGGACCGACCGTTAATGCGCTTATGGGTAACCCGCTGGTGGCGGACGGATTGGTATTTGTCTCTGCCGGGGATACCGGGTTTCCCTTTTCCCAACTACTAAAGTACGATTTGTCGGGGGGCACGGCGCCCTTGGTTCGAGGGTTAGGCTATGCCGCACTGTATGCCTTTAATGCTCAAACCGGCCGGTTGGTCTGGCGCCAGGACTTTCATGGTAATGCCATGGCCACCCCTATCGTCGTCGGCAACACCGTCTATCAACCTACCGGTGGCGGTAACCTATGGGCCATGTCGGCGACCACGGGCCACGTCTTGTGGAAAACCAACCTGGGCGGGTTTGACAGTATGTCGTCACCCAACTACTGGTACAATCCCGAAACCCACGCCGGGGAAGTCATCGTAGGCACCTCGGATGCCAACCATGTGGTGGCCGTAAACGCGGCCACCGGGCAGATTATATGGACCCAGCCGACCAATTTGGCGATCTTTAATACCGGCATGGGAGATAATTCGCCGACGGTCGATCCCCAAAACGGCATCGTGATTCAAGATTCCGTGGTCGACTTCAACCATGCCAACGGGACGTGTAATTTAGCGGTGTACGCCATGAACGCGGCCACCGGCCAAATGCTATGGTCTACCGATCTCGGCCGGGGGGCTGCCCCGCCAGCCTATAAAGCCGGGGTGGCGATGGTGGCCAACGGGGTCGTCTATGTGGGGAGCCCGGTCACCTCGACCTTTTACGCCCTCAATGAATCTACCGGTCAGGTACTCTGGAGCTTTGCCATTCCCAAAGCCGGGCCGGCGGGGGCAGGTCGTGGCAATGCCGTCCTGGCGGACGGGGTCCTTTGGTTGGCGGCCGGTCCCAGTATCTATGCGTTAAATCCTGCCACGGGGCAAGAAATCAGCCAATACACGCCTGGTGGGCGATTCGGCATCGTCAATCCGGTCATTGTGGGCCACACGATGTACCTCGACAACTCCTACGATTGGGTGCAAGCGATTCCGCTCACCCTCATCGATCCGCATTTAGGTTAAGCCATTTAATCTAGAAAAACGTAGCGGTTGAAAGATCCAACGGCGGCCACCATCCCGGGTGACGTATAACCCGCGGTCGGTGACCGCCCACCCGTTTTGGGGACTCCCGATCGAGCAAAATGCCGCCTAAGGGCACTTTTAAGTTGAAGATAAGGATGTTTAAGGAAGATTTTCGAGGAATTGAAGTGATTCACCGAAAGGGCAATTGGTCGACCTCATGGTGGCGCACGGGAGGGGTCTCATTCGGCGGAGTGAGGGGGAAACCCGGGACCGGTACGATTGTGGCTAAGATTCATTTCGGGTAGGTCTATAAGGGACTTGACCGGCTGCTCTTACGATGTTCTTTTCGACTTTCTGCTGCACTTTGGCGACGCTTGGAAATTGTTCCGTAGAGGACGTCTTTCCAATCCGGCGGAAACTTGATGTGATTTAAATCAATTGAATCCTCGTATTCCTCAACCAGGGATTCCAGTCCACCCCGAAAGGCAACCCAGTCACGATCACGTGGACATAGTACACCCGCAATCAATATAGAAGCGAAAATGCCGTTGTACATTTTGTCGTCGGCGTAGAGTTTCGGTTGATGGGTAAGTGGATGATGGTAGATGCGGGAATGATGGGCGCAAATATTCCGTATATAGGACAAGTTTCTTAACCAACTTTCAAAGTAAAGAGGCGGGATGCCAAAGTAGGTCTTTGAGATAATTTTCTTGTCCTCATTTGCAAGGTTCGCATAGAGCTTTGATAAAGTTCCAAAGGACAATACCTCAACCAAAGACCAAATTGGCAATTTGCCGTCATATCGGTTGTCGTGGTGGATGATGAAAGGTTCGTGGCCAGCACGAGCGTCCTTGATTGATTTTTCTATCGCTTCAAGTAGTTTTTGATGTCGGTCCAGATTTATGAACAGCTTATGGTTTTCATAACATAAGGGACCATGTTTATGAGCCAAATGATACGCTATGCTGGTTCTTGCAGAAATTTCGATGTGTTCGAGTAGGCTCAATAGGAGGTTTCGAAGTCGATGGTCGAAATCATAAATGCGCAGAATGCGTTCTAAAGAGGTCCCTTCGTCGTATACGTTCTCTTTTGACTGTTTGAAGGGAAGCATGTAACCGGATAGCCTGTAGTAGTTTATATGGCGGAGTGCGTCTATGGCTCGTTCGTCGTTTTTTATCACGATATTCCGGGCTTTCAAGATTTCGAGTTGTTCTGTGAAGGTCTTTGGCTCCTTATGAGGAGGCGCTTTCCTGTCCATGGTTTTAACCCCAAATAAAATGGTCCACCCTGGTTCGCATTGTTAAGAGGCGTGGTGGACTCTATTAATTTCATTATTGTTAAGCATTGTTCAAGAGTCAAGATCGCAAGGAAAAATATTGTACGGGCGGATTGGAGCCTTTTGATTGGCCAACGCCCCGGTTAGGCGTTAGCTCCCCTTACGGGGCAAGAAATCGGCCAATACACGCCGGGTGGGCGATTCGGCATCGTCAATCCGGTCATTGTGGGCCACACGATGTACCTCGACAACTCCTACGATTGGATGCAAGCGATCCCGCTAACCCTCATCGATCCGCATTTAGGTTAAGCCATTTAATGTAGAAAAACGTAGCGGTTGAAAGATCCAACGGCGGCCACCATCCGGGGTGACGTATAACCCGCGGTCGGTGACCGCCCACCCGTTTTGGCGATTGACAAAACCGAGCCCGGTAATGACCCGGGGAACGGGTGTGATGGTAAGGGTGTGACCCCGTGCGATCAAAATGACCGGGCTCCCTTGACTGCGGGTGGCAGCCATCCAAAGGCTGCCGTTCGGGTTCCAGGCCAAAGCACTGACAAAGAGGTTGGGGGGAAGCGGATAACGTGTCCATGTCATGCCGCCGTTATCCGTGTGGTACCAGGCCGAAAAACCCACGCCATAACCTTCACGAGAATTTATCATGACCAGGGTGGTGAGGTATGGGACGGTTTCTACCCGAATCCAATGGCGGCCGCCGTTCCGGGTGGCCATTAACCATTGGATGGGGGGACCTTTTTTGGCCCTAGGGCCGGGAAGTTGGATCACGGCCCAGCCCTGGGACGGCGAGATAAAACTGACAGGACCCGTGCTGACAGACGATGCGAGAGGCGTAATGATCTGCAACCGACCGGTCGGATCGATGCGTTCCAGAGATCCGCTCGGGCTTTGTAAAATGCCGATTCCCTGGGAAAACCAACTGAGGGGGGTGGTTTCACCGATTGACGGGCCGATTCCCCATGCATGATGCCGACCGGCCGTATGGACAAGACGATTAACCTCACCGGTATTGATTTCCGCCCATCCGTGGGTGAGTGGAGAGCCCGAAAAATAAGCCCACAGCACGGGTAAATCGGCAGGAAAAGCGGGGTTCCAATGCCTCCCGCCATCAGACGATAAAAGGAGAACGCCATTGGTCACGGTAGCCAGTTTGTCTTTCGTTTCGAAAGCCAGACTGCTGATGATGCCTTGGTCGATAGGGTGCCAGGTTTGGCCGCCGTCATGACTGACCAAAAGACAGCAAAAGCCTGGGCCATTTCCGCCCGGCGGCACCTGTCCTTCGGTCGCATAGAGGACACCCGTATTGGCGATCCACACGGCGGTCAAGTTATGGGCTTGTTGAGCCTGCCGCATTAACCGCCAATGACGACCGTCGTCGGTACTGAGATAGACCACTTGACTGCCGGGTAAACCGAACCGGATGTTGCCACCGGGTTGTCCACCGACGGCTACCAGTTGACCGTCTTGCCAAGCGAGTCCGGTTAAGGGGAGAGGAGCCTGGAGAAGGAGGTGGACGTGATGGGGGGTCCAGGCAAGGACGGCCCCGTGTTGAGCTCCCCAGAGCCCGGCTAGCCAGAGGACATGGTCCGGACCGGCGACCGCCGCGGTGGGGATAAAAGGGGACGGTAAATGGGGGATGGGGCTCCAATGGATGCCGTTAGGACTCATTTGTGCGTCTTTTTGGCTCAATTGAAAGGTGGCATTTAAAGAGTTCACCGCCACCAGGTGATGGGCGACGGGGATAATCGTGTCACTCAGCCAGGGATCCGCTTCGGTGGAAGATAAGCGGGCCCAACGACGCCAATGGCGGCCGTCATCAACGGTCTCATATAGCCAAAAACTTGTATTACGTGGCCCCACCCGTTGCAGGAAAAGGAACGCACGGCGGGATGATGTCCATACGATGTGGGTGATGAGATCCGGGGCGGGGAACGTCAACCATTGCCACCGGCGTTTTTGGTATAATCCGAGGACATTTTGATCCGCGTAGAGTAATGCGCCGGTAGGAGACATCCCAAGAGTCGAGAAGATGCTATTAGATTGCCGACTTCCCCCTATGAACGTGATGGCCGGCCGGATTGCCGGGGATGGCGGGGATCCGCCGACACCTCCGAGTGTACCGAGTGCGATGAGGGCCATCAAGGGCCATAGGCGTCGCCATTTTCCCATAGGGTTTCCTCCTCATGGTTGTAACGCCAAGGGCCGACGCGGCGTTACGGGAGAAGAAGAATAATGTGGTGGGAATCGGGTCAGCCTCATTGCAAAAGGAGGGGTACGATATGGCAACCTGGTTTGGGGATGCGTCTTGGTTTAGCCACCTAGGTCTCTCCCAAGCGGAATTTATGGCCAATCCCTATCCGGTCTACCAAGAATGGCGGGAAACGCATCCCATATGGCGGGTAGCCGACGGGCATTATCTGATATTGGATTATGCGGCCGTTCGAGAAGTCTTTCAAGATGGCCGTTTTATAAAAGGCGCGACGAACGGTACGATGCCGGCTCCTGCCGAATATCGGCATTTGCCGTTAATCGAGCCCAGTATGCTCATGTCCGATCCGCCTGCCCATACGAGGCTTCGAGGGCTCGTCAATCAGGTGTTCCAGCCCCGTCATCTGACCCGGCTGGCCCCCTATATCGAAGCGACCGCCGAAGCCTTATGGCAAAAGATCCGGGCGGAGGGCGGCGGGGACTTTGTCGCGGATTTTGCTTTCCCGTTGCCGGCTTTGGTTATTGCGGAGTTGTTGGGCGTGCCGAAAAGCGATCAACCGAAGTTTCGGTCGTGGTCGCAGCGTATTGCAAAAATTTTGGATCCGTCGCAATCCCCCACGGCTCGGCAAGACGGGGTAGCCGCCCGGTGGGAACTGCTCGACTACTTTCACCGGTTAATTGAGACCAAGCGGACGCAAAAGGGCAACGATCTATTGAGCGAACTGATCCAAGCGGAAGAAGCCGGGGACCGATTGAGTCCGGGGGAACTCTTGTCCACGGCGCTGCTCTTGTTGGTGGCCGGGCATGAAACGACCACCAATTTGTTGAGTATGGGTACGTTGGCGCTGATAACCGAAGAGGCCGAAGAACCGACGGATTGGGCCCGTGCCGTAGAAGAGCTTTTACGGTTTACGTCCCCGGTTCAGATCGATGCCCGCATGGCACGAGAATCCCTGACGTTAGGAGGCGTGGAAATCCCGGAGGGATCCCGGGTGACGTTGGTGATCGGTTCGGCCAATCATGATCCGGCCGTGTTTTCGCGTCCGGACGGGCTCTGGTGGGATCGGCCGACGAATCCCCACATGGCCTTCGGTCGCGGCATTCACTTTTGTTTGGGGGCCGGTCTCGCCCGGCTGGAGGCCGGAATCGGCTTTCCTTTGGTTTGGGGATCAGAAAAGCCCCGATTGGCGGGGTTGCCGGTCTGGAATTCCAATATCGTGTTACGCGGGTTAAGCACTCTGCCGATCCGTCTCTAACGACAGGATTTCGGGTATGGCCAATAGGTCTTTCGGGATATCGTAGCAACCCCTCACACTTGGGAATTTTTTACATAGATCAATGGTGAATCCCCGAAGTGTTGCAGGAGGGTTACGATGGATGATTACTTTATGCTGGCCTATTATTCCCTCCGGTTGATCGGTTGGCAGCTTGACACGTTTAATGCCCTAGATACCAAAGCCATTGGTCTATTAGGGTTTAACGTCGGGTTAGGGGCCCTCATGGCCCAAGCGCATGCTTTAATGACCGGATATCGATTGGCGTTTTTTATCGGCTTATTTTTTAGTGCGCTGGCCGGGTTACAGGCTTTACGGATTGGGCGAATCTATTTAGGGCCGGATGCTCGCCGGCTATATGCGTTGAATCGTCAGCCGGCGGAAGAACCGATAACGGCCCAATTGGTGGCTGATTTAGGCCGTAATTACGCGATAAATGCCCTGCCTTTAGCGCAAAAAGGGTGGTATTGCCTTTTGTCGGCCGGATTGTTGGTCTGTTCATTAGTGGTCGCGGGAATTGGCAGTATCGTATGAGGAGGCGAACCCGATGCTGCATCGGGACGAAAACGAGAAGGCCGAAATCCTGAAGAGCCTTCGGAGGAAATTACCGGAACCGATGCCGTTGGTTCATCAAATGGTCATCGATAAGCATTGGCCAACGCTCAAAAAGCGGGTGGTGCGATCAGACGAGTCGTCCCGTGAATAGGCCCTCGACAAGTTTCAAGGCTTTTGGCACCATGAGAGCAAACGAGCGGTGGAGGATTTCATGCGGGAAGCTATCGAGGTGCGCGCCCCTTACGACTTTCGCCGGATGCTGACGCGCATCCAATCCCGGCCGACTTCCCTCACTTGGGTCGATATGACGGCGGGACAGTGGGCCCGGGTGCTTTATGTTGAAGGCGAACCGGTTCCGGTGCGCGTCAGCTTTTCCGGTACCGTGGAAAAGCCGCGACTCTTGGTCGAGTCTCCGATTGTCGGCAATCGGCAGGCGCTCATATTGGCCGAGGTCCGTCGGCTTTTGTCGGTCGAGGTCCCGTTAGAGCCTTTTCTGGCCCAAGCGGCTTTAAGGCCGGAGTGGATTACCGTGTTGAGTCGGTGGGCCGGATACCGCGTGATTCTTGACGGGGATCCCTTCGAATCCCTCGTGCGGACCGTCATCGGTCAGCAGATTCACGTGGCGGTCGCCGCCAAACTGGTCGATCGGTTGGTCGTCCGGGCCGGTCGACGTATCACGTTTGAGGACATTTCTTTGGGGGTGTTTCCGCGGGCGGACACCCTCCGGCACTGGTCTTCCGAGGAATGGACGGCTCTCGGGTTTAGTGCCCCAAAAGCCCGCTATCTCACGACATTGGCCGCGGTAGCGGCGGACGAAGGGTGGAACGGGAAGACGTTTCAGGAGATGTCGGATGACGCGGTGATGAAACGGCTATTGCCGTTGCCGGGGATTGGACGTTGGACCGCGGAATGCTTTTTGATTTTTGGTTTAGGACGCTTGGATGTGGTGCCCGCCGGAGATTTAGGACTCCAGCGGGCCCTTCAGCGTCTTTACGGGTGGTCACAGAAGCCGTCGGAGTCGGAGGTGCGGGAGGTTTTGGCTCCGTTTCAACCGTGGCGTAGTTTGGCCACGCTCTATTTATGGCAAAGTCTTTTGCCGTGACGGATTGGGATAGTGGACATGCCACAAAATATACCGGGTCGAGCGATCCCAACCCAAGTCCCAGGGCACATGGTAGCGGTCCGACGTGTGGGAATCGACCAACGGAACCCCCTTTGAGTCGAATCCGGTAACCATGGCGGTATGGATGGGGCGACCGCGTTCGACATAGGAAATCAGGTCACCGGGCCGCAAGGCGGCGATAGATCCGTGGGGAAAGCGTTCGGTAGGCCGCGTGATGGACGGGTAGCGGCCTTCGGCATACGATGTAGCCCGCCCGCTCGCGGCCAGGTATTCGGCGAGTCCCACCGCATTCGACCAAGCGTAACTCCCTTCACCCCGGTGGCGGTCGTAGCTCCAGCCGCAGGTCTCCCGAAATCCGCCGGCTTTTAAGGCTTGAGAAATAAAATTGGTGCAATCCCCGCCTTCCCCGTTGTAGTTATTGTAGGCCCGATTGTAAAAGCCGTGATTCCCGCAGCCCGGGGCCGCCCCGCAGTATTCGTCGGCATAGTGGACGGCGGCTTCGGCGTTTTTATTCAGGGGAGCCGGCGGTTGGTGCGGCCCGGAAACCCGAGGGGTGTCGGTAGCCGGCTTGGCGGCTTGGGGAATCCGCGTGTCTTGATCTAAGGGATCGGTAAAATCGTCCGCTCGAATGCGCCACTGGCGGTCGACGGCCTGCAAGACATAGTCGTGGCGGATACCCAGCCCAAAATGCTGAAGCGGACCGGTCGGTAGATAGCGATAGGTGTAGTTTTCCGACACCACGGCAAAGACTTTGACCCGTTCCGGTGACTGGAACGTGATATGCGGGGTGCGTAATGTGACCGTGACCGCCTGTAACCGGATTTGACGGGCTTTGGCCCACGCGGCCAAAAATGCCTCCCGATCGTGCGCGTGGTCGAAGGCGTCTTCTGCCGAGGACGCCCCGGGCACAAATACGGCCCGTAGCGCCTTTGGATTTTGCGCTAAAATGGCTTGGTCTTCTTGCGTGACCAGAGCGGTGAGCGCCTGCTTGACGGCTTGTTCGGCCGGTGTGAGAGGCACCAGCGCGGCTTTTGGCGACGGGACACCGCCGACGATAACACTCAGACCAAGGCTGATGAGGGCTGTTCGTGATAAGTATAACATGGAGAGTAGGGTAACCCGAGAGGGGAGCCGACATACTCCCAGGCTTGTCATAAACGGGCGCTTTGGGTACCATGACCTCGCGGAGGGATGAGGGTGGTACATACTCGACAAAGCGGTTGGGGTTGGCTGGTATTCGGGGTACTCGCCGCCGTGAGTGTGATCGGTCTTCGTCCGCTCCCGGGATTTCGGTTGACCCTCGGACCATCTGCCACCGTGGCGGTCGGTCGTCCGGCGCCACCGATTACGGTTCGCACCTTAACTGGACAGCCCTGGCATCTCACGCCCGGCCGTCCGTTAATGGTGAACTTTTGGGCCAGCTGGTGTGAGTTTTGTCAAGTGGAAGCGCCGGCGGTGGCTGAAATGGGAGCCCGCGCAGATGGGCAGTATCAAGTGGTCACCGTCGATATTACGGCTCACGACAGCGTCACGGCGGCGCGCCAATTCGCCGCCCGCTATCATCTTGCCGCCCCGGTCCTGTTGGATTCTTCGGGTGCCATTCAACGAGCCTATCAAGTGACGGTCTTACCCACGACCTTTTATATTAACCGGCAAGGCCGGATTGTCGCCATTGTCTATGGTGCGGAGACCTATGCAGCGATGAAGGCCCATATCCAGGAGGCCGCTCGGTCATGATTCCGTCTAGCCTAGAACTCGGTCCGTTGCAACTGATTACGAGCCAGCTGGAAATCCTGGGGGGCTTGGGGCTGGTATGGTTTTTGCTACAGCGACACGAACCGTCGACGGCCGATCGCTTCGGCGGCGACTTTTTTCTCCGGTTGGTAGTGGCTGCCGCAATTGGGGCAAAACTGTGGGCCATTCTCATCAGTCCTTCGGTTTGGTCGCATCCCCTGACCTGGTTCTTGGTGCCATTTACCCGAACCGGGGCGATCGCGGGGGCTTTTCTCCTGATTGTCTGGCATGTGAAAGAGGCAGGCCGACCGGTACCCGCCGATGTCCGCCGATGGCTTCGGGCGGCCACCGGGGCCACCTTCTACGGGTTGGTCATATTGGCCGTTAATCGATCCGACTTGGCTCCCGTGGTGGTGCTGTTGGCCCTATGGGTGGCTTGGGGGCGCGTCCGGCAGTTGCCCGACTGGCGGGAAGCGGCGGGCGGGACCCTCTTTTTTCTGGCTTGGGCCATTTTATTGGCCGATCGGCTCAGTCAAACGCTTCCCCCGTATTGGACACCCGCGCATGTCGTATTGGCGGGGGTGGGATTAGCCGGCCTGTTAGCGGCTCTTCGGTATCATGCGTCCGATTCGGTGGGCCGGTGACGGTGTTCCACTTCCGCTTGCAGCGCCTCCAAAGGCAAATCAAAGCGGGTTAACAGCGCGGCCAAGTGGTAAAGTAAATCCACGGTTTCCCATGTCAAATCGTCTTTTGTCGCACGCGCGGGCACCGTGTCGGGAGCGGATTGCGATTGCGCCGCCGCAATGATGACTTCAATCGCTTCTTCCCCAATTTTCTTTAACAACCGTTCGAGCGGGCCCGTCACCATTTTGGCGGAGTAGGAATGCTCCAGGTCACCTGCGGCCAGGCGGTCTCGGATAATGGCCATCAAGCGGGTTAGGGGATCGGCCGGGGCTTTGGGCGCATCGCCGAAACACGAATCACGATTCAAGTGACACGCCGGATAGGGGCTATCGACCAGATACAGGTAGGTGTCCTGGTCACAATCGGTCCGAATGTCGATGACCGGTTGGACGTGTCCCGACGTTTCGCCTTTTTTCCATAAGGCTTGCCGGGACCGACTATAGAAATGGGCATAGCCGGTTTCCCGCGTGAGCCGCAAGGCTTCGTCGTCGGCAAAGGCGAACATGAGAACTTGTAAAGTGCGCACGTGCTGAACGATAACAGGGTATAGCGTTTTGTTGTGCTCGTGAATTACGGCCATCGGACGGTGACTCCTTTAGTCAGTAGCGTACGTTTGATATCGGCAATGCTGAGGCGCTCTTGGTGCAGGATGCTGGCGAGCAAGACAGCTTGATTGCCTTGGGTTAAAGCCTCTTCAATGTGGGTAATGGACCCTGCGCCGCCGGAGGCTATCACTGGGCGCTGGACCATGGTCCGGGCGTAGGCCAACATGGCGAGATCATAACCGGTTTGCGTGCCGTCTTTGTCCATGCTGGTTAACAGAAATTCGCCGGCTCCCCGGTCTTCCGCTTCCCGTAACCACTCGCCGAGTTCATAGGGGGTTCGTTGGCGCCCCCCATGGGAGTAGACCTGGAAATGGTCCCCTTCCCGTTTGGCGTCGACCGCGACGACGACACACTGGGATCCCCAACGGTCGGCAATCTGGGTGATGATGTCCGGATGAATTAACGCATACGAGTTGATCGAGACCTTATCGGCTCCATGAGCCAACAAGTCTTCGACGTGGCCAATCGACCGGATGCCGCCGCCGACCGTCAGCGGAATGGCCAATTGGTCCCGGGCCTGTTGAATCAGCGACAAACTTAAGGCCAAATCTTCCACGGTCGCCACAATATCGAGCCAGACCAGTTCGTCGGCGCCCTCTTGATCATAGCGGGCCGCCAATTCGACGGGATCGCCGCTGTCGACCAAATTTTCGAAATGAACCCCTTTGACCACCCGGCCGTGACGGACATCCAAGCAGGGGATAATGCGTGGCATTAGCACGGAATCACCTCTTTCAAATCGATCTGGCCTTCCAGCCAAGCCTTGCCGACGACCGCCCGGGGGATTCCCCAACTCTCCAAGCGCCGGAGATCGTCGGGGGAGGCAATACCGCCCCCGGCCCCTACGTTACCGGGCACCTTGGTCCAAGGCTGCCAAAAGTGTTCGTCCAGTCCCCGGAGCGTGCCGTCGCCGGAAATATCGGTGACGTTGACCAGGCGGTAACCGACTTGCCACAAGGTATCCCACGTATCCAGCGCGTCGGCGCCCTCCTCGAGCCACCCCTGCACTTGGGCCCGGCCGTGACGGACATCGAGACTGGCGACCAGGCGGGAGGCGCCGAAGTGGCGAAGGGCCGCCTGGGCAAAATGGGCATCGGACAACAGGCGAGTACCCAAAATGACCCGTTCGGCCCCGTGGGCCAACGCCCGGTCGATGGCCCCCATGGTTCGAAAGCCGCCACCCGCTTCCACGCGCACTCCCATTACCGCTAAACGCTGGAGGACCGACCAGGCCGTAAATTCGCCCCGTCGGGCGCCATCCAAGTCAATCAGATGAATCCGGGGCGGCATGCAGTGAAGCCGGGTCTCCAACAGGGCGACCGGATCGTCGGCATAACGCGTCTCACGATCATAATCCCCCTGGGTCAGACGTACGACTTGCCCCGCCAGTAAATCCAATGCCGGCCAGACTTCCAACGCGGCCATGCTTAGCTTCCCTCCTCTAAGATATTTTTCAAGAGCTGATGTCCGGCCCGCCCGGATAATTCCGGATGAAATTGCACGCCAATTAAGGGAGGGGCGACGATCACGCTCGGGAACACCTGATGGTACTCCGTCGTGCCGCGTACAATGGTAGGGTTTTCCGGGGCCACATAGTAGCTATGGACAAAATAAAAAGCGGGCTCCGGAGGCAGATCGCGCCATAGACGGTCGTGGGGGTCCGACGGGGTGACCGTGTTCCAGCCGATATGCGGCAAAACCGGGGCGTCGAGCTGGGGAACACGACCGGGAATCCAGCCCAATCCCGGCCCGCCCTCTTCACCTTCGTCGAAGAATAACTGCAATCCTAGGCAAATGCCCAAAAAGCGGGTTCCTTGGTCTTTGAGGGATTCCAGCCGATCGAGCACGTTTTGTGAGGTGAGTTGTGCCATCACATCTTTGAGGGATCCGACTCCCGGAAAAATGACCCAATCGACCGCTTCCACGTCGTCTCCGTGATGCCAGACGACCGGCTGGATCGCTAACCGGTTTAATGCGGTGCGAAGACTGCCGAAGTTGCCGTGTCCGTAGTCGATAATCGCCACCTTCACGATATCACCCCTTTCGTCGAAGGGATGCCGACGCCCGGTACGAGCGCGACGGCTTCGGAGAGGGCTTTTCCCAGGGCTTTAAACGCTGCCTCGTAGACGTGGTGGGCATTTTCTCCCGCGATATAGCGCAGGTGCAGGGTGATGCCCGCCTGGGCCGCGAACGCTTGAAAAAATTCCGGCCAGACTTCCGCGCTGACGCCATTAATCGGGCGATCGGGAAAGGCCCCGCCCCAATAGCAGCGACCCCGGCCGGAAATGTCCAGCGCACAGAGCACCAGAGCCTCGTCCATCGGTAAATAGCGTTGTCCGAAGCGCCGAATTCCGGCATGATTGCCGAGGGCTTGGGCTACCGCTTGACCCATCACGATCCCGACATCTTCAATCAAGTGATGCGGATCGACATCCACATCCCCTTCCGCCTGAATGCGCCACGCCAGTCCCGAATGGTGGGTGAGAGCGGTTAAAAAATGGCTAAAAAGCGGGAGGTTGGTACTGATCTGGGGCTCGGCCCGCCGATCGAGCGAGACCCATACCGACACGCTCGTTTCACGCGTCGTGCGTTCGATGGCACCTTCTCGCTCCATATTAGAGCCCCTCCTGACCGCGTAATTGTTGTCGGACGGCTAACGATTGTTCGTGATACCGCAAGCCTTCCAAGTGGGCCAATACCTGTCCGGCTTCCAAAAACGCGGCCGGTAAAGCATCCTCGGTTTGAATGACACTGATTCGGCGCATAAATGTACGGGTCGAAAGCCCGGACAAGAAGCGGCCGGTGTGACCGGTCGGCAATACGTGGCTCGGGCCGGCGACATAATCGCCCAAGGCTTGCCCGGCCAGTCGACCCACAAAGAGGGCACCCGCCGTGGTCAGTTGAGGCCAGAGGGGCTCTACCTCCGCCCCGATAAGCCCTAGATGTTCGGGGGCTATGCGGTTGGCGGTCTGAACGGCTTCGTTCGCATTCGCCACCAAAATATACTCGATTTGGCCTAGGCGGTCTGCGGGGTTGACGTGAGAGGCGATATAATCTTTGACGGCCGCGATCAGGTCCGGGTTCCAACTGACCAAATACGCTTTCGCGTCGGGGTCGTGTTCCGCCTGAGCCAACAAATCCAAGGCGACCAAAGGTGCGAAAGCCGTATCTTGGCTTATCACCAAGACTTCCGACGGACCTGCAATGACGTCGATGCCGGTCACCCCGCGGCGAAAGAGTTCTTGTTTGGCCCACGCGACATAGCGGTTCCCGGGACCGGCGATTAAGTCCACCGGCGGTAATCCCGGCAATCCGTAACCGAGCGCGGCGATGGCTTGCGCCCCGCCCACCCGCAACACTTGGCGAATGCCCAGTTTCTGCAGGACATAGAGCCAGACCGGATCCGACGTGACATGACCCCGGGGGGCAATGGCCACGACCAGATCCGTGACCCCCGCGACTTGGGCCGGGATGGCGGTCATCATTAAACTGGACACCAAAGGAAATTGGCCGTTGGGTACATAAAGTCCCACCCGTCCTAAGGGCTGGAAGACCTCGCGGAGAATGAGCCCGGGAGCTTGGTTGACGGTCACCGGGGCCGGTCGGGTTGCCTCGTGAAAGCGACGAATTTGATCCATGGCAAAATCGACGGCTTCCCGGACGGCCGGATCAATGACGGCCGGGGCTTCTGCGAGAGGGTTCCAAATCAAATCGTCGGGCGACAACCGAACGTGATCAAAGGCTTCCGTGTACTCTAAGACGGCTTTGACCCCGCGATCGCGGACGGCGTCCAAAATGTCTCCGATTAACGGATCGCTCATAAAGGGACTCCTTTCTCGTCGAGGGATTCGCTTTTTTGGCAGAAGAGGGACCGCAGTGCCCCTACAGCCGGTTTAGTCCGCCACAGCGCCGGATTGGCAATGAGCCGGGCGGTCGACTCAAAAAGGGTGGTCACTTCCACCAGCCCGTGCTCCTTTAACGTGCGACCCGTGTCGACGATGTCCACGATATAAGGGGCTAAGCCGATTAAGGGGGCCAATTCTAGGCTGCCGGACAATGAGACAATTTCAATCGGATGGGCTTGCTCCCGAAAAAATTGTTCGGCAATGCGGCGATATTTCGTAGCGATCCGGGTGGGCCCTTCCGGCCACACCGGCTGCTTACCGGCCAGCACTACGCGACAACGGGCAAACGCCAAATCAGCCACTTGAATGACTCCGGGGTCGGGATATTCTCGTAAGACATCCAGCCCGACGACACCCAAATCGGCGATACCGCGGGCTACCAGGGTGCTAATATCGCGCGACCGGGCAATGATGACACCGGGCGTTTGATCGGTGGGCCGGGCCCATAATTGCCGCGACTTATCGCGAATGGGCCAGACGAGCCCGGCATCGGTCCATAAGCGGCGGGTCCCGTCGAGAATCCGGCCTTTGGCGACGGCAACGGTGACGTGTGTCCATTTCATTAATACTGGCCTCCATCGAGCATGCCGAGATATCGGTGCATGGGATCCGGATATAAGGTAAAGCCTACACCGTGCCAACTGTGTCGGCCTTGGGTCAGGCTGAAGCGGCCGCCGTTTAACAGCGGATGACCAATTTCGGGATGGCCCAACGAAAAGACGAGGCCCGTGTAGTATGGCCAGCTGCCGGTTAGGGAGAGATCCCAACGAACGGTCCAATGATCAGGCACCGCCCAATGGGGCTGGGCTGCCGTAATGCCCGGGATCCATTCTTCGAGGGCGGGAAAAAACTCGTGGGCGGACTTGGGCACCAAAAGCGATCGCACCCGCGAATCATAACGGGATAACCAGTGGTCGGCAGCAACCAGATCCCCCTGTCGAAACGCCGTGTGGATCTCTTGTTGGGCGTCGACCGGCATACCCAGCCGGGACAGCACGGTCCCGAGCCAACCCACATGCCCGACGACTAAAAAAAGTTCGTCTTGCGGAATCTCTTCGGCTAAAGTGGGCATGATGGTGCCGATCAGTTCAAGGGCTTGCGCATCGCCGTCCGGTTCGTTGCCGTCCAAAATCTCCACATCAATCGCTTCGGTCCACTGGGATGTCCGGGGTTGGTATAAGGGGCCGGTCGAAAAGACTTTGAGCGGCCGACGGCTATCCCAATCCCGAAAGGACGATAAAATGTCCAACATGGCCCGGGTGTGGTCTTGCCGGTACTCCGCGTCGCGCGTCGGCGGCGTGGGGACCGGGTCAAACCCTTGTCCGAGCAAAAAATCAATCAGTCGGACGAATACATGATATTGCTGTCGATTATGCCGTAACCAGGCATTAAGCACGCAATCACCCTTTAAGAAGTTTAATGCACTACCGATTTATTACGCTAAAGAATAAATGCCGAAAGCCAATCTTGTCAAGAGATAGGGCCGTAAGGTTCTTTGACTCCGTCTGCCCGCCCTTTTGCCGGGATGTCTTCCAATGGGTTGTGTCATTGAACCTTAACCGGTTTTTAATTCCCGGATCCCGGAAAATTCATCCGCGTCTTTTACCGTAGAAATCGGAGGGGGTTATATGTGGCGTATTGCCCATCTATCCGATTTACACTGGGAAAACCCGGAACGCTATTTTTCCGGTGGACAAGATGCGTTACGCCTGACCGCCCGCCAAGTGCGGCAGGCATTGCCGGATTTGGTCGTGGTAACCGGGGATCTTACGACCTATGGAAGCGCCGATCCCGCGCAATTTATCGGAGTTCGGCAGTGGTTGGAGGATTTGGGCGTCCCCTATATGGTCGTGCCGGGCAACCATGACTTGGGGGCCAATCGTTTGCGGGGAGCCACCTATCCGGATACCGAACGGTACCACTCCGAGCCGTGGGCCGCGACCCCGTTTGCCCAAGCGTTTGGTCTATCGGAGCCGGTGTCCGTCCGGCGCCTGGGACCGATCCGGATTATGGCCGTCGCACTTCGTGACGGAGATCCGGACGGCAGCATTCCGCGTCTCCAAGCCGCCATTTCTGAAGAGGATACCCCCGTCGTGATCTTGGCCCACTATCCGTTGGAAACGGTGCGGGCCACCGGACCGCTGGCCGTATTCGGCGCCGGTGACTATATTGCCCACAGTTTGCCAGCGTTACGGGCTAGCCTGGCGCCAATCGGGTCACGCGTGTTATATCTGGCCGGCCATGTGCATGCCGCATCCGTGCGGCGGCTGGCCGACGGGATTACGCAAATGACGGCGGGCGGCCTGGGGCCGGGCCCCAGTCAATGGTGGCTCTTTCACCTGGGGGAGTCCGACATTACCTACCAAAGCCAAGTGGGGGCGGGCCCTCAAACCTTCTGGGAACGGTTCGGGGCACAGCTGTCGGATTCGCATGCGTATCACTGGGGCCCGCCGGCCGACTGGCAGGGGCGCTGGGCTTGGGCATCGGCGGATGACGAGAAAACCGCCGTCAATGAAAGGAGTACCCGATGAATTCTCCGTTGAGTATCTTCAGTCCTTTAGATCATGCACGATTTAAGCGGTTTCATTTGAAGTCGGTCCTGACGACAGGCATGGGCGTATTTACGGACGGATATGACTTATCGTCTTTAGGCATCGTGTTACCGCTGGCCTTAGCCTCTTTCGGCGTCAAAAGCCTGACCGGTCTCGAAAGTTCGTTGCTGGCGGGTTCGGCTTTGGTGGGCGCCGCGCTCGGGGCCCTGATTTTTGGCGGGTTGGCCAACCGGGGACGAAAGGCGTTTTATGGGCTCGACGTGCTGATTATGGCGCTGGCCGGTCTCCTGCAAGCCTTCGTACCGAATATCCCGGCGTTGATTGCGGTTCGATTTGTTTTAGGAATTGGGGTGGGTGCCGATTATGTCCTGTCGCCTTTAATCATGGGAGAGCATGCAAACGTATCGGATCGGGGTAAGAGCATGGCAGTGGGCTTTGGGCTGACCTGGGGACTGGGGGCGACATTTGCCGCGGTCCTCTATTTGCTGTTGGCCGCCGGGCACGTGCCGTCGGACCTCATTTGGCGGATCGTGTTAGGGTTTGGGGCGGTCCCGGCGGCGGCCGTGATCTATCTCCGCCGTCAAATGCCGGAAACCGCCCGGTTTTTGGCTCGTATCCGGGGGGACAAAGACAAGCTTCATCAGGTCATCACGGAGGTGGCGGGAGCGCCCGTCGCACCGGAACCGACGGACGTCGCCGATCCGCGTTCTCCGTTCGAATATCTTTCGCAGTTGAAAGGCCGGTTTTTCGTGGCGGCCCTCTTGTGGTTTTTGTTCGACATCGTCGCCTACTCGGGTATTTTGTTTGGCCCTTCGCTAATTGCCAAAGGCATCGGCCTCACCGCCGGCACGTTTCAGCTCGTGATGGAATTTGGATTCGTCGTACCGGGCGGCCTCATCGCGTTGCTGCTGATTGACCGTTGGGGGCGTAAACCCTTGCAAACCCTGGGGTTTCTCGGCATGGCGGTCCTGCTGCTGGCCTTTAGTATGTACCGTGCCCAACTGACCGCTCTGCCGTTGGCCGGACTATTCGTCTATGGGTTAGAAAACCTTATTCAACAAGCCGGTCCCGGTTCGGTGTCCGCCTCCGGGGTACTCGGGGTGGAATTGGCGCCCACCAAGATTCGGGCGTGGGTTCAGTCGTGGACTGTGGCTGCGGGTCGTCTGGGCGCCGCCTTGACCGCTTTTGTCTTCCCGGCATTGTTCCAACGCTATGGCGAATCCTTTGCCATTACCTTTTTGGCTTCGGTGGCATTACTGGCGGCGGTCGTGACCTTAGTCGGCGTTCCGGAGACCAAAAATCAGCCGTTGGAAATCACGTCCGGAGAAATCGGACCGGATGCGATCCAGGGGCCTCTCGAGCCGACAGCCTAAAAAGCGTTGTCGGTCGGCACCCGGCAGCCTCGAATCAGGTTGCCGGGTGTATCGTATCCCAAGCCAGCCAAAATTGGTCTAACACGGCGGGCGGGGCCATGGTGACGCGAATATGGCCGGGGAGTCCGAAATTGGTCGTCGGCCGTACAATAAAGCCTTGATATTCCAGTTTTTGGGCCACGGTTTCGGCCGGCTCGGGTACCGGAAAGGTGACAAAGTTGGCTTGACTGGGAAAGGGGACAATGTGCCGTCTGGCCAGTTGGTCCATAAAGTGGGCGCGGGCGGCCAGCGTTTGGTGTCTCACGTCTTCGTAATAGGCGGAGTCCCCCAATGCGCCCACCGCCGCCGCGGCACCGACCAAGTTCAAAGAAAACGGGTCGCGCACCTTTTGGAGGGTGTGGATAATGTCGGGGGTACTAATCGCCCAGCCGATGCGCAATCCGGCCAAAGCATACAGTTTGGAAAAGGTTCGGGCCATTAAAACCGGGTAGCCGGATTGGATGGCCCCCAGAATATCAGGTACGTCCGGTTGGTCCAAAAATTCCCAATACGCCCCGTCCACGACCACCAACACCCCGTCGGGCAATTGGTGCAGAAAGGCTTCCCATTCGGCCTGGGTAATGCTCCCGCCCGTGGGGTTATTGGGTGAGCAGAGATAAATTAGTCGGGTATCCGGTCGGATGGCGTCTAACGTCCTGGTTAAATCGTTTCGTCCGTCCGGGGTCAAGGGGACGGGAATGCCGGTGCCGGAAACTAAGGTGGCCGCAAAGCCGTACGCCGAAAAACCGGGTTGGGGGTACAATACCGACTGTCCGGGGGCTACGTAGGCTTGGGCGACTAACCGTAAGATTTCGTCGGCGCCATTGCCGACGATGATCTGGCGCGGATCGATACCGTGCCGTTCGGCCAGCGCCTCTAACAATTCGGGCGGTTGGACCTCAGGATAGCGGTAGACGGCGGCCAACATGTCTTCGGCCGCTTGTCGGGCTCGCTCCGAGGGTCCCCACAGGCTTTCGTTGGACGCGAGCTTGATGATGTGTTGCCGACCGGTTTCCCGTGCGACCAACGCTTGGGAGCGGCCGGGGGAGTATCCGTGTAAAGCCTCAATGTCCGGGCGCGGTTGAATGGTCACAGAGGCGCCTCCTTTATGCGATAGATTGGGGCCATTCCGTGGCGGGACGGCCTAGGGCCCAAAGAGGGGCACGTGCTAGCCAAGAATCCGGGATGTGGGTCCAGACGAGATTCCGAATCCGGCCCGGGATTCCTGACCAGTGCCCCACACGGCCATACAGTCGGGAGAGGTAGGCGACCCGAGCCGCCCGCCGATGCCGAAAATGCCGATAGCGGTCGAACGCGGCGGGGATCGGATATCGCCCGAGGTAATGACTCAAGCTCCAAGCATCCAGCATGGCTTGGCATCCCCCTTGTCCGAGATTCGGGGTCATAGCGTGGGCGGCGTCTCCCATCAGGATAATCCGGTCGCGCCCCCAATCGGCCCAGGGGTTTCGGTCAACGATCGGATGACAGAGCCGGTCCGTAGGGGCGGTCGCCTGGAGCAGGTCCCGGATGGGCTCTCCCCACGAGGAGAAGAAGTCGATGACGTCGGTCCAGGACGGTGGCGTATCGGTTTTCGGCCAGGTGGCATACCAATAGATGCGTTCCGGCCCCATCTGGCTGAACCCGAAATGCCGGTCCAAACCCCACCGTTCGGTAGCGGTGCCGAGCCAGCGGTCGGGTAACCGTCCTTGGGCCACTCCCCGAAAAGCATAAAACCCGGCTGAGCGTAAATGGGCAGGCACCCCTAACGCCTGGCGGACGGTCGAATGGACGCCGTCGGCGCCAATAATCCCGTCGCCTTCCCATCGGCGATTTTGCCGAGTTTTGAGCCATACCCGCTCCGACGGCTCGCGGCCGACGCCTGTCACGCCATCTCCCAGATAAATGGGGACGTCCGTTAACGTCCGCATCAAGGCTTGTTGCAGTGCGCTGCGGGGAATGCACCAGGCGTCGACTTGCCAGGCGTCTTTGAGTGGGGCCAGGGAAAGGGTGTGCCACCGGAGACCCTGAGCGTTTTCATAGACATACCGGGTAATTCGTGTACCTGCGACCGACACCTCGTCCAACAAATCCAACTGGGCGAGTATTCGAGCGGCATTCGGCGCCAGCGCCAGGGCGGCGCCAACGGGCGCTAGGGTGGCTGATTGCTCCCAAATACTCAGTTCGTGCTGTCCCTGGCGTCGCAGGAGAGCGGCTAACGTAAGACCACCGATACCGCCGCCGACAATCGCGATTTTGTCCACCCTGTCCGCCCTCCTGTTCCTACGAGTTATAATACACTGAAATAGCAAGGGGGAATCAGGATGCGGGTTCGCCGGACGGTCTGGGTCGCGGGCCTCTTAGCGCTTTTTGTGTTGGCGGGGATTCTCTGGCAGGCCTTTCATCGGGCTCCGGCCGCCTCCGGAGGATTACAAAGCTTAAATCAAAAGCCGGCACAGCTTGTTTACGGACAGCGGGCCACGATTGTGATGTTAATGGCGACCTGGTGTAAATATTGCGCCTATGACGATCGGTATGTGTGGCCAGCCCTGATTCATACTCCGGGAGTGACCTTGGACATTGTGAATGTGTCGCCTTATGCCGGGATTGGCAATCCCGGACCCCAAACCCCCCCGTTTTCCGGGCAAGACGAAGTCGGCGCACGAGTGGGCGCCGCCGGCATGGCGGCCAATCTACGCCGTTATCTCGCGGTGTTTCATCTGCAAGCGACCAATATTCACCCCTTTATTGATCCCGCGGGGGTCAGCCATTGGAATATCCAGTACTTTCCGACCATCTTATTTATCAATCGGCAAGGCCAGGTGGTAACACGTTCGAATGGGGCCTTGACGTTGCCGGAGGCCCGTCGGGCCTTGGCCCGGACGTTAAAGTCCTGACCAGGCGGCCGCCAGACTGTTCATGCGGCGCGTGCGGCTACCCAAGAGCGGGAACCCGTATTGTTCTTCGATGAGGCGGAGAACCGAAGTGTGATCGAACACGGTGTGGGAAATACCTGCCGAAAACCGACCGGACAGCAAAATAGCGGGCACACGGATGCCCGGCCCAAACGTGTCGACGACGGGCGGCGGCACATGATCATAATAGCCCCCCGCTTCATCAAAATTCAGAATCAGGAGCGTGTCGGACCAGGTGGGCGATAGGGACAAAGCGCGGTAAACCGCCAGTGCTTGCCGCATGCTCAGGGCAATGGGGGTGGGCGGATGGCCGCTGGTCCAAAGTCCGGGCGCAATAAACACGACGTCAGGCAGCGTTTGGCGTCTGACGTCCCGGAAAAATTGCGATAACGGTTGAAGGTGGCGAGCACGCCGGGGGTCTTGTTGAAACCGCGGAAACCAGAGCAGGGGACAGAAATAAGACGCTTTGGCGATGGCCCGGGATATCGGCGTGGGATGATAGCCGTCGATATAATAGGCCCAGCGGATATGGGCATCGAGCAATTGATCAAAGACGGTCGGCTGTTCGAAGGTTTGCCGGCTACCGACGGGCGGGTCGTTCAGGGTACCGGCACTGGTGCCGGAAATTAAATACAGGCGATTAGGCAACGTGGGCCCTAAAACGGCGGCGTGATAGTGATCGAGTAAAATCCCCCGCTCCGCCAATCGGCGGTAACCGCTAATCCAAGAGTCCGGGAAATAGCCCATGGTCATGGGGCCGCCGACCCGGACAAATCCATCCATTTTGCCGTGATCCCATTCTTCATGAATCGCATTCCAAGAATGGGGGGGATTCGTCCAGTACAGTGCGCAATCTTTATGGGAGTAGGGAAACGGGCTCACCGGCGCCCCGCGCGGATTCGGCATGCGGACATGTTGAGGTGTGCCGTCAACGCCTGGATAATGGCCAAACATTTGGTCAAACGAGTGATTCTCCTGGGTCAGGACCACCAGATGTCGCCAAGGCTTCATAGACATCATGCCTCCTACATGTCTTAGCCTATGCCGGGCGCCCGGGAATGTCGCCGGGATCGGCCCGCGATAACAGGCGATCAATCATAAAAAACCCGTCCCCATCAAGCGGGGGCGAGGGAAGAAGGCGGCCGTGGCCGGCTTTAAGATCTGATTAGCGGGTTTTCGGAGGAATAATCCAGACCGGAAGCGGGGAGGCTTCGGCTAATCCTCGGGCCACGCTGCCCAAAAACCAGGCGTGCCAATCCGGCCGATTGTGGCGGCCCACGACGATCACGTCGGCTTGATGCTGTACGGCCCCCCGGATAATCGCCGGGACCACGGCATCGGCTTGGATGACGACTTTTTGGGGATGAAAGGCGGCGACGAGGTGGATTAAGGCATCGGCGTCCGTTTGCGCTTTTGCCCAATGTTGGGTTTCCAATGCGTCCGCGGTCATCGGCACCGGGCCAAAATTGGCCGGACCCCAATCAGGCACTGTGGTGGAGGAGACCGTTAATACCGTCAGTCGGATTTCGTTCGGCGTAAAATGCCGGGTGATCCATTGGGCGGCGGCCTGGGATGCCGGGGACCCGTCGGAGGCTAATACGATGTGCAACATCATGTGGGCTCCTTTCTGGGCAGAGGATTCGTATAGTGTAAGCCGTTTTGGCCCAAAATACCGGCAGACTGAACCTAAAGGGAGGAATTTTGCGTGCCGCAAATCTCTGTCCGTTGTACGGTGGACAACTGTTATTTTTGGGCGCCCAACAATTACTGTAACGCGGAAAGCATTTTAATCACGTCCGATGCGGCGGCCCGAAAATATTCCGAAGCGGTGGACGTGAATCAAACCGAAATGATTGTGTCGGAAATCGGGGAAACCCCGGCCTCTTCTTGTGAAGAGACCGCCTGTAAAACGTTTTTCCGGCGTTCTTAAAGTCCGCCTACGGTGTCGGAATGCCCCCCTTGTTGCGGGGGCATTCGCCTGCTAGGCTCATATTATGAATTCTTTTCGGTTGGATGGTCGCTTAATGATTCCCGTCACCCCGACGGATTTGGATCAACCGACGGAGCGGCTCGCCATGGCCTTACTCGACTGGGTCGTCGTCAAGGACACTCCCGAGGGGCGACGGGTGGGACGAATTGTGGAATGTGAAATGTATCAAGGGCCACATGATCGGGCTGCCCATTCGTATGGCGGTCGCCGCACCGAGCGGACAGCCGTCATGTTCGGACCGCCGGGGTATGCCTATGTCTATCTGATTTACGGGATGTATCATTGCTTAAATGTTGTGAGCGGGCCCCCGGGCGCCCCGGAAGCCATTTTAATCCGCGCGCTGGAACCGCTGGGGGACTGGCCGGAAGCCCAGACCCCTCGTCAGCGGGATCGGCTTTTGGCCGGTCCGGGAAAGTTATGTCGGGCCCTCGGGATTGACCGCCGCTATTACGGTCATCCGTTATGGCAACCGCCGCTATGGTTGGCTCGTCCGGATACCCCGTGGCCTTCTTATCAAATTGCGCGCGGCCCTCGGATTCATGTGGATTACGCGGGGGAAGCGGCCGAGTGGCCTTGGCGGTTTTGGATTGGGGGTCACCCGGCCGTCTCGGTCAAATCCGTTCCGGCGTTTTTAACGGGACCACAAACGGAATCGACGCCAAGACGATAACCGCGGTCGCTTCAAAGGCTGCCGGGATGCTCCAATGCGACGCGACCAACCCGATGAGTCCGACTGCGAGGGCCCCCAGGGTATTTCCGACGCCGAGAGTCAGACCTGAGGCCATCCCTTTATTTTGCGGAAAAAGGGCTTGGCCAAAGACCATGACGACCGAGCCGGTGGAGTATAAGGCAAATCCCAATACCCCAATCGCCAGCCACGTGGTCCAGCCCCGACTGCTCAAAAACCACCAAATGGTGGCGCTGGTGAGCAGGGCGGACCCAATCATCACCGGCTTGGCCCCCAAGCGATCGGAGAGGGCTCCGCCGCTCATGTTGCCGACAGCCCCGGTCAAAAACATGACCGTCAACAACAAGGCGGACTCGGTCAAGGGGCGGTGCAAGTGGCGCCAATAGATCGGGATCAACGTCAATGCCGCCATGGACGCTAAATTACGCAGTGCCACCACCAAAAGCAGGGCACCGGCTCCCCAAATGGCGGGGAATAGTCCTCGGGTCAAGAGTTGGCTTGACCGCGGGCGAGGTTTAGGCGGGGGCGTCAGCAACCGGTAGGCCAGCAGCGCGACAACCACGCCCGGTAGCGCAAGCACCCACAGTCCCTGGCGGCCCCACCATAAATAAGCCGTGGTGACCATAATCGGGGCCATGGCCCGTCCTAGGTTTCCGCCAATCATAAAAAGACTCATAAAAAATCCCTTACGTTCCTTGGTGAGGTCTCCGACCAAGGCCGACGCATGCGGGTGAAATGCCGCGTTGCCCAACCCGGCTATCAACAAGAGGGCGACGAAGACCGTATAACTCGGAGCCCAGGCGAGCGCGCCGGCCGTGAGGACGGATCCGGCCAATAGACCGCCCACGACAAAATAGCGGGTGCCCACCCGGTCCGCCCAAAGTCCCATAACCGGCTGTAATAACTGGGTGGTCAGGGCGACGATGCTGCTTAGAAGGCCGGCTAAGGCCACGGAAAATTTCATATCCACCATTAAAACCGGCAAGAGGGCCGGATAGAGGCTGGGATACGAGTCATTGAAAAAGTGGGATATGGTAAAGCCTAACGTTTTCCAGACGGTACCGCGCGCGGTAGGCGTGTGGTGCACATCGGCAGCAGGCGCTTGGTTCATGCTCTCACCGTCCTTCGAGGCTCAACTATTAAACTGTCCGGTCTCATTATAATCGTCTATCCCGCCTTCGCCGAACCGGCATGATACAATATGGGGCAAACTCGGGTGATCTCATGCAGGGAGCGTCTAACGATGGCCGAAACACATCCCGCCGTATGTTCTCACGACTGTTACGATACGTGTAGTGTTGAGCTGACGGTGAATCAGGACCGGATTGTCCGGGTGGCCGGCAGTCGGCTTCAGCCTTTAACCCGGAATTTTGTCTGCTATAAAGTGAATCATGCCGTTGAACGGGTCAACCACCCCGACCGGGTGCTCTACCCCTTAAAGCGGGTAGGGGCTAAAGGTCAGGGGACATTTCAACGGGTGAGTTGGGATCAGGCATTATCGGAAGTGGCCGAACGCCTCCAACAGATTCGCGATACGGTTGGCGGCGAAGCCATTTTGCCCTATAGCTATTCCGGCAACATGGGGGTTCTCAGCGAAGCGTCAATGGACCGCCGGGTGTTTCATGCGTTGGGCGCCAGTGAGCTGGAACGGACGATTTGTACGGGGGCGGCCGATTGGGTGCTCACGGCGATGTTTGGTCAGCGGTTGGGACCGGATCCGGAAACCATCCCCGAAGCGCGGCTCATTCTCCTGTGGGGGACCAACCCAATGGCGACGAACATTCATCAAGTGCCCTTATTGGATCAGGCGGTTCAAAACGGGGCCGAAATCATCGTGGTGGATCCCCTAAAAACGGCCGCGGCAGAACGCTATGGGTACCATGTGGCGATTCGGCCGGGGACGGATGATGTCTTGGCGCTCTCCTTAGGTCAGGCGCTCATCCGCCAAAATCGCCATCATCAACCGTTTATCGCCCGCTATACCCGAGGATTTGAGGCGTATCGGCGGGAGGCCGAGGCTTGGCCGTTGGAGCGGGCGGCGGAGGTCACCGGCGTATCCCTCGGCGTGTTGGAGACCTTGGTTGATCGACTGGCGACGATCCGCCCGTTATTAATTCGGCCCGGCTTTGGCGTTCAACGGCATCGACGGGGTGGGCGGATTATTTGGACGCTTGCGGCATTGGCGGCTATAACGGGTGCTTTTATGGATCGGGGTGGGGGATTCCTATTGAGTAACAGCGGTGCGTTTTCCTTGTCTCAAGATCGGTTGACGCGCCCGGATTTGAAGCCCGGCACCGTCCGTAAGGTCAATATGGTCCAGTTGGGCCGCGCCCTGACGGAACTAACCGATCCCCCGATTCAGGCCCTCATTGTCTACAACAGCAATCCGGCGGCAACGGCCCCCTATCAGCGCCGGGTCCTGGAGGGCCTCGCGCGAGAGGACTTATTGATGGTTGTGCACGACAGTTTTATGACGGATACCGCCCGATATGCGGACTATGTCTTTCCCGCGGCCATGAGCTGGGAAATCAGCGATCTGCACCTGTCTTATTGGCATCGCTATTGGCAATGGAATCGGCCGGCGGTGGCTCCACCGGGAGAAGCCGTGTCCAACCCGGAATTTTTTCGCCGCCTGGCGCGCGCATTACACCTGACGGATCCGGCACTCGTCGCGAGTGACGACGAGCTTTTGCAAGATGCGCTGGAAGGCTATCCCCCGGAGTTCCGGTCTCGCCTCCGGGACCAGGGCGTGGTGAAAGCGGGGCCGAAGCCGGAGGCCAGGCCGTTTGTGGATACCCCGATTTTGACCGACGACGGGCGTATTCATTTAGAGCCGCCTCCCGCCGCCAAGCCGGTAGACGATTTCAATTCAGGCCCTTTTTGTCTCGTGTCGCCGTCTGCCCGAGAAACCATTAAATCCAGTTATGGCAATTTGCCGCGGGTGATCAAAGGGCCTCCGATCTTGTGGATGAATCCCGAGGATATGAGCCGTCAGGGACTCCATGACGGCGAGTGGGTACGGGTCTATAATCATCGGGGGCAGACGGTCATGCAGGCGAGGTCCAGTGATTTACCGAGGCCGGGAGTTGTCGTGAGTTATGCGGTGCGGTGGCTGTCGGATCATCCGTATGGCGGCAACGTGAATCAATTGACCCCGGATGAATTAAGTGACGTGGGGGGCGGCGCGACCTTTTACGACGCCCGGGTGGCGGTCGAGAAATGGGCAGGAGGATCTCATGTGGATTGAATCGATTCCCAACTTTTCCGAAGGCCGGGATGCCGAGACGCTGGAGGCGTTAAAGCGGTCGGTTGAGGGGATCCCCGGCGTTTACCGGTTGGGGTTTGAAGCCGACCCTGACCATCATCGCTCGGTCATGACTTTGGCCGGAGAGCCCACGGCGCTGGTGGAGGCTTTGGTGCGGGTGTCTCGGGTGGCGGTCGAGCGGATTGATTTACGGCGGCATCAGGGAACGCATCCGCGTATCGGCGCCGTCGACGTGATTCCGTTCGTACCGCTCTCCGGGGCTTCTTTACCGGATGCGGTCTCGGTTTCTCGTCGCTTGGGCGAGCGGTTGGCGGCGGAATTACAGTTGCCGGTGTTCTATTATGAAGCGTCGGCCCTCAAACCCGAACGTAAAAACTTGGCGGCGGTGCGCCGGGGACAATTTGAAGGATTGGCCGATCGGATGGCGAAAGATCCGCCGGATGTCGGGCCTATTCGGCCGCATCCCAGTGCCGGAGCGGTTGCGGTAGGCGCCCGGCGGCCGTTAATTGCCTTTAATGCCTATTTGGACACCCAAGATTTGGCCGTTGCCGAGCGCGTGGCGCGTGCCGTGCGGCATTCCTCGGGGGGCTTGGCCGGCGTCAAGGCGTTGGCGATGGACACCCGGCCCTCGCAAGGAATGGTGCAGGTGTCGATGAACTTGGTCGACTATCCGACCACGCCTTTACCGCGAGCACTCGATCTGGTGCGGGTCGAGGCCCAACGATGGGGGACGCGGGTGGTGCGGACCGAGCTTATCGGGTTTATGCCGATGGCGGCCGTCGAAGACATTGTGCGCCATTACTTGGGATTGTGGGATTTTGATCGGTTCCGGATTGTCGAAGAGGCGGTTCGCCAGGCGACGGATCAGTCGTGAGAATTGGGTAGGCCCCGACCGAACCGGGGCCCTTATTTATTTTGCTGGAGGATGTAGGCGGCCACGTTATTGGCTTGGCTGGTGGTCAAGCTGCCCGGATTGACCCCGTTGACCGCTTCCAGCGGCATATATTGTTGAATGAAACCGGCAAGAGCGGCTTGATTGTCATAACTGCTACCTTTGATGACCCCTGACGGCCCCCAGAGGGCCGGTGCGCCCATGCGTACACCCCCCTGACCTTGGCTGCCGTGGCAGTAGGCGCAGACATGTTGAAATAACGCCCGTCCGGCCGCAATGTTGACGACGACCGGTTTATTGGAAGATGGGGTGCTACTGGGCGGATTGGCGGTTTCGGTCGGGCCGCAACCGACGATCAGGCCGACCAATAACCAGGGAACCAGCCAGACTGCCGATCGTTTCATGTGTGGCCACCCTTTCTCGGGAATGTACCGTGAGTATACGTCACGGGAGCCATTTTAATCCAACGGCGGACAATCGACAACCGACGGGCCGGGACGCGTCACTAAATGTTAATCAAACGTTAACCGAACGCCAATCATGGGTTAATCGGAGGTTGCCATAATGGCGGCATAACGATATCAAGGAGGCCTCAATGAGTTGGCTATCGGCCCTCAGTTTAGGGGCGCTGCAAGGGTTTGCGGAACTTTTTCCGTTTTCGAGCTTAGGACTTCTCATCATTGTCCCCCATGTGTTGGGATGGCCCGTACCGGTCGGTCGGGTATATTTGCCGTTCGTGGTCGCTCTCCATTTGGGAACCGCGCTCGGACTTTTCGTCGTGTTTGGGCACGTTTGGTGGCAAATTTTACGTGGCCTCGTGCGTGACCGCCATCGGCGGCGGCAATTGCTTTTGATCCTGACGGCCGCCTTGCCGGCGGGAGTGGCCGGACTATTGGCCAAACACTGGGTGGCCGGGTTTTTTTCCAGTCCCCGCTTGGCGGCGGTCATGTTAATGGTCAATGGCGTGTTGTTGGTGCGGGCACCGTTGGCCGCACGGCCGTCTTTGCGTTGGTGGGATGATCTCGGATGGCTCGCGGCCTTACGTATTGGCCTTTATCAGATATTGGCGCTGATTCCGGGATTCTCCCGCTCCGGTCTCGCCCTTTGGGGGAGTGCGCGTCAGGGGCTCGATTACGAAAGTGCCGCCCATTTCAGCTTTTTGGTGGCGTTTCCCTTAATTTTTGGGGCGGCCTTGGTGGAATTGCCCAAGTTGGCTCATGGGAGTCCGGGAATGGTCAGTCGAGCTCTCGGCGGCGGCTTTTTGGCTTTCGTGGTGGCCGCGTGGGCGGCCCGCTATCTTTTAGGCTATTTTCGCCAACATGGTCTTCGCCGGTTGGGGTGGGCGTCCCTCATGCTGGGAGCGGTCAGTTTGGCGGCATTGACATGGGGATGGTAGGCATTCGAGGGAGGAGGCGATGGGCATGGCGTCTCGCGTCCGTGTAGGCATCTTTGCGCCGGAAGGATTTCGCCCTTGGATATCCGGTCAATTGGCCGGGTGTGAGGTTCTAACGCTCCATACCGTGAATCAAGTGTTAGAGGGCTTGAGTCAGCACACCGTGGACTATTTGGTCATCGACCCGGCGGTATTGGAGGACCCCCGCTGGCTATCGGTCGTGATTTATACCGCCGTGAGCGAGGAGGTGCCCACAATGATGGTGACCGACTATCTCAGTCCGTTGGCCGTCTGGGTGACCCCCGCCCAATTGGACCACATGATTCCCTTTACCGCCGGCAACCCGTGCACGGAACTCTCCTTGGCCGAGCAACGGGTATGGCATCACGGACAGGAAATACGCTTACCCACGCGGGTGTTTCAGCTGTTGGCGGTACTGGTGATGGCGGGTAAACCGTTAATGACGGCCGAGGCTATCAACGAAGCGGCATCCGGCTGGGGATGGCAGCCCTGGAGCGACAGCCATCTGCGGACAGGCATTCATCATCTCCGCCAAGTGTTGGGTGAAGGGCATATTCAGACGGTCCGTTCGGTCGGCTATCAATTTATTCCCTGTGCCGACGGGTGGGATCTCTTGGATGGAGCGTCCTGATGCGGATTAGGCGAGTACTCGGCGGGGCCGGATTGGCGGCCCTGGCGACCGGCGGTGCCGGCGGGGGATGGCTGGCGGTGGTCCTGATGGGACTGGTGGGGGCTATTCTCGGCGGGCTTTTTCACGGCTAATTCCCAGATTTTCCGGATTTTCGAGTACAATACCGAAAGAAGGATATCGGGAAGGGGAGCACGCCATGGCCGAACATGAGCCGGGTCATCACCATCACCACCATCACGAGTGGACCGAAGACCATTTACGTCATTTAGAGCATCCCGATCGGGAACAATGGATGCCGCGGGCACCGGTCTTGGAAGCCGTTGACGCCCGCCCGGGCGATAAAGTGGCCGATGTCGGGGCCGGCGTCGGTTGGCTGACGTTTCCGTTGGCCATGGCCGTGGGGGCGAGTGGCCGTGTCTTGGCCATCGACCCCAGTCCGGATGCCGTCCGCGCCTTAAGAGAGCGTAGTCAAGCAGATCATTTAGCCCAGGTGGAGGTCATTCAAGCCCGTGCCGAGGCGACGCACCTGCCGGCCGACTACGTTGACCGAGTGGTTTGGCATACCATGTATCATGATGTCGAGGGGCGGCCTTCGGCGATTGACGAGATGTTTCGCATTATGAAGTCGGGGGCGCGTTGGGTTGTCGTCGATTGGGTAAAAGACGAATCGGTGAACGGTCCGCCGGTTGCGATTCGGATGCATCCGGAAGAGGTGGAAGAGGAAATAACGGCCCATGGCTTTATTAAAGTCGGGTCTTTTACGCCGGGACCGGTGACCTGGGGGCTAATTTTTGAAAAGCCCTAAGGGAATTGTCGGGTTCGGGGTCGATATCGTTCAGGTAGATCGGATTCGTCGGTTGGTCGACCGGCGACCGGCATTTTTAACCCGACTATTTTCTTCCGAGGAACTGGCCGGTGTGGCCACCGGACGAGAGCGGCTGCAATACCTGGCCGCTCGCTTTGCCGCGAAAGAGGCCATCATTAAGGCGGTCGGGGGCCTACGAGGGAGTCGGTACCGTCAAATCGAAATTCTCCGCCAGCCGGGTCAAGCCCCGCGGGTGGTCATTTCCGGACCGTTAGGCGAATGGCTGGAACAATACCGGCTGGATGTCCGGGTGTCTTTGAGCCATGAGCGGGACTATGCGGTGGCGATGGCATTATTGGAGGGACGCGTGGGTGTGGAATCGGCACCTGGTGTGGACGGAAGCGGAAGCCCGGAGGGCAGACCGGGCCACGATTGATCAGGGCGTACCGTCGGCGGCTTTAATGGAATTAGCCGGTTTTCAAGTGGCCCGCTGGGTACGGCACCAGGGATTGACGGGTCGAATTCTGGTGCTTACCGGCCCCGGGTCGAACGGGGGTGACGGGTGGGTGGCCGCCCGGCATCTCGCGTCGAATGTCTCCGTAACGGTCGTATCCGACGGGGTACCCCGGTTTCCCGGGGCCGACGGGGTCGTGCGGGCGGCGCGACAAGCGGGGGTGCAGGTCGTGGGTTACGACCATCCCCTCGATGCCGGACTCGATTCGGTCACGCTGGTGATCGACGCCGTCTTTGGCGTAGGATTTCACGGGACGCTAGACCGCCATCCGGCTTTCCGGTGGCTTTTGGCCGTGGCTGAACGCCGTCTGCCCGTGGTGGCGGTCGATCTGGTGTCGGGGACCGACACGGATACCGGTCGGTACACCGGCCCCTCCGTGAACGTGATGGCCACGGTGACTTTTGGGGCGACAAAATGGGGACATGTCGGCTACCCCGGCGCGGGATTGACGGGCTCGTTGGTTGTGGCCGATATCGGACTGGCACCGACTCCCGGGTCGGGGCGCTGGATTGACCCTCGAACGGCTCACGATTGGATTCGGCCGCCCAGGGTGTTGGACCATAAATATCGTCGGGGTCATGTGGTGGTCATCGGCGGTTCGCGGGCGATGCCGGGTGCCCCGCAACTCGCGGGTTGGGCGAGTTTGAAGGCCGGGGCGGGGCTGGTGGAACTGTTATTGCCCGCTCAAGCCGGCGTCTATCTGGAAGTGCCGGAGTTAATTGCGCACAGACTGGACGATACCGCCGAGGGCGACTTGAAAATGTCGCCGCACTTAATGGATCGTGCACGGAAGGCCGATGCGGTGGTGATCGGCCCCGGGCTCGGACACCGGGTGAGTCCCGAGCTTTTGTGGCGGATTTTGGCGTTGGGCCGTCCGACGGTGATTGATGCCGACGCGCTCCGGTTGGTGCCGACAATGCCGCCAAACCTTTTGGCACGGCCGGAGGTCGTGCTGACCCCGCACGCGGGAGAGCTTGGCCGCTTGTTGGGCCGGTCGGCCCAGCATGTGAATCAAGACCGCCGGCAGTATGTGCTAGAGGCGCAATCCCGATGGGGGGCGACGTGCCTGTTGAAAGGCTACCGGACGCTCATCGCCGGTCCGACGGAGATCTGGGTCAACCCGAGCGGGCAAACCGAGCTGGCCACGGCCGGCAGCGGTGATGTCTTGTCGGGCGTTATCGGGGCTCTCTTGGCCCAAGGGTATCCCGGCCCCGTTGCGGCCGCGCTTGGAGCGTACTGGCACGGGATTGCGGGGGATGTGATTCGGCCCCGAATGGGGCATGGGGCTACGAGTCGGGACATCATTGCCGCACTGCCGGAAGCCTGGCAGACGATAGAACAAGAAGGGGTGCCCGAGGGGCTACCCCGGTACTGGAAGTGAGGCAACACGGCATGGCGATAGCAGCATCTCTTCGGGGAACGGTGGCAAGCGTCAATCTGGGCGCCATTCAATCAAACGTGCGACGTTTGTTACAGGTTATCGGCCCGGATGTCGCGCTGATGGCAGTGGTTAAGGCCGACGGATATGGACACGGAGCCCTACCGGTGGCACAAGCCGCGTTGGCGGCCGGTGCCCGTTGGCTGGGGGTGGCGATGGCGGAGGAAGGCATTGAACTGCGGGAAGCGGGGGTTCAAGCCCCGATTTTGGTGCTGGGCCCGAATAACCGGGAGCAATTGGCCGCGGCCATCCGCTATCGACTGGACGTTGTGGTCTACAGCCCGGAAAGCCTCGAGTGGGTCATTGAGGCCGCACAAGAGGTGGATCGCGAAGCGCGAGTCCATCTTAAACTTGATACGGGGATGGGACGCATCGGGATTCCGGCCGCCGGATTGGATGAGGCATGGCTCGAACGGTTGAGTCATCCCCGGATTGTCTGGCAAGGGCTCATGTCGCATTTAGCGGATGCCGATCAGGACGATCCGGCCTCGAGTCGAGAGCAGTTAAAGCGGTTTTTGGATGCGGTGGAATGGCTACGGCAAAAACGGGGAAGCCTTCCGCCTTGGCTTCATCTGGCCAATTCCGCGGCCACCTTACGTTGGCCCGGCATGCATTTTAATTTGGTGCGGGTGGGGATTGCGCTTTATGGCATCGACCCGTTGCCGGGGGAATGGGGGCTTCGGCCGGCGTTAAGTTGGTATAGCCGGATTGCCATGATTAAGGCGGTCGAGCCGGGGACGAGCCAAGGGTATGGACGTACCTATCGTGCTCGGACAGCCGAACGTTGGGCGACCATACCGGTCGGATATGCCGACGGCTATTTACGGGGATTGTCCAATCAGGCTGCCGTATTAATCGGGGGATACCGATGCCCGGTCATCGGCCGGGTGTCGATGGATCAATTGGTGGTCCGGCTGCCGGAGGCGTTAGATGCGCACGTAGGGGATCGGGTGACCCTCCTCGGCGACGACGGGGAAGAGCGTCTCACCGCCAATCATCTGGCCGAATGGGCGGGCACCATCGGTTATGAAATCGTGACGCGGATCGGGACCCGGGTACCACGGGAATATCTTGAGGACCGTTAACGTTTAAGGCATTGATTGACCCGTGATTTTCGGGAAGTCTATAATACGGGTAGTCAGGGGAAAGAGGTGGAGATTTTGGAAGCCAGCCGCCGTGTGGTTGTGCGTTTGCCCCATCATTTGGTCGATGCGTTAGATCAAGTGGCCTCCGGCGAGGGACGCAAGCGCAGCGAACTGATTCGGGAAAGCGTAGAGTTTTACCTCGCGGAACAACGGCGCCAGCAGATTCGGGAAGAGTTGATCAAGGGTTATCAGGAAATGGGCTTTTTAAATGTTGCGTTTGCGGAAGAGCGTTGGGATTTAGCCGGAATACCCCAGGAGTAGAGACGTGGCCGGGACGGAAATCGCCGTTCGTCGAGGCGACATTTTTTTTGCGGATTTGTCTCCGGTGGTGGGGTCGGAGCAGGGGGGCGTGCGCCCGGTCTTAATTTTGCAAAATGATATCGGTAATCGGTATAGTCCTACCACGATTGTATGCGCCGTGACGTCACAAGTGTTAAAAGCCCGGTTGCCGATTCATGTTGAAGTGAAAGCGGAAGAATCCGGACTCAATCGGGACTCGGTGATTTTGTTGGAACAAATTCGTACGATAGATAAACGGCGACTCAAAGAACGCATTGCGCATCTAAAACCGGAGACCATGGCTCGGGTAAATGCGGCAATTGCAATTAGTTTAGGGTTGACGGAATTATAGCATAGAAAAGAGGACGGCCACGTGAAGCCCTGGATAGGCGTATCGATGTCTTTTAGTGTGGTAGACGGCGTCGGACGAGATTGGGTCAGAAGGCCCTATTTGGAGGCTATCCGGCAAGCCGGCGGGATTCCGGTGCTGTTGGCCAATTTGCCGGATAGTGTCGAGATATTGGCCCATTGTCATGGCCTTTTATTGACCGGAGGGTCCGATTTTGATCCCGTCCACTACGGGGAAGTGCCGCAAGGCACCGATATGGACGGGGTGGTGCCCGAACGGGACCACACCGAACTTGCTTTATTACATCAGGCCGAGCAACTTGACATGCCGGTTTTTGGCATCTGCCGAGGGGTCCAGGCGTTAGCCGTCGGGTTGGGCGGTCGATTAATTCAGGATATTCCCCGCGTTTTGCCGGAGTCGCTGCTGCGGCATCAGCAAACCCAGGCCCGTGAGGAAAAGACCCATACTGTCCGGATTGCCCCGGACTCCCGGTTGCGGGCGATTCTCGGAAAGGACCAAGTGGCGGTCAACTCCTTTCACCATCAGGCGGTGGCCCAGGTGCCGGCGGGCTGGCGGGCGGTAGCTTGGGCGGAAGACGGGGTGATCGAAGCGATGGAGCATGAGAGTAAAGGGTGGTTTGGCGTGCAATGGCATCCGGAAGATTTGTTCGGCGATGATCGGCCGGCTCGCGCATTATTTGAGCATTTTGTGGCACAAGCCCAGGCCTATCAAGTCGGCCGGACCGGGGAGATGGATTAATGGCGGCGTATGCGGTTGAGCTTTTGCGCGGCGGACTGGTCGAAAGCCGGGTGCGGGCCGATGTGGCGGTCGTCGACAGTCTTGGACATATCCGCTATTGGTTCGGCGACCCGGACTACCGAACGTTTTGGCGCTCGAGCGCCAAACCTTTTCAAGCCTTACCGTTATTGGAGGCGGGGGGCCAAGCGGCGTTTCATCTGACGCCGGAAGAAATCGCCATCATCTGTGCCTCACACGGCGGCGAAGCCCAACACTTGGCGCTGGTCACGGATCTTCTGGAACGGTTGGGGGCGAGCCCAGATGAGCTCATCTGCGGGATTCATCCCCCGAGCCATCGGGACACCGCCTGGGAACTGATCCGTCAACACCAGGCACCGACGGTATTGCACAATAACTGCAGCGGCAAGCACACGGGCATGCTGATGTTGGCGACCCTTTTGAATGCGCCGCGCAGCGGATACCATCTACCGGATCACCCGGTTCAGCAACACATCCGCCAGGCCGTGCTGACAATGACCCGTATGCGGCCGGATGATTTGGCCACCGGGATTGACGGGTGTGGAGTGCCGACGTTTTATCTACCGTTAAGCCGCATGGCTTTGGCTTATGCCCGCCTTGTCGATCCGCGGGGACTCGACGTGGGAACGGCGGGCGCTGCCTGGATGATCGCGGAGGCGATGCGGCATCATCCGGAACTGGTCTCGGGTACGGGCCGTTTGGAAGTGACGTTGGCGGAAGCCACCGACTATCGGTTTGTGGCCAAAGGGGGAGCCGAGGCCGTATTTTGCTTAGGCATTCCGGAGCGGGGACTCGGGATCGCGGTGAAACTGGAAGACGGCAACAGCCGGGTGATGGGCCCGGTGGTGGCGGAGATTCTCCGGCAACTGGATGAATTAACGCCGGAAATGGAAGAGAAATTGGCCGATGTGCTGCATCCGGTCATCACGAACCATAGCGGCACCGTGGTTGGAGCCATTCGGCCGGTATTGACGTTACACGCGGGGAGGCTCTAACCATGTGGGCATTGGTCAATGCCAGACTGTGGGACGGGCAAGGTGTCTCCTATGAACGGGGCGGCTTGTTGGTGGATGACGACGGGAGAATTCAGGCGGTCGAAGGACATTATCAGCCTCCGGCGGGAGTGCCGGCGATTGACGCGCGGGGCGCTTGGTGTCTTCCGGGATTGATTGATGCCCATAGTCACCTGGGCATCACGACGAGCGGGGAAGGCCCAGCCCATCAGGATGTCAACGAGCCCACCGACGCGGTGACGGCAGATCTGCGGGCGATTGACGGGGTCAATCCCCGCGATCCGGCGATTGGGGAAGCGTTGGCGGCCGGCGTAACGGCCGCGTTTATTACCATCGGATCCGCCAATGTGATTGGCGGGATCGGTTCCGTGCTGCATTTGGCCGGCGAGACCGTCGAATCTATGCTGATGGTGCAGGCGGCCGGGATGAAAGCGGCTTTGGGGGAAAATCCGATTCGGATTCACGGCGGACAAAAACGGCGGCCGGCGTCTCGGCCCGGGGTGGCGGCTGTCTTACGGGAATGGTTGGAGCGTGCGCGCCGGTATCAAAACGATCCTCCGCTCGACTGGAAGCAGTATGATCCCAAACTGGAGGCGCTCGGTTTGGTGATCCGTCGGGATATTCCGTTACGGATTCATGCCCATCGGGCCGACGATATTCTTACCGCCTTGCGGGTGGTGGCGCCGTATAAAGTGCGGACGGTTATCGATCATGGTACGGAGGCCCATTTGATTATCGATGAACTGAAACGCGCGGACGTGCCCGTTGTCACGGGGCCGTCGTTTGCTGCCCGGAGCAAAGCGGAGCTCCGCCAGAAGGGCTTTTGGACCCCGGTCGCCTTGGCGCGGGCCGGGATTCTGACCGCGATAGCCTCCGACCATCCGGTGGTGCCGGCCGAGTATTTAGCATTATATGCCGGTCTGGCTGTCCGGGAGGGGATGGATCCGGATCAGGCATTGGCGGCGGTGACGGGAAATCCGGCGAAGATTTTGGGCATCGCGGATCGCGTAGGTTCCCTCCAAGTCGGACGGGAAGCGGATATCGTATTATGGTCGGACAACCCTCTCACGCATCTGACGGCCAAGGCACACACGGTGTGGATTGCCGGCCGACCGGTGTGGGAGCGGGGATAGGGTCTAAATCCGATACCCGGGATTTCTGGGACGATTATTTTTCGCAGGGGGTTGTCGGAGATATGGTATTACATTAGAATGATTATTAGGTAACATTGCCTAAAATATATAGTAGGAGGGTTTCTGATGGAACTGCGTGGCAGCAAGACCCACGAAAACCTGAAAGAAGCGTTTGCCGGGGAGTCCCAAGCTAACCGCCGGTATCTTTATTTTGCTCAAAAGGCGGATATTGAAGGGCGGCCGGAAATTGCCGGATTGTTCCGCGATGTCGCCGAAGGCGAAACGGGACACGCCTTTGGGCATTTCGAGTTTTTGGAGGAAGTGGGCGACCCGGTGACCGGGGTGCCGGTGGGCAGCACGGAACAAAACTTGAAGAGTGCGATTGAAGGGGAAACATACGAATATACCCAAATGTACCCGGGCTTTGCCAAAACGGCGCGGGAAGAAGGATTTGACGAAATCGCGGAATGGTTCGAAACCTTGGCGCGGGCGGAGAAGAGCCACGCCGGCCGCTTCTCTAAAGGGCTCGAGAATTTGGCGGAGTAAATCGGTGGGGGGCTCTGCCCCCCTTTCCCTATTATCCCGGAGGAGGTTTCATGGAATATAATCCGCATCACCCCGCCTATTGGGACGAAACGGCGCTGCACCAGGACATGGTGCAAGCATTCGACATTTGTAACGGATGTCGTCTTTGTTATAATTTGTGTCCATCTTTTCCTGTCCTCTTTGAAGCGGTCGAAGGGCACGATGACGACGCCCAAAAGATTACCGAAACGGAAATCGCCCGCGTCGCCGATTTGTGCTATCAATGCAATTTGTGCTTTATCAAGTGTCCCTATGTCCCCCCTCATCGCTTCGATCTCGACTTTCCCCGTCTCATGTTGCGTTCGAAGGCTATTCGAGCCAAGAAGCATGGGATTAGCCGGACCGATCGATTTTTGGGCAACCCCGAACAGGTCGGGCAAATGGGCCACCTCGCCCCTAAACTGGCAAACTGGTCCGTCAAGAACCCCGTTCTTCGCCGCTGGATGGAACGCGTCTACGGAATTGACCACCGACGGCATCTCCCGCGGTTTGCGCCGGTGCGGTTTTCCGACTGGGTAAAAAAGCGGGCCGCCAATGCGGTCCAGCCCGAGGCGGTTGATGCGGTCATCTTTTCCACGTGCACGGTGGAGTACCATGAGCCGGGGATTGGCCAAGCGGCCTTAGCGGTATTGGCGCATAACCAACTGACGGCGACCGTGCCCGAGGGACAGGTTTGTTGTGGCATGCCGGCGTTGGATGGCGGGGATGTCGAGGGCGCCATTCGACGGGCCAAACAGAATGTGGCCCTGTTAGCTCCGTATGCCAAGGCCGGCAAACCCATCTTGGCGCTCCAACCCACATGCGCGTTATTAATCAAACGGGATTACGCCACGTTGGTCGGAACCGAGGACGCGCAGATCGTGGCATCGATGACGCAGGATATCACGGAATATCTCGCCGACAAAATGCGGAAGGGACAACTTCAGAAAGATTTCCAGTCGTCATTAGGCCCGGTGACCTACCACCTCTCGTGTCACACCAAATCGCAAGGACTCAAGCGAGCCGCCAAAGATTTATTGGAAGCGGTGGACGGTACGCGGGTGGACGTCGTCGACCGGTGTGCCGGGATTGACGGGACCTGGGGACTTAAGCATACCTATTACGAAGAGTCCTTGAAAGTCTCGGCCAAACTGACGGAAAAATTCCGGCAGGCTCACGATACCCATGCGTGTTCCGACTGTGCCTTGGCCGGTTTACAGATTGAGACGGTAACCGATGAAGTGCCCAAGCATCCGGTCGAGTTGCTGGCCCGGGCTTATGGGCTTTCGTCAGAGGGGAATAACTGAGAGGGGAGGCGAGCCAATGAAACCGTTGACGTTATCCGATATCATGGATATCCGCGATTACGAACGCGCCCGCGATCACATCCGGCGGCAGGTGATTGCTTTGAAAAAGGTGCGCCGCGTCGGCATCGGGCCTCGCGTATCGGTCGTTTTTGAAAACCGCGAGACCATGAAGTTTCAGATTCAAGAAATGTGCCGCATTGAGCATATCGTCGATCCGGCGTTGGTGCAACAAGAAATCGACGTCTATAACGATTTGTTGCCGGAAGGGTTGGCAATCGGCGCCACGCTATTAATCGAGTTGGTCCAACAGGACGACATGCCGGCGATCTTAAAGGAATTAAGCGGGTTGGAAGAAACCGTCTGGCTCACCTTCGGGGACCAGAAAGTTCATGCCGAGGCGGAGTTAGGGCGGTCTACGGAAGAAAAAACCAGCACCGTGCATTACTTGACGTTCCGGTTTACGCCGGCCCAGCGGCAGGCATTAGCGGAAACGGATCGGGCGGAGCTGGTGACCACCCATCCCGCATATTCCTATCGTACCCCGCTTGCGCCCACAACGGTAGCCTCGTTGGTGGCCGATTTGCTGGAGAGTTAGCGGACGCGGTGAAGCCAGGTAAAGGAGGGAGGCGCATCAGCGCCGTCTAAGAGTTGAGCGATTCTCAATCGATGGCAGTCGACCAGTTGGCGGATCTTTTGCGTCATCATGGACTTCGGGCCACGCCCCAGCGATTGGCTGTCCTTGAAGCGGTTTATCGGTTATCCCATCCGGATGCCGACGAGGTTTACCGGTATGTGGCGCGCCGCCTCCCTGCCCTTAGCCTGGCGACCGTGTATAACACGTTAGATCGCTTGGCGGAGGTGGGGATGATTTCGGTGGTGGAAAATCGCGGGCGTCGTTTTTACGATGCCAACCGGCACCATCATGATCATATGTATTGTGTGCGTTGCGGCGCGTTTCAAGATGTGCCGGCGGCCGCCTTTGAGCCCGATGCCCCGAGTTCCGCGGGATGGGCTATCCTCAAGCGCAGCATTATCTGGTCGGGTGTCTGTCCCGCCTGCCAAGGGGGGGCGGGAGCATGACAGACCCGCAACGAGAGTGTCGACGCTGTCGCTTGGCCGACCGCCGAACGCAGGTGGTCGTGGGCCGGGGAAATCCCCAGGCTACCGTCATGATGGTAGGGGAAGCGCCGGGTCGCGACGAGGATCGCACGGGCTACGGATTTCAAGGGGCGGCCGGCAAGATTTTTGACCAGGTGTTGGAGTATCTGGGGCTCTCGCGTGACACGATTTGGTTGGCCAATGCGGTCCGCTGCCGCCCCACCGACGATGGCCGGAAAAATCGTCCGCCGTTGCCGGACGAGGTCATCGCGTGTCGTCCCTGGCTGATGGACGATGTGCGGACGGTTAATCCCCAAGTGATTGTCACTTTCGGCCGGACAGCCTGGGAGAGCCTGACCGGGGGTTCGTGGAAAGACGTCACGGCAGGCGCGCCGTTCCCGTTGGCGGAAAGCCGGTGGGCGGTGGCGCTTTACCATCCGGCTTATTTGATTTACCGACGGGCGTTTTGGCCGCAATATCGGGATCATTTAGACCGGTTGGCGGCCTTTTTGAGAGAGATGGGCGTGAGTACGGATCCGGCTTCGGGCCCATTTCTAACAATGGTCAGATAATAAAAAATAGTCGATAATATGGGAGAGGTGATAACGATGCCTATCCCCAAATGGACCGTGAGCATGCTTTTCTTGGCCGTGGTGACGATGACGGGGTGCGGATCCGCCACTCCCCGGGCGACGGCCTCCTCCGCCGCCAAATCCGAGCCTCTGGTCGAGGTGGCAACCGTAACGGTTTCGGGTAAACCGGAGACGATTTTGGTCAATCGCGCCGGCGATACCCTATATTATTTTGTGTCCGATCAACCGGATCGACAAGCGTGTACGGGTGCCTGTCAAGCGCTTTGGCTGCCGTTGAAAGCCTCGGCCGCACCGGCGGCGGTGGCAGGCGTCCCGGGCCATTTCAGTCTCTTTCGCGGTCAGGTCGAATATAACGGCCATCTTTTATATACCTATCGCGGCGATTTTGGGCCGCATGAACTCCACGGGCAGGGGGTGCAAGGCCTCTGGTTCGTGGCGACGCCGTCCTTACCGCCCCTGGCCGGCAGTTCCGGCAGTGGCTGGTAACCTCTTCGGGAATGCATGAGCTCGGCGGATTTCGTGGATGCTAAGCACGAAATCACGGCGCTTCGCGGAGGGAATCGGATGTACTATCGCATGCTGGCGGCAAAAATTCATCGCGCCCGGGTGACGGAGGCCGATTTAAATTATGTCGGGTCGGTAACCATCGATCGCGATTTATTGGACGCATCGGGCTTGATGCCCTATGAAATGGTGCAAATTTCGAATTTGGCGACGGGGGCGCTTTGGCACACCTATATTATTGAAGGGCCGCGCGGGCGGGGCGATATTTGTCTGAATGGGCCGCCGGCCCGGTTGTTCCATCCAGACGATCGGGTGATTATTATCGGGTACCGCCAGGTATCGGCCGAGGAACTGGACCGTTATTATCCGAAATTGGTGTTTGTGGACGACAACAACCGGGTCACGGATGTCCTGACGATTGAACCCCCTTTTACCCTCTATCCGGATCCCGCCGGCGGACCTTAATGTGGCCAGATCCGTCGGGTGAGAAAGTCGTGGATGGCTTGATTGGTGAGTTCGGGGGTTTCGATATGCGGTAAATGACCGCAATCCTCGATGACCAGGAGTTCTGCATCCGGTAAGGCTTGCCTGAGCGCCTGCCCATAGGCCAACGGCACAATCCGATCGTGACGGCCCCAAATTAAGAGACTGGGCATGGTGAGACGGCTGAGATCCAGCGTGGGATCGGCGGTAATCCCTTCCTCGCCCAGATAGCGGGCAAACGACTGGCGCCCGCGATTGAGTTCTTGGGCGTCTTCTAAGGTGCGGTACGGCGTTGCCGTTTTGTAACGGGAGGGGTCGTGGACCAATCCCGACATGAATTGCTGCGGGGGTAAACTTAAGGGATTGAGGATGGGCACGTCGGGTAACCGGACGCCGACGGAATCCAAAATAATCAGGCCCTCGACCGGTTCGGGGTGATGAGAGGCCAACGACAGGGCGACGCGCCCGCCCATGGAATTGCCGCCGAGAACAAAAGATGTCCATCCTTGGTCGAAAAACCAGTCGGCGAGTGCCGGGCCTAACTGGTCGACCCGCGTGACCCCCTCCAGCCAATCCGACTGGCCGAATCCCGGCATATCGGGGGCTATGACGTGATAGCCCAATTGGCTCAGATAGGTGAGTTGATGGGCCCAGGCTTTCCCGGTACCGCCGCCTCCGTGTAACAAAACGATCCGGCGGGATCCCGAGCCCGCTTCCCACCAGCTGAGCCGATAGCCCCGCCATTCGTGTGACATCCGTTGAAACGTCATGGTGTCGCCTCCCACTCGGTGAACCGCTCAATTCCGCATTATTGTATCATGTTCGGTTGACCGGACCGGATGCCAGAGTGGACAAATTTTGTTAAGATGCCTTTCAGTACGAAGGAGGGGACACCGTGCTGATTCGAGAGGTCGGAGAGCGGGGCCTGATTGCCATGATTCACCGGATGCAGCCAACTCCGGCGCCAGGATTTGTGGGGATTGGCGATGATGCGGCGGTGGTTCCCGGGGATCCGGCCGGATGGTTAATCAGTCAGGATATGTTGGTGGAAGAAATTCACTTTCGCTGGGACTGGTCGACGCCGGAGCAGGTGGGGGCCAAGGCGGCGGCGGTCAATTTAAGTGATATTGCCGCGATGGGGGGCATCCCGGCGGCGGTTCTGACCAGTCTCGCTTTGCCGGCCAATTTGCGGGTCGAAGTCGTGGAGGATTTAATCCGCGGCTTGACACGCACCCTGGATCGGTACGGCGCCTATATTATCGGCGGCGACACGGTAGGCTCTCCGGATCGGCTGGTTCTCGATGTGACGATTTTAGGACGTCCCGGGGCCAGCGGCCCGATTCGGCGGATGGGGGCGCGACCCGGCGATCATTTATTGGTGTCCGGGCGACTGGGCGCGAGTTATGCCGGGTATCAACTGCTCAGCCACGGGGGCCATTGGCCCGGCAATAATATTACCGAACGCAGTGTCTTGGTCGCGCACCTGACACCGACCCCTCGCGTTGAACTCGGCCAGGCCGTGGCGCCGTTTGTTCATGCCATGACCGATATTTCTGACGGGCTCGAGGCCGAGGTCGAGGAATTGACCCGCTTCGGAGGGATTGGCGCCGAGATCCAAATTGATCGGTTGCCTATTGATCAGGCCACACGGGAGGTGGCCCGCATTTACGGCGTATCGGTCGAAGAATTCGCGCTCTACGGTGGGGAGGATTACGAGCTCTTAATGGCGGTACCCGGGTCGCGGTTGCCGAATGTCTTGGAAGCGGCTAATCACGTGGGGGTGCCGGTTACGGATATCGGACGGGTCACCGACGAGCCGGGCATTCGCTGGCAGTTGGGCGGTGAGGAGGTAGAGTGGGATGGCCGACGCGCCTTCGACCACTTTAACCGTTGAGTGGACCGCCCGAGACCTGGCCGATACCGAACGGATCGCGGCCCGGTTGGCCGAGATTTTGCGCGAGGGCGGCGTCTTATTGCTAAAGGGTGATCTGGGCGCGGGCAAAACCACCTTGGCCCAAAGCCTTTTACGCAACTTAGGCGTCATGGAACCCGTCAAGTCGCCGACGTTTGATTTGGTCCACGCCTATCGGATTCCGGGCCTGGACATTGTTCATGCGGATTTATATCGGATCGAGCAGGCGACCGATGTGTGGGCGTTGGATCTGCCGGCTTTCCACACCCCGGGGACCGTTTTGGTCGTCGAGTGGGGAGAGGCGATTCAAGACCAGTATCCGGAGCGGGTGGAATGCACGATTGACGTGCGGCCGGACGGGACCCGGCAATTTATCGTGCAGGCGTGGGGTCGCCCTTTCGTCGAAGCCCTGCGCCGACAGAACCGGCAGGAGGAGAGATGACGATTGGGATATAAGGTTCTCGGGTGGGACGCGTCCGGTCCGTCGTTATCCGTCGGATTAATTGACGACGGACGTGTCGTGGCGGATATCACCTGGGCGCGGCCACGGTTGGCCGGCACTCATTTAGTGTCGTGGATCGATCAGCTGGTGCGGGAGTTCGGTCGGCCCGACGGTTTGGCCGTGGGCGTGGGACCGGGATCGTTTACCGGCGTGCGGGTGGCGGTCACGGCAGCCAAGGCTTATGCCGCCATTTGGGGTGTTCCGGTTAAAGGGGTGTCCTCGTTGGCGGCGTGGGCTCGCGGTGTAGCTCCCCCCGCCTATGTGGTGGTGACCAGCGAACGACGGGGTTCGGCCTTCTATTTAGGATACTATTGGGTCGGACCGAGCGGGCCGGAGCCTTTAATACCGGATACCGCGATCAACGGCGCGTTGCCGGAGGGATTTCCGCTGACGCGGGAGGTGGTGGTCTTAGGCCCGGCCGCGGAAGACGCGCAGTGGCTGAGCCGCATCGGGCGACAGGCACGCCCCGGGCAGGCGATTCTTTCCGGCGGCCAAGTAGCATTGACGGCCTGGCCGGCAGTACAATGGGGAGAGAGTGACGATCCGCTGACCTTGGCGCCCGCTTACCTTCGGCCGCCGGCGGCCAGTGTCTAGCGAGGTGAATTATGGCGGTCATAAATGACGGTCCCGAATCGGTGGTTGTCGTCCGGGATATGTATCTGTCGGATTTGGATGCGGTGATGGCCATTGAAAGTCGATCTTTTCCTACCCCCTGGTCACGTAATGCGTTTCATTCGGAACTGATGGAGAATAATTTCGCCACCTACCTGGTACTGGATTTTCATGGACGGGTAGTGGCGTATGGGGGCATGTGGATTATTTTAGATGAGGCGCATGTTACCAACGTGGCGGTTCATCCCGACTTTCGCGGCCACCATTTAGGGGAACGCATGATGGTGGGGTTAATGGATCGGGCGAAAAGTCTGGGGGCGCACCGGATGACGTTGGAGGTCCGCCGGTCCAATTTGGTGGCCCAAAATCTCTATCAGAAACTGGGCTTTATTCAATTAGGGGTCCGACGCGGGTACTATACCGATCCTCGGGAAGATGCGTTTATCATGTGGAAGGATCCGCTCTAGCCGGCCGACCGGTCCTGTTCGGCGGTCGGCTGATCGGGTGTCGGACGCCGCACGACGAGCCCGCCCCACCAGGTGGCCAGTCCGCCGACGAACGCCCAAATGACGGCATTCATGAGGATCGACAGGATGATGGAGGTCACCAGGTGCAGGTGGAGCATGGTGACGGCGGCTTCCCGGGGAACTCCGTGCAGTTGTTGGATAAAGGCGGTTTCGGCTTGCGGCAGATGCGAGACATACTGGGTGACAGCGGTCCCTAGGGCGCCGATGAGGCCGCCCAAACCGACCCCGACCCAAAAACGCGGTCGGCCGCGTCGGGCCAAGGCATGTCCGAGTCCGACGAACCCGACGATACTGACTAAAAACACCACAAAGTGAGCTAACGACATAACCCGTCCGTAGGTCAGAGGGGATAAGGTGAGCAACGCCGGGGCCGCATAGACCAGAAACAACAGGGTACCGTACCCAATAACGAGAGCCAAACCAAACACCCCTTTTTGCTTACTGTGGCCCATGAGGAGAGATTTATGCGCATTTTGGGAATTGAGACATCCTGTGACGACACGGCGGCCGCCGTGGTGGAAAATGGTCGGCACCTGATAAGCTCGTTAAGATCATCGTCGGCGGCCATCCAACAAAAATTTGGCGGCGTCGTGCCGGAAGTGGCCGCCCGGGAGCATGTGCTGTCGATTTTGCCGACCGTGCGGGATGCCCTTCACGCCGCCGGCATGGACTGGCAGGATGTCGACGGGGTGGCGGTGACCCGGGGACCGGGCCTCATCGGCGCCTTATTGGTCGGTGTCACCTTTGCCAAATCGGTCGGGTCTGCCCTTAACCGGCCGGTGGTCGGGGTGCATCATTTGGAAGCCCACCTTTATGCCAACGCGCTGATTGCCCCCATTCAATTTCCGGCGCTGGCGCTGATCGTGTCGGGCGGTCATACCACGCTGGCCTATTGGACCGATCACGGCCAATTGGCGGTATTGGGCGAAACCTTAGATGACGCGGCGGGCGAGGCGTTCGATAAAGGGGCGCGGATTTTGGGCTTGCCCTATCCGGGGGGCCCGGCTATTGAGCGGTTAGCCGACCAAGCCCGTCCCGACCGGTCGATTACCTTGCCGGTCGCCCGACTGGGGGCCGATTCGCTGAATTTCAGCTTTAGCGGGGTGAAAACGCGTCTTCGGCAATTGGCCGCCGATGTGCCCGATCGCGCACCGGAACTGGCGTTCGCGTTGCAAGAGGCGGTGGCCGAAGCGCTAACGCGCAATATCGAGCGCGCGTACGAAAAATATCCCGTCGCTCACCTCTATTTGGCCGGGGGAGTGTCGGCCAATCGGCGGGTAAGGGAAAAATTAGGGGATTGGGCCTCTCGTCGACAAGTGACCTTGCATGTGCCGCCTGTGGAACTGTGCACCGACAACGGGGCGATGGTGGCCGCGTTGGGGTATTACCGGCTCACAAAAGGCGAGCGTTTAGGTCGGGAAGAGGGGCCTCAAACGCCGTGGCCGTTACGGGAGGCTATGGCGGGAGCGAGGGGAGAGGAGAGTGGGACATGCTGTTAGACTATGAGGACCAATCGCCGGTGGTTGATCCTCCGGTATTTTTGGCTCCGGGATCCTATGTGATTGGCCGAGTCGCTCTCGGCCCGCATGCGTCCGTATGGTTTAATGCCGTCATTCGGGGCGATTTGGAACGGATTGAGATCGGGGCCCGCACGAATATCCAAGATAACGTGGTGATCCACGCCGATCCCGGATTTCCGGTGACGATTGGCGACGAGGTGACGGTTGGTCACGGGGCCATTATTCATGGGGCACGGGTCGAGAGCCGGGTCCTGATTGGGATGGGCAGTATTATCATGAATGGCGCCGTGATTGGCGACCATAGCATTATCGGCGCGGGGACGTTAATTCCGGAAGGAGCGGTGATTGCCCCCGGTTCCTTAGTTTTGGGGCGTCCCGGCAAACGGGTGAGGTCGGTGACCGAGGACGAACGGGCCAAAATTGTGGCGGCTTCCCAAAGTTACGTGCAACGTTGGTTATCGGTCGGCTGGCACTTTCAGTAACCTCGGGCCCCAATTGATAAAAGCCTCTGCAATCGCGTAGGCTACCATAACCAGGGCAATGGGGTGAGTCAATGGCACATGTGCATTTTATCGGGGTCGGGGGCTACAGCATGTCGGGGCTGGCTCTTTGGATGCATCAAAAAGGCCATCGCGTGACCGGATCGGATATGAACCCGTCGTCTCGCACGGAACGGTTGGAACGTGTCGGAATCCCCGTCTATTACGGTCATGCGGCCCGTCATGTGGCCGGAGCCGAACGGGTTGTCTACAATACGGATGTCCGACCGGATAATCCTGAGCGGGCTTGGGCGGAAGCCCAAGGGATTCCCTTGGTGCATCGTTCCGAAGTGCTGGCCGAGATTTTGGATCAGTACCGGACGATTACAGTCAGCGGAACCCACGGCAAGACGACGACCACCACCATGATCGGTCATTTGTTGGCCGATGCCGGGCTGGATCCGACGGTTTTTGTCGGGGGCGAGGTGGGCGAATTTGAAGGAAATCTGCGCGTCGGCCATTCGGTTTGGGCGGTGGCCGAAGCGGACGAAAGTGACGGCACGTTTTTACGCTATCATCCGGATATTGCAGTGGCCACAAATATTGAACCCGAGCATTTGGACCATTTTGAGAATCGTTTTGACCGATTGGTTGAGGCTTTTCACACCTATCTATCACGGGTGCCGGATCACGGGTTGGCCGTAATCGGGATCGATAACCCGGTATTGGCCCGCTTGGTCGCCGACTTGTCCCGTCCTGCCGTCACCTACGGGCTTGCCGACACGGCCGATTTGCGCGCGATTCGGGTTGAACCGCGAGTGGGCGAAACGAGAGCGGAAGTGGTGTGGGGCGGGCGATCGGTCGGCGAATTACGTCTCGTGGTTCCCGGCGTGCACAACGTGGTTAATAGTCTCGCGGCGTTGGCGGTCGGACATCATTTGGGGATTCCTTGGGACACCGGACTGGCGAGTCTCGAACATTTTCATAATGCCGCCCGGCGGTTTCAAATTCTCGCCGAGACCCCTTTTTTGGTGGTCGATGATTACGCCCATCATCCGACCGAAATTCGGGCAACCCTAAAAGCCGCCCGCCAAGTGACCCGGGGTCGCGTAGTTGCGCTCTTTCAGCCCCAGCGGTATGTCCGCACCCAAAATTTGTGGGACGCCTTTGTGGAGGCGTTTCAGGACGCGGACATTTTGATTTTGACGGAAATTTATGCCCCGCCGGGGGAAGCGCCCATTGCCGGGATTACTGGGGAGAAGCTCGCCGACGCCATTCGCTCCCGACAGCATCCGGTCTATTTTGTGTCGGATATGTGGGAGGCGGTGCCGATGGTGAAAAGCCTCTTGACCCCCGGCGACACCTTTATCACCATGGGAGCGGGACCTGTCTATCAAGTGGCGCAACGCGTGGCGTTGGACCCACACTAGGCATGGTTCGGTACGGTATGATAGACTTGTCAAAAATTCAAGGAGGACGTGTGGTGAACACGGCAGAAAAATTTGGCCCGGAAGCGTTAACGTTTGATGATGTATTGCTTCTTCCGGGCTATTCCACGGTGTTGCCGAAAGACGTGGATGTCAGTACCTGGTTGACGCGACGTATCCGCATGAATGTACCCCTGTTGTCCGCCGGCATGGACACGGTTACCGAAGCCCGTATGGCGATTGCCATGGCGCGCGAGGGGGGCGTCGGCGTGATTCATAAAAACATGTCGATTGAGCAACAAGCCAGCGAAGTGGATAAAGTCAAGCGGTCGGAACACGGGGTCATTATTGACCCGATCTTTTTGTCCCCGGACCACACGATCCGTGACGCGATGGCGATGATGAGCCGGTATCGGATTTCCGGGGTTCCGATTGTGCGCGACGGCGGGTATTTGGTGGGGATTCTCACCAACCGGGATATTCGCTTCGAGCAAAACTATGACCGTCCCATTCATGAGGTTATGACGAAAGACCATTTGGTGACCGCGCCCGAGGGCACCACGTTGGCGGAAGCCAAAGAAATCCTCGCCAAACACCGGATTGAGAAGTTGCCCTTGGTGGATGCGCACGGGCGGTTACGGGGACTCATTACGATTAAAGATATCGAGAAGGCCCGTAAGTTTCCGCATGCCGCGAAAGACGCCAACGGGCGGCTCTTGGTGGCGGCGGCGGTATCGGTGGGGCCCAACACGGTTGAACGCGCGGAAGCCCTGGTGCAAGCCCGGGTGGACGTTATCGTGGTGGATACCGCCCACGGTCATTCTCAAGGCGTGCTGGAAACGGTGCAGACCTTAAAACGGCTCTTCCCGGATGTGGACATCGTCGGCGGAAACGTCGCCACCCGAGCCGGCGCCGAGGCGTTGGTGGAAGCCGGTGCCGACGCGGTCAAGGTCGGTGTCGGACCGGGATCGATTTGCACCACCCGGGTCGTGGCCGGGATTGGCGTGCCGCAAATCACGGCGGTTTGGGAAGCCTACCAAGCGTGTCGCGACAAGGGCGTGCCGGTGATTGCCGATGGGGGAATCCGCTGGTCCGGTGATATCGTCAAAGCGTTGGCCGCCGGCGCTTCGTCGGTGATGATGGGTTCGTTGTTTGCCGGCACCGAGGAAAGTCCGGGAGAAATGGAAATCTATAAGGGACGATCCTTTAAGGTCTATCGGGGCATGGGCTCTTTAGGGGCCATGAAGCAGGGATCGAGCGATCGCTACTTCCAAGATGATCTCGATGTCGAGAAGCTGGTGCCGGAAGGCATTGAAGGTCGCGTTCCTTACCGTGGTTCCGTCGCCGATACGGTCTATCAAATGATCGGCGGGATTCGCGCGGGGATGGGATATTGCGGTGCCGCCAATCTTGAACAGCTGCGGGATACCGGGCGGTTTGTGCGCATTACCGCAGCCGGGCTGCGGGAAAGCCATCCCCATGACGTACAAATTACCAAAGAGGCGCCTAACTACAGCCTATAGGATGAATTGGGCTTCTGATCGAGCGGAGGAATCGCCCCGATGGCACAGTTTGTCATTGAAGGTGGACATGCATTGGCGGGTGACGTCACCGTCGCCGGCTCTAAAAATAGTGCCTTACCCATCATTACCGCCGCGGCGCTTGCCGCCACCGGCGATACGATTTTAGAAAACGTGCCGCGGTATACGGACATTCTGGATTTATGTCAAATCTTGCGCGAGCTGGGCGCGCGCATCGAGTGGCTGTCGGAATCGCGTCTGGCTATTAATGCCGAACAGTTGACGGGATACCAGGCCCGTTATGATCTGGCACGAAAGCTACGCGGGTCGACCTATTTGGTCGGCCTCTTGTTGGCTCGACTGGGTCGCGCGGACGTCGCCTTTCCGGGCGGCTGCCAAATCGGGTCACGGCCGGTCAATTTTCATATTCAGGGTTTCCAGGCGTTGGGGGCGACCATGTGGCTGGAACATGGGTCGATTCAGGGAACGGTCGACGGTCGGCTGCAGGGAACGCGGTTTTACGTGGAGCGCGCATCATTTGGGACCACATTAAACTTAATGATTGCCGGTAGTTTGGCCGAGGGCACCACGGTATTGGAAAACGCGGCGATGGAGCCGGAAATTGTAGACGTCGCCAATTTCTTGAATGCGATGGGGGCCAAAGTACGGGGCGCCGGGACGAATTTAATCCGGATCGAAGGCGTGTCCCGTTTACACGGGACCCGACATGAAATTATCCCCGATCGGCTGGAAGCGGGAACCTATTTAATAGCCGGCGCCGTGACCGGGGGGGTGGTCACGGTGGCCAACGTGATTCCGGAGCACTTGACCACCGTGCTGCTCAAACTGCAACAAAGCGGCATGACGATTGAATCCGATATGGATTGGATTCGGCTTACCGCGCCGCGCCGTCCACAGGCGGTCGATATCGAAACCTTGCCACATCCCGGATTTCCGACCGATTTACATCCCCAAATGGTTTCCTTGTTATCGATTGCGGAGGGCATCTCCGTTGTGCAAGAAACCGTGTTTGAAAATCGCTTCGGGTATACCCACGATTTGGTCCGGTTGGGCGCCGACATTAAACTCGATCGCGATACCGCCATTATTCGGGGGGTCGACCGATTGACGGGGGCACCGGTACAGGCGCAGGATATTCGGGGAGGGGCCGCCCTGGTGTTGGCGGGACTACGGGCGGAAGGCCTCACCGTGGTTGACGGGGTCGAATATATCGATCGCGGTTATCATGCAATGGAAGAAAAACTCTCCGCCTTAGGTGCGGAGATTGTCCGTCGGGAGTTAAACCCGGTTTACGATCGGTAACCGGGTAAAGGAGTGAGCCAGCATGCAAGAGACGGTGGTGGTGGCGGTAGCCCGCACGCCCTTTGTGCCGTTTGGCGGGGCGTTAAAAGACGTGTCGGCAACCGATTTAGGGGCAATCGCCATCCGCGGCGTACTTGACCGCGCCGGTCGAGTGGCGCCCGAACGGGTGGATTACGTGTTTTTTGGCCAAGTGGTGCAAGCGGGAGCCGGACAAATTCCCTCTCGCCAAGCCTCTATGGCCGCCGGTTTACCGGAAACGGTGCCGAGTGACACGATTAATAAGGTGTGCGCATCGAGCCTCCGCGCGGTTAATCTGGCGGATATGGCCATTCGGACCGGGGATATCCGGATTGCCGTCGCCGGCGGCATGGAATCAATGAGTCAAGCTCCCTTCCTGGTGTCCTCGCAGGCGCGGTGGGGCATTCGCATGGGGGATCAAACGCTGGTGGATGCCGTCGTCCACGACGGACTTTGGTGCAGCTTTGGGCAGTGCCATATGGGGGTTTACGGATCGGAAGTGGCACGCGAGTACCAAATTGGTCGTGACGCGCAAGACGATTGGGCCTATCGGAGCCATGAACGGGCCATTCAGGCCATAGACCGGGGACGGCTGGCGGAAGAAATCGTCCCGGTCGAGGCACCCGGCCCGAAAGGTACCCGAAATCGGGTAAGCGACGACTTGCATCCACGGCGCGATACCTCGCGCGAAAAGCTGGCCGCGTTAAAGCCGGCCTTTCAACCGGACGGCACCGTCACGGCAGGCAACGCGCCGGGTTTGACCGACGGGGCGGCGGCTCTATTGTTGATGGATCGGGCGCGGGCGGAAGAATTGGGTCTGACGCCGTTGGCTACGATTATAAGTAGTGGGTGGGCCTCGCGGGAGCCCAAATATCTTCACACGGTGCCGGCCTATGCGGCCCAAGCGGCGCTGCAAAAAGTCGGGTTGACGCCACAGGACGTCCATTTGTGGGAAATTAACGAAGCCTTTGCTGCCGTGACGTTGACCAGCATGAAACTTTTGGCGTTGGATCCGGACCGCGTCAATGTCAATGGCGGCGCGGTGGCGTTGGGACATCCGATCGGTGCGTCGGGAGCCCGCATTTTATTGACCCTCATTCTGGAGTTGCGGCATCGTGGCGGCGGATACGGTGTGGCGACTATTTGTTCGGGCGGCGGCCAAGGCGAGGCGACCGTCGTGCGGGTTGATTAAGGAGGCCAATATGACCACCCTCTTAGTGATTGGGGCCGGCCAAATGGGGTCCGGGATTGCGGAAACGGCGATTTGGGCCGGCTGGCAAGTCTATTTGACGGATGTGGCGAGTGAGTCCTTGAACCGTGGGGTGGCGGGCATCGAAAAACGGTTGGCTCGCCGCGGGGAAAAAAATCCGGCGGATGGCCCACGGGTCGCCGCGGCCCGGCAACGGCTGACGCCTTTGCCGCCGGGAAGCACCTGGCCCGCCGTCGATTTGGCGGTAGAGGCCATCATTGAAGAAGAAACGGCGAAACGTGAATTGATGGAAACGTTGGATCAGGCGTTGCCGGATGCGGCGATATTGGCGTCGAATACGTCGTCCATCAGTATTACGCGGTTGGCCCGCGCCACGCGACGTCCGGACCGGGTAATCGGCATGCATTTTATGAATCCGGTGCCGGTGATGGAGTTGGTCGAAGTGATTGAAGGCGCCGAAACGAGTCCGGAGACCACCCGTCGCGTCATGGCCTGGGCGGAGGAATTGGGCAAAACGCCGGTGCCGGTAAAAGATTACCCGGGCTTTATCGCCAACCGGATTTTAATGCCCATGATTAACGAGGCGATTTTTGCCTTGCAAGAAGGGGTGGCCACTCCCGAGGCGATCGATACCATTATGAAACTGGGCATGCGACATCCTATGGGACCCTTGCAGTTGGCCGACTTTATCGGACTTGACACCTGTTTGGCGATTTTAGAGGTGTTATACCGGGGATTTGGCGATCCCAAGTACCGGCCCGCGCCCTTGCTGCGGCAGATGGTGGATGCCGGCCATTGGGGACGGAAAACCGGTCGCGGATTTTACACCTATCCCGCCTGAGGGGGCGGTTCGGCAGGTAGCGGCAATCGGGCCGGAGGCGGATTGAGGTGCAACTCCTTTACATATTGTGGCAGAGTGACAAACCGATATCCGTCCGCCCGGAGGAATTTAACAATGGCGGCGACGGCCTCAACCGTTTGCTGGCGGTTGCCGCCGCCGTCATGCATAAGAATGATGGCCCCGGGTTGGATCTGGTTGAGGGTGCGGCGAATAATGGTGGCGGTAGACGGCATCGCCCAATCGCGCGTATCAATCGACCAAAAGACCGTCGTATAGCCATGGGTCCGGAATGCTTCGATTAGCCGCGGGCTACTGTTGCCGTAAGGCGGGCGATAGAAAGCGACCGTGGGAATCCCTGATTTTTGCAGGAGATTTTGGGTTTTTTCGGCATCCATCCACATGCGTTGGACGCCCGCGTGAAAAAAGTTGAGATGACCATAGCCGTGGTTGGCAATGACCGATCCTTGCCGAATAATCTCCCGGGTCACCTGGGGAAACCTTTCGGCTTCGCTGCCAAGTACAAAAAACGTCGCGTGCACGTTGTTGTCTTTTAAGATCGTGAGAATTTTGGGAGTATAAACCGGCGAGGGCCCATCATCAAACGTCAAGGCGACGATGCGCGGGAGAGGAGCCGTGATGTGATGGAATTTGGCCGGGTGAAATCCCCAAAAGCTCAGCCAGGTTGCGAGAAGGGTCCAAATGGCGCGCATGGTCGGTCTCCTTTCGATGATTACGGGTCCCCGAAAAGTCCTTAGGCAGTGTGTGCGCGAGATGCGCACCCTATACGTGAGGTGACAAAGTGGTCCGCTTGTCGACGATAGGATTAAGTGGCGTGATGGTCATCAGTGCGGTTTCCGGTTGGCTCTACTTATGGCCGTTTACCCGAGGGGCCGGATTTTGGGTGTTGGCCGGTTGGCTCATCGGCATGGGGGCATTGGCCCGGTATACTTTCCGGAGGTCCTCCACTCGGGCTTTCTGGGGGGCGTTGACCGGGGTGGCGCTGGGATTTGCCTTAATGGCTGTCCCCCAAAGCCATCAAGGCATCCTGACCGGCCTCCGGCTGGGTTATGTGGCGGGCGTTTTGCCGGTGCTGTGGTCGGCCGCTCGGGTATCCGGCACTCCGACCCGTCGCTGGATGAATCTTAAAGGAGAGATGCCGAGTGGCCCCTCATCGTGACTTTCCGCATTTGAACGACGCCGGGGAAGTGCACATGGTCGACGTGGCCGCTAAGCCGTCGACCCCTCGTCGGGCCGTGGCGGAGGGCCGTCTGGTCACCACTCCCGAGGTGGTGAACTTGGTGCGGCAACACGCGGCTCCGAAAGGTGATGTGCTGGCCGTGGCACGGGTTGCCGCTATTCAAGCCGCGAAACGCACCGCCGAGTGGATTCCGTTAGCCCATCCGGTTCCGTTGACCCATGTTGCGGTCGAGATTAGCCCGGAGCCCGACGGTTTTCGGGTGCTGGCGACGGTGGAGACGGTCTGGGCGACCGGTGTGGAAATGGAGGCGCTCACGGCGGTAACGGCTGCCCTTTTGACGCTTTACGACATGTTGAAAGCACGTGATCGTGGTATGGTCATGACGGGTGTTCAGTTGGTGGAAAAAACGGGAGGTCGGTCGGGGACATACCGTCGTACCGAAACGCCTCCAGAACCGGAATGAACCCAAAGGAGGACGGGTATGCGGACTATTGCGGTGCTGACATCCAGTGACGCCTCCTATCAGGCGATACGGGCCGATACGTCGGGGACGCTTTTGCAACGGTTGGCCGGTGCGATCGGCACCGTCGTCGCGTATCGCGTCTTGCCGGATGAAGCCGATCAACTGATTTCGCAAATGAGGGAATGGGTGGACCAAGGCATTCACCTCATTCTCACCACCGGAGGGACGGGTTTGGGCCCGCGGGATGTGATGCCGGAGGCGACGCGGGCGGTCATTGACCGAGAAATTCCCGGCATTCCGGAAGCCATGCGGCAGGCTTCTTTAGCGCATACTCCGTTTGGGATGATTTCACGGGCGGTGGCCGGATTGGCCCGTACGACGCTTATAATTAATTTTCCGGGATCCCCTAAAGCCATCGAGCAGTTGTGGCCCGTCGTGCTCCCCATCTTGCCGCATGCGCTGGACGTCTCACAAGGAAAGACGCAACATGAAAAGTGACGAGATCGCTTAAAATCAGGTGTTTGAAGGATTTAAGCGGGCGAGAGGCCCAAATTCCGCCGAATCTCCCATCCTGGGAATTATTTGACGGAGACGGAGAGATTGGGTAAACTCCTTCATGGAATCTTGTTAGCACTCAGGCTCAGCGAGTGCTAACAGAGCCGTTCACATAGGGGAGGGAAGACCGTGGAACTACGTCCATTAAGCGACCATGTGATCATTAAACCGATCGTCGAAGAAAAAACGGTAGCGGGGATTGTCCTGCCCGACACTGCGCATGATCAGCTGGGCCGAGGCGAAGTGGTGGCGGTTGGCAGTGGTCGGTTGTTGGAAAACGGAACCCGAGCCCAATTAGAAGTACATGTCGGCGAAGTTGTCTTGTATGCGGCCGATGCGGGCATGAAAGTACGCCTGGAAAACCAAGACTATCTTCTGCTGCGGGAGTCAGACATAATGGCCGTTATGGCCCCGGCTAAAGTGCCGGCGTAGCCGGACGAATGATTATGAAGGGATCCGCGGGAAAATCGAATCGTTAAGGAGGATAAAGCATGGCGAAGCAGATGATTTACGAAGAAGAAGCGCGTCGCGCCCTCGAACGGGGGGTTGACAAGCTGGCCAACGCCGTGAAGGTGACCTTGGGACCCAAGGGACGCAATGTCGTATTGGAGAAGAAGTTTGGCGCGCCGTTAATTACCAATGACGGGGTGACGATTGCCCGGGAAATCGAATTGGAAGATCCCTTTGAAGCCATGGGGGCGCAGCTGGTTAAGGAAGTGGCGACCAAAACCCAGGATGTTGCGGGTGACGGCACCACCACGGCGACCGTATTGGCGCAGGCCATGATTCACGAAGGGCTCAAGAATGTCACGGCCGGTGCCAACCCCATGGGCATTAAGCGGGGGATTGAATTGGCCGTCAACACCGCCGTGGCCGAAATCAAAAAAATTGCGAAACCCATCGAGGGCAAAGAGGCCATTACCCAGGTGGCGTCCATCTCGGCCAATGATGCCGAAATTGGCCGGTTGATTGCCGAAGCGATGGAAAAGGTCGGGGCGGACGGCGTCATCACCGTCGAAGAGTCCAAGACCACCGGGACCACGTTAGAGACGGTGGAAGGGATGCAATTTGACCGGGGTTACATTTCGCCCTACATGGTTACCGACACCGAAAAAATGGAAGCCGTGTTGAGTGACCCCTACATCTTGATTACCGACCGGAAGATTTCCGCTATCCAGGACCTGTTGCCGGTTTTGGAAAAAATCGTGCAACGGGGCAAGCCGTTGGTCATTATCGCCGAAGACGTCGAAGGGGAAGCGTTGGCGACATTGGTCGTCAACAAGTTGCGCGGCACGTTGACCGCCGTGGCAGTGAAGGCGCCGGGATTTGGTGACCGACGCAAGGCGATGTTGGAAGATATCGCGATTTTGACCGGCGGCCAAGTCATCTCGGAAGACATTGGCCTGAAGCTGGAAAATGTCACGCTGGACATGCTCGGGCAAGCGCGTCAGGTGAAAGTGGCCAAAGAAGAGACCACCATTGTGGACGGCCGCGGCAAAGACGAAGAGATTAAGAAGCGGATTCAAGTCATTAAGAAACAAATCGAAGACACCACGTCCGACTACGACCGCGAAAAACTGCAAGAGCGGTTGGCGAAACTTTCCGGTGGTGTGGCCGTAATCCAGGTCGGGGCGGCCACCGAAGTCGAGTTGAAAGAAAAGAAACTCCGCATTGAGGACGCCTTGTCGGCAACGCGGGCGGCCGTGGAAGAAGGGATTGTGCCCGGTGGTGGCACGGCGCTTCTGCGGGCTATTCCGGCATTGGAAGCCTTGAATGTGGAAGGCGACGACAAGATCGGGGTTAACATCGTGCGCCGGGCTTTGGAAGAACCCATTCGCCAAATCGCCCACAACGCCGGATTGGAAGGCTCCGTCATTGTGGAAATGGTGAAGAAAGAGTCGGGGACCATGGGATACGACGCCGCCAACAACCGTGTGGTGGACATGGTACAGGCTGGAATCGTCGACCCGGCTAAAGTGACCCGCTCCACGTTGCAAAATGCCGCGTCGATTGCGGCGATGCTCCTCACCACCGAGGCATTGGTGGCCGACAAACCGGAAAAGAAAGAGCCGATGCCGAACATGGGCGGCGGCATGAACGACATGATGATGTAAGTCGCTTTGCGACAAGAGGCCCTGGGCTACCCCAGGGCGTTTTCTTTTGGTCATTCCGCGCCGTGGTCCATTCTTTGTTTTCGGGTATCTTGTCCGTTGACGTCAAACCATTGCGCAATCCGGCCCGTTCGGGTCACGAAGTTTCCGGTACCCGGCTCTCGAGGATTGGGCAAGCAATGGGACCATCCCCCCGCCTAATCGATCCGAAGTGGGGATTGACAACCTCTAGGAATGAAATCGGCAATGAATGGGAATCATATCCATGTCAGTCCGATTTGGATGGAATGGAGGCATGAGTCATGGAAGTGATGCTAACGCAATTGATGGAGTTGGCGCCCGAATTAGCCAGTACATTGCGTGACGATGTCCGGCAGGGAAGGTTGCCGGCCGAACGGAAAAAAGGTGTGGCAGGGCGTCCATACGTCGTGAAAACCGAGGACTTGGTCGGGCTTAACCGTGCGGAATATCGGGAACTGGCCTCATTGGCGGAAAATTTGCCGGCACCGACGCGGGTACGTCGTCATCGGAGCAGCCTATCGGCGCCCCTGGCGTTGACGCCTCGCCCGGAAATGATGGAGTGGGCCAGTATGCTCGAGTCGCAGCATCTTATGCTGAAAGATTTGGTGGGTGTGCTGACGCAAGAAATGCGCGGGCGGTACGACCGCATTGAACGTCAAGAATTGAAGATGCAAGAGCTGTCGTATAAGTTGGGGCAAGCGCATCAAGAGATCGCGCGATTGGAGCGCATGATCGCCGAACGGAACCTACGAAGCCGAATCGAAGAAGCCTAATCTCCCTAAACCTCGTCGAATGGCGGCGAGGTTTTTCTTCATTTTCGCATGAGAGGAGTTTTGAAGCGGCTCGCAAATCCGTTAAGATACATGTGAGGGATATTGTATACTCGGGGTGACTAAAACGGCTGCTTCCCCGAGTGTTGTTATGTTCGACGCCAAACGTACCGTTTTTTCCTTGAGCTTTGGCTGATGACATGGTAGCGTAAAAATCCGGATTCTCATTGGAGCGGCCAGGATTTCGTGAAAGGAAGTTAGCACGATGCGCGATAGTGAACCGGTATTATTCTCCATCGGGGAAGTCCGGGAACGAACTGGACTCACCGAGCGGCGCATCCGGTATTACGAAACATTGCATCTTTTGGCTCCGCGCCGCAGCGAGGGCAACCAGCGACTTTATTCTCAACATGATATCGAGCGCTTATTGGAGATTAAGCGTCTTTTGGAAAGCGGACTATCCCTGAAAGCGATTCGGGAGCGGCTCGATGACCGGACGCCCGAAGTGGAATGGGATGCCGAAGCGTATTTTGAAGGTAAGCGCATTGCCCATGGGGAAGCCCCTCGGCACCGATCGCTCTATCCTTTACGCGATCGGGCGCAAATCATTCGACGGCTATCCCGGGACGATGAAACGGAGGAGAAGCATTAGTGCAAACGTTACCCGGTGAGCGGCTGGAGGTCTTGTTAAGTGCTCGAGACATCCAGGCGCGGGTGGAACAACTGGGGCGGCGAATTACGCTGGATTACCAGGACAAAAGTTTGGTCTTGATTGGCATCTTAAAGGGTTCTTTTGTATTCGTGGCCGATTTGGCGCGGGCCATCGACTTGCCTTTAGCCGTCGATTTTATGGCGGTCTCGTCGTATGGCCATGCGACGAAATCCTCGGGTGTGGTTCGGATATTGAAAGATTTGGATTACAGTTTAGACGGCAAACATGTGATTGTGGTCGAGGATATAGTAGACACCGGACTCACACTGAACTACATTTATGGCCATGTGCGATCGCGCGGCGCCATGAGCGTCAAGATTTGTGCCTTGTTAGATAAACCGGCCCGCCGACAAGTCGCGGTGCCCGTGCACTATAAAGGATTTGAAATCCCGGACGAATTTGTGGTGGGCTATGGGCTGGATGTCGATGAGCGCTATCGCAATTTAAGTGACGTCTGTCGGCTAGTAAGGAGTTAACATGGCTTCGCATGTCATTGTGTTGGATTTTGGTGCCCAATATAATCAACTGATTGCCCGACGGGTACGGGAAGCGGAAATTTTTTCGGAAGTGTTGCCGGGCGATACGCCGGCCGCGACTATCCGGGATAAAGGGGCCGACGCGGTGATTTTGTCGGGTGGCCCGGCCAGCGTGTTTGAACCGGGGGCGCCCACCATGGACCCGGCGGTATTCGAGTTGGGTATTCCGGTATTGGGGATTTGCTACGGGATGCAACTGATGGCGCATCTTTTGGGAGGGCGGGTCATTCCGGCCGCCCGGCAAGAATATGGGCGGTCCCGTATGACGATTCAGCGCATGGTGCCCTTGTTGGAGGGACTGTCTTCACCGTCGACGGTGTGGATGAGCCATGGCGATATCGTCGAGTCGGCCCCACCGGGATTTCAGGTTTTGGCGTCAACCCCGACCACGCCGATTGCGGCAATGGGAGATCCCGCCCGAAATTTATGGGCGGTGCAATACCATCCGGAAGTCCACCATACGCCCGAGGGTCAGCGCTTGATAGAAAACTTTTTATACCGGGTGGCCGGTCTTCGTCCCGATTGGCGTCCGGCGGAAGTGATTGATCAAGCGGTGGCCCAAATCCGAGCCGAGGTCGGGGAAGGCCGGGCTTTAATCGCCCTTTCGGGCGGCGTCGATTCGGCGGTTGCGGGCGCATTGGCGGCGCGCGCGATTGGCGATCGTTTGACGGCGGTTCTTATCGATCATGGGTTAATGCGGGCCGATGAAGTGGACGAGATCCGGAGCGTATTTGCCGATCAGATTGATTTACACATCGTGGATGCCTCGGAGCAATTTTTCGCGGCTTTAGCCGGGGTGACCGACCCCGAAGCCAAACGGAAAATTATCGGACGGGAGTTCATACGGGCTTTTGAAGCCACCGAACAGGCGCTTGGGCCTCGCGAGGTTTTAATCCAAGGGACGGTCTATCCCGATGTGATTGAATCGGGCGGTGGACAAGCCCGCACCATTAAATCCCATCACAATGTGGGGGGGCTGCCGGAGGATATGCGCTTTCGCGTGGTGGAACCCCTTCGGTGGCTATTTAAAGACGAAGTGCGGCGCATCGGCACGGCCCTTGGATTGCCCGATCGGCTAGTGTGGCGGCATCCGTTTCCCGGTCCCGGGCTCGCGGTGCGTATCATCGGGGAAGTGACCCGCGAGAAAGTGGCGATCGTACGGGCGGCCGATGCCATCGTGCGGCAGGAAATTGACCGGGCCGGGCTCAATCGCCAAGTGTGGCAGGCATTTGCTGTCTTGTTGGATATCCGCGCCGTCGGTGTGATGGGAGACCAGCGCACCTACGGTTATCCGCTCGTGGTGCGGGCGGTGGAAAGTTTAGACGGGATGACGGCCGATTGGGTACGATTACCGCCCGAGGTTCTGGATGCGATTGCTAATCGGGTTGTCGGTGAGGTGCCGGCGGTTAACCGGGTGGTCTACGATATCACGTCCAAGCCGCCCGGCACGATTGAGTGGGAATAAGCACGAACCCCTGCGGAATATCCGGCAGGGGTTTTTTTTATTGCCGGGAGGATAAAAAACGTCAGCATCCTCATGCTAAAACCCAAAATGTCGTGCTATGAAAGGTAGACAAACACGAACGTTAGCTATATGGTTTAAGTAGAATGTTCGGATTGGGAGTGACAGTGTGATTGATCGCTATGCCCGACCGCGTTTACGGGAGTTGTGGTCGGATCTCACCCGCTATCAACGCTGGTTATTGGTCGAAATTTATGCGGTGGAAGCTTGGGAAAAGCTCGGGCATATTCCGCCCGGGGTCGCGCAGCGTTTGCGTCGGGCGACGGTGGACCCTGCCCGGGTGGAGTTTTATGAAGCCCGCTACCATCATGATGTTTTGGCGTTTATTAGCGCCGTGGCGGAGACCGTGGACGCGGAAGACGCCAAATATATTCACTTCGGATTGACGTCCACCGATGTGGTGGATACGGCCCTGAGCTCTTTGATAGTCGAGGCGCTCGATATCATTTTGGAGGGATTGGACGCGCTCATCGAAAAGGTGCGGCAACGGGCGATTGAGAATAAGTGGGTGCCGGTGATGGGACGGACCCATGGCATGCATGCCGAGCCGACCAGTCATGGACTCAAATGGGCCTTGTGGTGGCTCGAGTTGGGCCGCAGTCGCGATCGGATTCTCCGGGCGCGGCAGGGCATGGCGGTGATGAAAATTTCGGGAGCGGTCGGGAACTATGCCAATATCCCGCCGGCCGTCGAAGCGTATGTGGGCGAGCGGCTGGGTTTGACTCCGGCACCGTTGTCGACGCAAGTGCTGCAACGCGATCGCCATGCCGAAGTCATTGCGGCGTTGGCGATTTTAGGGGGCACGCTCGACAAGATGGCCACCGAAATTCGGCTATCCCAGCGGACCGAGGTGGGGGAACTGGAAGAACCGTTTGCCAGTGGCCAACGGGGATCGTCGGCCATGCCGCATAAACGGAATCCAATCAAGTCTGAGCAAATCTCCGGGTTGGCCCGCCTTCTACGAGGCTATGTGGTACCCGCTTTGGAAGACATCCCCTTGTGGTATGAACGGGACATTTCCCATTCGTCGGTGGAGCGGGTGATGTTACCCGATGCCACCACGTTGGCCGATTATATGATTCACCAGATGATTCGGATCGTCGAAGGACTGACGATTCGTGCCGACCGGATGCGGGAAAACATCGAAAAAACCGGCGGCTTGATTTTTTCCGGCAAAGTGCTTTTGGCTTTAGTGGATCAAGGCATGTCGCGTGACGACGCATATCAGGTCGTTCAGCGGAATGCGATGGCCGCACTCGCGGATCCCCGGCAATCGTTTCAAGAGCGGCTTCGGGAGGATCCGGACGTCAAAGCGCGCTTGTCGTCCGACGAGCTCGAGGACCTTTTTCGGGTGGAACCCTATTTGGCGGCCATCGATGCTATCTATCAGCGGTTAGGACTGGAGGAATAGCCATGGAATTGCTGTATGAGGGGAAAGCCAAAAAAGTCTACCGGTCAGAGGTTCCCGGCCAATTGATTATGGAGTTCAAAGACGACGCCACGGCTTTTAACGGCCAGAAGCGCGGCCAGATTGCTGACAAGGGGTCCGTCAATGCGCAGATGACCGCTCGGATCTTTCAGTGGCTTATGGAAAAGGATATCCCGACCCACTTGATTCGGCGGTTGGACGACCGCCATCTGTTAGTCCGGCAACTGACCATGATTGGATTGGAAGTGGTGGTCCGAAATGGGGTGGCCGGCTCATTAAGTCAGCGGACGGGGTTGCCGGAGGGGACCGCGATTGATCAACCGGTCTTGGAGCTTTATTACAAAAACGACGCGCTCGGCGATCCCTTGATTAACGATGACCATGTACGGTTGCTCCACTTGGCCAGCCCTCAAGAGTTAGCGGCGATTCGCCGGCAGGCGATGCAAATAAATGAGTGGCTACGGCCGTTTTTCCAGGAACGGGGCATTTTGCTCGTCGATTTCAAATTGGAATTCGGCTGGTTTGAAGGGCAACTGATGCTGGGCGACGAGATTTCTCCGGATACCTGCCGATTGTGGGATAGCCAGACTCGGGAACGGCTTGACAAGGATCGGTTCCGTCGCGATCTCGGCGGTGTCGAAGAGGCCTATCAAGAAATTTTGAAGCGGGTGATGACATAATGGCACGATTTCGGCTGCAGGTCCAAGTTATGCCCAAACCGGAAATTTTAGATCCCGCGGGCGAAGCGACCCTTTCGGTGCTGCAGCGGTTAGGGTATCCGGTAAGCGGCGTGCGGATCGGCAAACACATCGTTGTGGAAATTGAGGCGCCGGATGCCGACGAAGCGCGCGAACTGGGGCAACAAATGGCCCGCCGGCTCTTGGCCAACCCGGTGATGGAGCATTTCGGGATTGAGGTGGACCCGGTATGAAAGTAGCCGTGGTCAGCTTCCCGGGATCCAATTGCGATCAGGATACCGTTTGGGCCCTGGAGTCGCTGGGAGTGGAGGTGGTGCCGGTTTGGTATACTGCGCCGGATGTGGGCTCCGTGGATCGCGTGGTGCTGCCCGGCGGGTTTTCTTACGGTGATTATCTCCGCAGTGGTGCCTTGGCGGCCGAGGCACCCGTGATGGACGGGATAGCCCGGCGGGTGGAAAATGATCGGCTGCCGGTGTTAGGCATTTGTAACGGATTTCAAATTCTCACCGAACGGGGGCTTTTGCCGGGGGCCCTGAGGACGAATCCGGACGGCAAATTTCGCTGTGGATGGGAAACCGTCAAGGTGGTCTCGGAAAACCCGCTATTTCCCGGCATTCCCGCGGGTACCCTTTGGCGCTTGCCGATTGCGCACCGGGAAGGTTCCTATTGGGCTACGCCGGAGGATTTGGAGCGCTTGCGGCAAACCGGTGGGCTTTTGTTTCAATACACGGATGAAGAGGGCCGACCGACTCCGGAAGCAAATCCCAACGGTTCGATCGAGAATATTGCCGGGATCGCCCAAGGTTCCGTCGTCGGGTTGATGCCGCATCCCGAACGGGCTATGGCGGTCTATTTAGGCTCGTCGGACGGACAACACTTTTTGCGGGCGTGGTTAGGAGGACAGAGAGGGTAATGCAACCGGAGGATGTCGGCTTAACCCGGGCCGAATACCAGGAGGTATTGCGGCTGATGGGGCGTACGCCCAACGATTTAGAATTAGGGCTCTTCGGGGCGCTGTGGTCCGAGCATTGCAGTTACAAAAATTCCAAGGGGCTTTTAAAACATCTCCCGCATCAGGGACCGCACGTGGTGACCGGGCCCGGCGGCAATGCCGGGGTGGTCCGTCTGACCCCGGAATGGGAAGTGGCGTTTAAAATTGAAAGTCATAACCATCCGTCCTATGTAGAGCCGGAACAAGGGGCGGCAACCGGTGTCGGTGGCATTATCCGCGATATCGTCGCCATGGGGGCGCGTCCCGTCGCGCTGGCGGACGCGCTGCGCTTTGGCGAAGACGAGGCCAGTCAGGTGCTTTTAGACGGTGTGGTGCGGGGCGTGGGAATGTACGGCAATGCAATCGGGATTCCCACCGTAACCGGCGATATCGGGTTTGGTCCCGGCTATGCCAAGAATCCGTTGGTCAACGTGCTGGCGGTCGGGATTCGGTCGCCACGCCATAAAATAGGGGCCGACACTGCCCAACCGGGCTCGTTGTTGGTGCTCTGGGGCCGTAAAACGGGTCGCGACGGCATTCACGGGGCAAGCCTCTTGGCGTCCCGCGATTTTTCCGGGGGAGACGATGATCTGCGGCCGACCGTACAGGTCGGGGATCCCTTCTTAGGTAAATTGGTGATGGAAGCCACGTTAATGGCGGTGGCGGAAGGCATTTTAGATGCGGTGCAGGACTTAGGGGCGGCCGGACTGACATCCGCGACCGCCGAATTGCTGGCGCGTTCGGGGGTCGGGGCCGAACTGTGGCTTGATCAGGTCCCGGTGCGTGAAGCCGGGATGACACCGTATGAGATCATGCTCTCGGAAACTCAGGAACGCATGCTCTTGGTGGTGCCGGAAGCCCAAGTGGAACGGGTCATTGCCATTGCACGGCATTGGGAGGTCCCTTGGGCGGTCATCGGCCGGGTGACCGAACGGCCTCGACTGCAGTTGTTTTTTGCCGAAGAGCTGGTCGGCGAGGTGCATCCTGCCTGGTTGGCCGACGAAGTACCGCTCCGGCCGGTAACCGACGATTTTTGGCAACAATTAGCCGAACCCCTGGCGCCCCCGGCGGTGTCGTCGGCGACGACCGTGACGTTAACCCGTTCAACGATTGAACATCTCTGGCAGGCGCGAGATTGCCGCGATCGGCAATCCGTCTACCGGCAATATGATTCGATGATTCAAACGCATACCGTTTGGGGCCCGGACCATGACCTGGCGATCTTGCAGTTAAAAGGGGTGGAGCCGGGATTGGCGGTGGCCGTGTCCGGACCCGGTCGCTGGGCCGCGGGCGATGCCTATGCCGCCGGGTTTGCCACGGTCCTGCGCGTGTTGGCGGTTCTGGCGGCTCAAGGAGCCGAGCCGTTGGGTCTTACCGACGGCATTAATGCCGGGAATCCCTATAAACCGGAGGCGTTTCAGGCGCTGGCGGCCTTATTGCGCGGGATTGCCGACGCGGCCCGGCTGACCGGGGTCCCGGTGACCGGCGGCAATGTCTCCCTTCATAACGAAACCGACGGTCAAGCTATCTGGCCCACCGGTATCATTGGCGTCGTGGGCCGCCACGATCGTCCCCGGCAACCGGTTCCAGATGCTTTACAAGCGGCGGGACATGCGCTGTGGCTTATTCATCCGCCCGCCCGGCCGGAAGCCATGCTCGGCGGCAGCGTATGGGCTCGGCTCACCGGTTGGGGCGCGCCTTATTCGCGCTCTTCGGATCCCGAGGCCGATCATCGGGCCCTGGAGTGGGTTCGCCGTAGCGTGACCGCACCCGGTGTCCGGGCCTGTCGAGCGGTGGGAGACGGCGGGGCGTTATTGACGTTGACCAGGATGTGGCTGGCGGCCGAAAGCGGCTTGGGGTTAGAAACCCACATCGGCCCGGAGGCGGGGGCCGTCTGGGTCAACGAGGCGGTTCCGCAATGGATTATGGAAGTGGAAACCAACGGGCAGGACCGGTTGGCACAATCCTTGGCCGATGCCGGTCTCACCGGGTTCCCGATCGCGACGGTTACCCCCGACGGGATTTTTCGGTTAGGCTCCTTTGAATGGACCCGAACCGAGGTTCTCGCGTACTATCGTCAACCCTATACCGAGGAGGTGACACCATGAGTGACGAGCTCCACGAGGAATGTGGCGTATTTGCCATTTGGGGCGATCCGGAAGCTGCCGTTAAAGCCTACTGGGGAACTTTCAGCCTACAGCACCGGGGCCAGGAAAGTGCCGGCATTGCCGTGTTGGATCAGGGGCAGATCCATGTACAAAAAGGGATGGGTCTTTTGCAGGAAGCGGTCAAAATCAAGGATTTGGCCCATCAGCCGGGCCAGGTGGCGCTCGGTCACGTGCGCTATTCCACCACCGGTGCCTCGGAAGCGATGAATGCCCAGCCTTTAATGATGCATACCCGTTTTGGTCCGCTGGCCTTGGCCCATAACGGAAATCTGGTCAACCACCGGGCGCTTCGGGAACGGTTGGCTCAAGAAGGGTCCATTTTTCAAGGGACTAGTGACTCCGAGGTTCTTGCCCACCTGATAGCCAAAAGTACCCGACCGACGCTTGACCAGGCACTGAGTGAAGCGTTGGCGCAGCTTGAAGGGGGATTTGCCTTTGGGGTGCTGGCCGGGGAAGCCCTTTACGGCGCACGTGATCCCTGGGGGCTCCGCCCCTTGGTGATTGGACGAACCCCGGCCGGTGCTTGGGTGTTGGCGTCGGAAACCTGTGCCTTAGACATGGTGGATGCCATTTGGTTGCGGGATGTGGAGCCGGGCGAGATGGTCCGGATTGATGAACACGGGATTATGAGCGAACGGTATCGACCGCCGGCCGAAACGCATGCCTGTGCCTTTGAGGTGATTTATTTCTCGCGCCCGGATTCCTTGTGGCAAGGCCGGAGTATGCACCTCAAACGCCGTGAGTTAGGCCGCCAACTGGCGGAAGAGGCGCCGCAAGCAGCGGATGTCGTGGTCGGCGTGCCGGACTCGAGTCTGCCGGCGGCTATGGGGTACGCCGAGACGTCGGGTATTCCGTTTGACTTCGGTTTAGTGAAAAACCGCTATATTGCCCGGACGTTCATCGCACCCAATCGGGATCACCGGGAATCGGCGGTCCGGTTAAAACTGTCTGCGGTCAAAGAAGTCGTGGCGGGCCGGCGGGTAGTCCTGGTGGATGATAGTTTGGTGCGGGGGACGACCTCCCGTTACATTATTCAGTTGCTCCGGCAAGCCGGCGCTAAAGAAGTGCATATGCGGATTGCGTCCCCCCCTTATCGAGATCCCTGCCATTATGGCATTGATACCTCCCGGGCGGGCGAGTTGGCGGCGCGTAACTTAAGCGTGGATGAGCTGGCGGATATGGTAGGGGCCGACTCGTTGGCCTATCTCTCCGTGGCCGGATTAAAACGGGCGCTAGGCCAAGAAGGTTGGTGTCTGGCGTGTTTCGGCCAAGGTTATCCGGTGCCGGTGGAACAGGAGGTACAGCATGGCGGGTGAAGAATGGACGTATGAACGGGCGGGAGTGAGCATCGACCGCGGTGATCAAGCGGTACGCCGGATCCGCCAATTGGTGGGACAAACCCGGCGACCGGAGGTGGTGGAAGATGTTGGCGGCTTTGCCGGCGTCTTTCGCTTACCGGGCACCGATTTGGTGGCCGGGGCGGATGGCGTGGGATCCAAAATTTTAATTGCGGAAGCGCTGGGGGAATATCGCACCATCGGTATCGATCTGGTTGCGATGAATGTCAACGATATACTCGCGGCAGGCGCCGAACCGCTCTTTTTTTTAGATTATATCGCCACGGGGCACGTCGACCCGGATGTGATCGGCGATTTGGTGGCCGGTATGGTGGAAGGCTGTCGCCAGGCGGGATGTGCCTTATTAGGCGGGGAAACCGCCGAAATGCCCGACGTCTATGGAACCCATCATGATTTGGCCGGATTTGCCGTGGGGCGGCGTGTCCATTCGCCACGGCGCGCTCCGGCCGTGGGCGACAAGATATTCGGGGTCGCATCGTCGGGGTTTCATTCGAACGGTTATCAGCTGGTCCGCAAATTGGTGGAATCTCAAACCCTGAGCTACGAGGACCCCTGGCCTCGATCGGATGCGGCCCGGTTAGGCGATCAGTTGTTAACCCCCACCCGCATCTATGTTCCCTGGGTGTTGCCGCTATTACCGGGCGACAGTCCGATTTTAGCCATGGCGCATATCACCGGCGGCGGGCTGGTCGAGAATTTGCCGCGTACCCTCGGAGGCCTAGGGGCGGTCCTCGATCCGGCGGCGTGGCCGGTGCCGGATTTAATGCGTGAGGTGGCACGGTGGGGCAATTTGAGCTTTGCCGAGACGGCACGGACTTTCAACGTAGGCATCGGGTTTACCTTGGTGGTATCGGAGGAGGACGTGTCCGCCCTTCAAAAGGCCTGGCCGGATACCGCTCCGCCTCTCTACTTGATAGGGGACGTGCGTCAGGAACCGGGTGTGGGATGGCGATGAGGTGGGCAGTATTGGTCGGCGGCGCCGGTACAAACCTGAAGGCCCTTTTGGACACCGGATTTCCCGTCGCGTTGGTGGTGTCTCACCGACGGACCGCCGGGGCGCTTGGCATTGCGGCACAGTATGGCGTTCCGGCCGTCGTGTTGACCGCGCAAGAGGTCGGTGGCGATCGGGACGCCTACGATCGCCGACTGCTGGACGTTTTGGAATCCCAAGGCATTGAAGCGGTGGCTTTGGCCGGATTTTTGCGATGGCTGACGCCGGCTTTGGTTGATCGCTACCGTGGGCGGCTGGTGAATTTGCACCCTTCGTTATTGCCGGCCTTTACCGGACTCCATGCCATTGAAAGGGCCTATGAAGCCGGCGTGCTCTGGACAGGCGTCAGTGTGCATTTTGTTGATGAAGGGCAAGATTCGGGGCCCTTGATTGCCCAAGTGCCCGTGCCGCGTTATCCGACCGATACGGTCGACGATTTGGCGATGCGGGTGCATCAGGTGGAACATAGCCTCTACCCGCGGGTGATCTGGGCATTGGACCAAGGTTTCATTGAGTGGCATCCCACCCGAGGGGTTTTGTGGCAGGAGGAGGTCAAAACATGGATTCATGGGCTTTAATCAGTGTCAGCGATAAACGGGGCTTGGTCGATTTGGCCCGCTGGCTGGTCGACCAAGGGCTTCAGTTGTTGGCTACCCAAAGCACCGCGACGGCGTTGAGCGAATCCGGCTTCACCGTACACACGGTGGAATCTTTGACGGGTTTTGGCGAAATTCTTGACGGCCGGGTCAAGACGCTTCATCCCAAAGTGTATGCCGGGCTTTTGGCGGACGAATCATTGGCCCATCATCGCGCTCAGCGGGAGGCATTAGAGGCACCCCGAATTGATGTGGTGGTGGTTAACCTGTATCCCTACGAAACGGCTCTTGAACAAAACGCCCCGCTGGCCGATCGGATTGAATCGATTGATATTGGCGGTGTGGCGTTAATTCGGGCGGCGGCCAAAAATTTTGCCCGCGTCATCCCGGTGGTGGATCCGGAGCAATATGCCGAGTTTATGCAAAAACCATTGCACGAGTGGACGTTAAACGAGCGGCGGCTATGGGCCCAAGCGGCCCTCTATCACACCGCCTGGTACGACGCGATGATCGCCTCGACGCTAGGGCCGCTGCCGGAGGGATGGTGGCCGCGTCGGTGGGCCATCGGCGGGACCCGGCAAGAGTCTCTTCGTTATGGGGAAAATCCACACCAACCCGCCGCATTTTACCGGTGGCCCGGGCCGGGCGGCGTGGCGCACGGTACGCTCTTGCAGGGGAAAGCGCTGTCCTACAATAACTGGGCCGATTTGGATACCGCATGGCGGCTCGCGGCTTCGTTAGAAGAAGAGCCGGCGGCTGTGGTGGTCAAACATCAAACCCCCTGTGCGGTGGCGGTGGCGGATACGGTGAACGAAGCCTATCGAAAGGCGCATGATGCGGATCCGGTCTCGATTTTTGGCGGTATCGTGGCCGTTAACCGACCGGTCGATACCTCGTTGGCCGAGGCGTTGACCGATTTGTTTTTGGAAGTTGTGGTGGCCCCCGATTTTACCCCCGAGGCACTGGCGACGTTGGGCCGGAAGAAGAATTTACGCGTATTTCAAGTCCCGGCGGGCGCCCATCCGATGGATTGGGAGGTCCGTTCGGTCACGGGAGGCCTCTTGGTGCAAGCGCGAGATGACCACTATAGCGCCTGGGACCGCTGGACTCGGGTCGCCGGACCCGATTGGGCGGGTCGGGTGTCCCCCGCCGATTTGAGGTTGGCTTGGGCTTCGGTGGCCATGGTCAAGTCCAACGCGATTGTGGTGGTGAACCACGGTGTGACGGTCGGGATTGGCGGCGGCCAGACCAATCGGGTGGATGCCGCGCGGCAGGCCTTGGAACGCGCCGGGGCCAATGCCCAAGGGGCGGTCTTGGCCTCGGACGGATTTTTCCCGTTTGGCGACGTGCTGGAGTTATGCCAGGCGTATGGGATTGCCGTCGTTATCGAACCGGGCGGCTCGGTGCGGGATCAAGAGTCCGTGGAAAAAGCCGAGCAATATGGGATTACGCTCTTATTTACCGGCGAGCGCCATTTTCGGCACTGAGGAGGCAAACGGTTTGCGTGAGGTTATCGTGGTGGGACAAGGCGCCCGCGAACACGCGATTGCGTGGGGGTTGAAAAAGAGTGGGGCCACTCTTTGGTCCGTCCCGGGCAATCCGGGTCTCGCCGAATGGGGCGGCGTTCTGCCAAGTGTGGCGCCGGAGAGTTGGGAGGGGATTTTCCACGGCCGCCGGCCCTTGGTGGTCATCGGGCCGGAGGCGCCTTTGGCGGACGGGCTGGCGGATCGTTTGCGGGCGCTCGGCTATCCGGTGGTGGGCCCCGGGCAAGAGGGAGCACGGCTGGAAAGCAGTAAGCGCCATGCCAAAGAAATCATGGATCGCTATGGCATTCCCACCGCGGCTTGGCAAGTGACGCACAGGCCAGAGGAGTTGCATGCGTGGATTCAAGCATGCACCGAGTGGCCACGCGTGATAAAGCAAAGCCGCTTGGCCCAAGGCAAAGGGGTGGTGGTGGCCCCGGATGCCCAAACGGCCTTGGCGGTATGGGACCGCTGGCGGGCGATCCCGGAAATCTGGGAAGACGGCGTCATCTGGGAAGAGGCTTTGACCGGCGAAGAAATCTCGGTCTTGGTGGCGGTGGCCGGTGGTCGTTATCGCTGGTTACCGGTGGCCCGCGACTATAAACGGCTGACGGCGGATCCCCATAGCCCGAATACCGGCGGTATGGGCGCCTACGCGCCGGTATGGACTGAACCGCCGGCGGATCTCAAGGCAATGGTTGACGGCCGTATTTTGGATCCTATGATGCGGTATTTGCAGGAAGCCCAAATTGACTATCGCGGAATTTTGTACGTCGGGCTGATGCTAACCGCCCAAGGTCCTTATGTACTGGAATTTAACGTCCGGCTGGGCGATCCGGAAACTGAAGCCATCATGCCGATTTTGGACATCGATTGGTATGATTGGTGGTGGTCCTTAAGCCAAGGACAGGTACCGACCGTGCCCCAACCGACCCGTCATGCGGTGACGGTGGTCTTGGCGGCGCCGGGGTATCCGGACACGGCCGTGACGGGAATTCCCTTGCAATTAGGGACGGAGATGCCCGATACGGTCATATTTCAAGCCGGGACCCGGTTGGCCGACGGCCGATTGGTCACTCACGGCGGACGGGTGTTGGCGGTGACCGGCTGGGCCGCCGATATCGAACAGGCGCGCCACCTCGCCTACGAGCGGGTGCGTGCGGTGACCTTTCCCGGGGCGCAATACCGAACTGATATTGGTCGGTCCTAGGCGTCCCTGGCTGGTTAATATTGCTATTGAACGGAAGGGTATAAGGAGCAAAATGGGGGAATCCTGGCCTCTGAGGCAAATAGCAGGGGGCCAGGATATGCAATATCGAGTCGTATCTTTAATCGCGGTAGCGATGCTCGTGGGTTTGAGCGGGTGCAGCATCAGTATGGGATCCCCGTCGCCTGAACATGGATCGTCCGCCACCACCAGTCACCAATCCAGTTCGGGCGGTGGCGGATCCCAGTCGGGCGGGGGCGGCGGGTCGCAATCCGGCGGAGGCGGGTCGCAATCGTCGAGTAGCGGCGGGGCGCCGTCGATTGAGGTGCAAAAAGCGGTTCGTGACGAATTGGAGACGCCCCGCATGCAGAAATTTATTGCCGAAGCCGCCGCATCCACGAATTTAGAGCAAAGTTTGATGAGCCCGACCGGCCAGTCCGCGCTTCAAAAGGCGGTCAGTTTGGTGTTGGCCAGTCCGACCTTCCAAAAGCAGTTGGAGCAAGACGTGCAAAAGGCCCTGAGTACGCCCCAAATGACCCAAAACATCGACATGCTGGTTCGATCCAGTCTCATGAAGATGGTCACCTCGTCCTCCAGTCAAAGCCAATCCGGCGGAGGCGGTAAATCATCGTCGTCCGGCGGCGGGCAATCCGGAAGTTCGTCGGGGGGCGGCGGTGGCGGGAGTTCCGGCGGAGGCGGCAGTTCCGGCGGTGGGGGAGGCGGATCGAGCGGCGGATAACGGATTGTCAGCTTCTGCCCAGTTCGAGTATGCTGGGAACAAAAGGGCAGAAAGCGGGGCTGGGAGGTTTGTTGGAAACCTCGGCAGACGAGTGATGAATCCCAAATTGAAAAACGCCGAAACCGATCTCTTATGTGAAGCCATTTTAAGTTTGCAAACAACCGACGAGTGTTATGCTTTTTTGGAAGATATTTTAACGGTCAGCGAAATTCAATCGGTGGCCCAACGTCTGCAAGTGGCCAAAATGTTGGATGAAGGGCAAACCTATGACGACATCGAACGCCTGACGGGGGCCTCCTCGGCCACGATTTCCCGGGTCAAGCGCAGTTTAATGTTTGGCGCCGACGGCTATCGGTTGGTTCTGGATCGTTTGAAAGGCACAGATAAATCGTAGTCGGGATTCGCGCGCGCCGGCCCTCCTGTTGTTATCGAAGGTCCTGGAGCTGGTATAATGAAAGGTACCATAGCCGGGAGGTTTCCCATGAGTTTGTTAGATGCCTTAAATGGTCCCCAACGTGAGGCCTGTTCGACCGTCGATGGCCCTTTGCTGGTACTGGCGGGGGCCGGTAGCGGAAAAACGCGGACTCTCACCTATCGCATTGCCTACCTTATTCAAGAAACGGGTGTTTTTCCGTCCCAAATACTAGCGTTTACGTTCACCAACAAAGCGGCCCGGGAAATGAAAACCCGGATTGATGCGTTAGTGGGTCCGGATAGCCGTTTCATGTGGGTCGGAACGTTTCATGCGGTGGCGGTGCGCATATTACGCGAAAACATCCATCGGTTAGGCTACGACAACCAGTTTGTGGTGTATGACACCGATGACACCAAAGCCTTGATGAAAGACATCGTCCGAGAATTAAATTGGGACGAAAAGGAATGGCCCGCCGGCCTTTTGTTAAATGCGATCAGCCGGGCCAAAAACAAGTTTCAAGGTCCGGGCCAGTTGGAAGACACCAGCTATTTCGGGCGCCGGGTGGATGATGCCTATCGTTTATATCAGACCCGGTTAAAAAACCTCAATGCGGTCGATTTCGACGACCTCATTTTTTTGACGGTCAAATTGTTTGACGAATTTCCGGAAGTTCAACAGCATTACCGGCAACGGTTCCGCCATGTCCTGGTCGACGAATATCAGGACACCAATCTGGCGCAATATCGCTTGGTCCGGCACTTGGTGGGGCCGGAGGGCAATATTTGTGCGGTCGGCGATGACGACCAAGCGATTTATGGTTGGCGGGGCGCCGATATGCGCAACATTTTAGAGTTTCAACGAGATTTTCCGGGTGCGAAAATTATCCGCCTGGAGGAGAACTACCGGTCCACGGCCGTGATTTTAAATGCGGCGAACGCCGTTGTGGCGAATAACCAGGAGCGGCTCGGCAAACAGTTATGGACGCAAAAAGGGGAAGGCCAAAAAATTCGCGTCTATCGCGCGCCGGATGAGGAAAGCGAAGCCTGGTACGCCGCGGAAGTCTTGCACGAAGCGGTGCGGCGCGGGCGCAAATTATCGGAATGCGCGATTTTGTTCCGGACCAACGCGCAATCGCGGGCCTTTGAAATGGCGATGGCCCGGGCTGGAATAACCTACCGCTTAGTGGGGGGTAAGCGCTTTTTCGAACGGAAAGAGGTTAAAGATGTCTTAGCCTACTTGCGGGTCGTATTTAATCCGCAAGACGATATGTCTCTTTTACGCATTATTAATTTTCCCCGGCGGGGACTCGGCGATGTGGCCCAGCGTCGGCTACGGGAGTTTGCCCAGGCGGAAGGCATCTCGTTGGTCGAAGCGTTGGCGCGGGCGCAAGAAATTGGTGATTTGTCGGCCCAGGCCCGGCGGGCGGCCTCCGAACTGGCCGATTTGATTGAGAACTGGCGCCAAGGGTTGAGGCAACTCGGGTTGGCCGACCAGGTGCGTCGCGTGGCGGAAGAGAGCGGGATGATGAATGCGCTGCGGGCGGAAAAAACCCGGGAGGCGGAGGATCGGCTGGAAAATATCGGGGAGTTGATGTCGGAAGCCAAACGGTTCGAGGACGAACAAACCACGTCCGATTTAGGTGAGTTTCTCGGTTGGATTGCATTGGTATCCGACTGGGACGAAACCAATGAAGATGGTGGCGGCGTTTGGTTGATGACGGTACACAGCGCGAAAGGGCTGGAATTCCCGTTGGTGATTTTGGCCGGGTTAGAAGAAGGCGTCTTTCCCCATAGTCGGTCGCTGGAAGAGGGAACGGTCGAGGAAGAGCGGCGGCTCATGTATGTCGGGATTACCCGGGCCATGGAAGAACTGTTTTTAACCTATGCCGAGACCCGTACCATGCTTGGGCGCACGGCCGCGAATCCGGTGTCACGTTTTCTCAAGGAAATTCCCGAGGAGTATATCGCTTCGGCCAAGCGGCTGGCGGCGCCCGATCGGGCGGTCGGACAAAGGACGTCGGTCAGTAATTTGACCTTAGGTGAACGGGTCCGTCATCCCCGGTTTGGCTGGGGCACCATCGTGGCGGTCCGCGGTGAAGGGGAGAATACGGAAGTGACGATCGCGTTTCCGGGTGGTGGGGTGCGATCGTTTCTAGCCAAATTTGCCCAACTGACCCGAGAGGAGCTGGAAGCGTGACGTCTGAGGAAGCGCGTGAGCACATTCGGCGCTTACGTGAAACCATTCGGCGCCATAATCGGCTCTATTATGAGGAAGACCGACCGGAAATCACCGACGCGGAATATGATCAGCTGGTGAACGAACTCGCCCGCCTGGAAGCGGAATTTCCCGAGTGGCAGGATCCCTCGTCGCCGACGCAAACGGTGGGCGGGGATGTGGCTCCCGAATTCAGTACCGTCGTCTTTACCAAGCCGGTTCTCAGTTTGACCAACATTCACAGTCTGGACGAATTTGACGATTTTTCCCGTCGGCTTCAAGAATGGGTGGGCGGCGACGCCTTAGCCTTTACGGCCGAATTAAAAATCGACGGATTGAGTGTCATTCTCGACTATCAAAAGGGTCAGCTGGTACGGGCCGCCACCCGCGGAAACGGAGAGCAAGGAGAAGACGTGACGGCCAATGTGCGTCAAATCGCGGCCATTCCCCAGACCTTGAAAGTGCCGATTACCGGGCAGTTTCGGGGCGAGGTGTATATGCCCTTGCCCGTGTTTCGCACGCTGAACCAAAAACGGGAAGAGGACGGCCTGCCGCGATTTGCCAATCCGCGCAATGCGGCGGCGGGTTCTTTACGGCAGTTGGATCCGGCGATTACGCGCTCTCGCCGACTATCCGCCTGGATTTATGAAATCCGCGAGTTGTCGGAGGGGCCGGTGATTGAACGGCAAAGCGAAGCGCTCACGCGACTTGCGGAGTGGGGCTTTCCGGTCGAACCGCATTGGACCCGGTGTGAAACCCGGGCGGAGGTGGAGGCTTTTGTAGCCCATTGGCAAGCCCATCGGGACGAGCTGGATTTTGATATTGACGGGTTGGTGTTGAAACTCGACCGGATAGACTGGCAAGAACGTATCGGAAACACCCAAAAGGCCCCCCGGTGGGCGGTGGCGTACAAGTTTCCGCCGGAAGAGGCGTTAACCGTGGTCAAGGCGATTGTGTTATCGGTCGGGCGCACCGGGGTGTTGACGCCGACGGCCGAGCTCGAACCGGTGTGGCTGGCGGGGACCCGGGTCAGCCGAGCCTCGTTACACAACGAAGATATTATCCGGACCCTCGATGTACGCGTGGGTGACCACGTCTATGTCCGGAAAGCCGGTGAAATTATTCCCGAAGTGGTGCGGGTCGAACGAACCTTGCGTCCCGCCGATACGGTTCCCTTTCGCTTTCCCCGTCATTGTCCCGCCTGCGGGGCCGAAGTGGTTCGGTTGCCGGATGAGGCCGCCCATCGTTGTACCGGCGGACTGACCTGCCCTGCGCAATTACGCGAGCGCCTCATTCATTTTGCCTCCCGGGGGGCCATGGACATTGAGGGTTTGGGGGAAAAGACGGTCGATTTGTTGCTTGAGCACGGTCGTATTCGGTCGGTGCCGGATATTTATGCCTTGACGCTCGACGACTTGTTAAGTTTGCCGCGCTTTCAGCACACGTCGGCGCAGAAACTCCTCGACGCTATCGCCCAGTCTCGTCAACGGCCCCTTTCCCGCTTGCTGTTCGCATTGGGCATTCGGTTTGTGGGCGAAAAGGCGGCGCAGGTTCTGGCACGCCACTTCGGGCATTTGGATCGGGTGGTGGCGGCCACCCGCGAGGAGTTGTTGGCGGTGCCGGATGTCGGTGAACGGACGGCGGAAAGTATCTTGGCCTTTTTCCGGGAACCGCATAACCAAGCGGTGATTCATCGACTCCGGGAGCTGGGCGTGAACTTTGAGGAGCCGATCGACCAGGGGGCGGAACGGCCCTGGACGGGCCAAACCTTTGTATTGACCGGCACATTGAGCCAATTGTCGCGAAAAGCCGCCGAAGAACGGATTGTTGCCTTGGGGGGAACGGTGACCGGACAAGTCTCCCAAAAAACAAATTGGGTTGTCGTGGGCGAAAAGCCCGGTTCGAAATTTGTACGGGCGCAACAACTCGGTATCCCGATATTGACGGAGCAGGAATTTTTACAATGGTTGGCGAATCCTGACGCGGAATGGGCCAAACGCCAACGGTAACACCATCCATTGTGTAAGCGGTTTAGTCAACCGTATAATGGACCTGGTAAACCAGACGAGTGCTACCGGGTCTTTATCATGCCTACATGGTTCGAACCCAGGAAGGAGCGAACACCTTGGCAAACCGGGTGTTGGAGGTTAAGAATTTAAAGACACACTTTTTTACCGACGAAGGGGAAATCCCGGCCGTCGACGGCGTGAGTTTTTACCTAGATGAAGAGGAAACGCTGGGCATTGTGGGCGAATCCGGGAGTGGTAAAAGCGTCACGTCGCTGTCTATTATGCAGTTGGTGCCGAATCCGCCCGGACGGATTGTCGGGGGCGAAATCTTATTTCGTGGTGAAAACCTCCTCAAGAAATCCCCGGATGAAATGCGTAAAATCCGTGGCAACGATATTGCCATGATTTTTCAAGAGCCGATGAGCTCGTTAAATCCGGTTTATACGGTGGGTGACCAAATTGCGGAAGCGGTCATTCTGCACCAGAACGTCAGTAAGCGGGAAGCCTGGAATCGGGCGGTGGAAATGCTGCGCTTGGTCGGGATTCCGTCTCCTGAACGGCGTGCCCGAGAATACCCGCATCAAATGTCCGGCGGTATGCGGCAGCGGGTCATGATTGCGATGGCGCTTTCGTGTAACCCGCAACTCCTGATTGCCGACGAACCTACGACGGCGCTTGACGTCACCATTCAAGCCCAAATTTTGGACCTGATGAAAAAGTTGCAAGCCGAATTTCATGCGGCTATCATGCTCATTACCCATGACTTGGGAGTCGTTGCGGAGACCTGTGACCGGGTGGCCGTGATGTACGCCGGTAAAGTCGTCGAAGAAGGGACCACCAAGGATTTGTTCCGTGAACCGTTGCATCCGTATACCCAAGGATTATTGGCGTCGATTCCCCGCGTGGATGAACCGCGTACGGAAAAGCTCCACGTGATTGAGGGAACGGTGCCCAATCTCTTGCACTTGCCGCAAGGTTGTGCCTTTGCGCCCCGGTGCCCGCAGGCGATGGATATTTGTCGGCGGGAAACGCCGGTATTGGCGGATGTGGGCGACGGCCGAAAGGTCAGCTGTTGGTTACATGTCGAAGGCAAAGGCAAGGAGGTGGCCTCATGAGCACGGTGTTGTCGCCGACCCCCAAGCGGGATCCGGCCGAACCGTTGTTGTCGGTGCGGGATTTGACCAAATATTATCCCATTACCGGCGGGCTCTTTTCTCGCACCGTCGGTTATGTCAAAGCGGTCGACGGTGTGAGCTTCGATGTCAAGGCCGGCGAGACCTTGGGATTGGTGGGGGAGTCGGGATGCGGCAAAACCACGACCGGTCGGGCTATTTTACGGCTAATTGAACCGACGTCGGGGCAAGTGATTTTTGAGGGACAGGACATTGTGAAGCTGTCCAAAGCGGAAATGCGGCAGTTGCGGCGGGAAATGCAGATTGTCTTTCAAGATCCGTTCGGGTCCTTAAATCCTCGCATGTCGGTGGGGGAAATTATCGAGGAGCCGTTGATTGTCCACCACATCGGCAGCAAGGCGGAGCGCCAAAAACGCGTCCGGGAGCTGTTGGAAGTGGTGGGTTTGGCCGCCTATCATATCCGCCGCTATCCCCATGAATTTTCCGGCGGTCAGCGGCAGCGAATTGGGATTGCCCGGGCACTCGCCTTAAATCCTAAGTTGTTGGTGCTCGACGAGCCGGTGTCCGCACTGGACGTGTCCATTCAGTCGCAGATTCTCAATCTCTTGGAAGATCTGCAAAAAGAGTTTGGCTTAACCTATTTATTCATCGCCCACGGCTTAAACGTGATTCGTCATATCTCGGACCGGGTCGGGGTCATGTACCTGGGTGTGATGATGGAGATTGCCGATTCCGACGAGATTTACCGACATCCCCTGCATCCGTATACGGAGGCGTTATTTTCCGCGATACCGATTCCCAATCCGGAAATCCGCCGGGAACGCATTATTTTGCAAGGGGATGTTCCGAGTCCGGTGAATCCTCCCAGCGGCTGTCGGTTTCACACCCGATGCCCCATAGCCCAGGAACGGTGCAAAGTCGAACGGCCACCGCTGAAAGAATCGGAACCGGGACATTGGGTCGCGTGCCACTTTCGTTAACCTCCGAAGTCTCCGGGGCGCCGGAGACTTCTTTTTTCCCGGGTTTCGGCCTGTGTTATAATTTTCCGCGTTAATGGTCCCTAGGGAAAGGTAGGCAGGGAATGGAACTCCGAGATGAGGATATTCGCCATATTGCCCGCTTGGCGCGTCTTCGGCTGACGGCCGAAGAATTGGAGCCGGTGCGGCAAGATTTGAACCGGGTGTTGGATTATGTCGCCCAACTACAGCAATTAGAATTGGCCGAGGTACCGCCCACCCGCCATGCGGTGGATCTCATGATGCCGTTACGGCCGGATCAGGTCGAGCCGTCCTTGCCGCCGGACGCCGCCTTGGCGAACGGACCGGTGGTTTTGGAACAGATGTTTGTGGTTCCTCGCATCATGGAAGAGGGAGGGGAACCGGCATGAGTTCAGCATTGGTCGACGAAAGTGCGGTGTCCCTGCATGAAAAGTTTTGTGCCGGGGACCTGCAGGCCCAAGAGATCGTGGAGGCCCACCTGGCTCGTTTAGAGGCGGTCGATCCTCAGGTCCGCGCGTTTTTGCATGTCGATGCCGAATCGGCTCGCCGGACCGCCCGGATACAAGACGGCTGGACGCCGGCGGAACGGCGGCAACGACCGTTGGCGGGCGTCCCGGTTGCGATTAAGGACAATATCGTGACCGGGGAGATGCCGACCACGGCCGGATCCAAAATTTTGTCAAACTTTCGAGCGCCGTATGAAGCCACGGTGGTGCGTCTCTTGAAAGAGGCCGGGGCGATTGTGATCGGCAAAACCAACTTGGACGAATTTGCCATGGGCTCCTCGACGGAGCATTCGGCCTTTTTCCCCACGAAAAACCCTTGGGATTTAACTCGGGTGCCGGGGGGCTCCAGTGGCGGATCGGCGGCGGCGGTGGCGGCCCGGTTGGTCCCGGTTGCCTTGGGTTCCGATACCGGCGGCTCGATCCGGCAACCGGCGGCCTATACCGGTATCGTCGGGTTGAAGCCCACATATGGAACGGTTTCGCGGTACGGGTTAATCGCTTTCGCCTCCAGTTTGGACCAAATCGGGCCCTTAACGCGATCTGTGGCGGATGCCCAATATGTGTTTGACGTCATCCATCGGCACGACCCTCAGGATGCCACGTCGGTGGCCGCGTATACCCCGGTGACACGCGATGCGTCCAAGCCATTGACGATTGGGGTGCCGGAAGAATACTTCTCTGAGGGACTCGATCCCCGCGTGGCGGATCGGGTGCGGAACGCGTTGGCCGTTTTAGAAGAGCACGGGGCCCGGCTGGTCACGATTTCCTTGCCCCATAGTCCTTATGCGATTTCGGCCTACTATTTAATCGCCCCGGCCGAGGCGTCGTCGAATTTGGCTCGCTATGACGGGGTTCGCTACGGATATCGGGCAGAAGCCAAAGATCTGGTATCGCTTTATGAAACCACACGGGACGAAGGATTTGGTCCGGAAGTGAAACGCCGCATCTTATTAGGGACCCATGCGTTATCGACCGGTTACTATGACGCGTACTATTTGCAAGCGCAGAAGGTCCGGACCTTAATTCGGGAGGATTTCCAAAAGGCCTTTCAATCCGTCGATGTAATCGTGACGCCGACCACGCCGGATTTGCCGTTTAAATTAGGTGAGCGGCAAGCCGATCCGCTCGCCATGTATTTAGGCGACATTTACACCGTACCGGCGAACTTGGCCGGCATTCCCGGTTTGTCCTTACCTGCCGGGCAGGTTGACGGGTTGCCGGTCGGCTTACAATTGTTGGCGCCATGGTTTGGCGAAGCGGTGCTCTTTGAGGCGGCCGGCTGGGTTGAATCGCTTATGCCGCGTGCGACCTGGCCCGAGATTGAGACAGGGGGCGCATCCCATGCTTGACGCGTATGATGTCATTATCGGGTTGGAAGTGCATGTCGAGCTGAAAACGCGCTCGAAGCTTTTTTGCGGTTGCTCGACGGAATTTGGGGCGCCTCCCAACACCCACACCTGTCCGGTTTGTCTCGGCATGCCCGGGGTGTTACCGGTATTAAACGCGGAAGCGGTGCGGTTGGCGGTGCGTTCGGCGTTGGCGCTAAATTGCCGCGTACATCCGTGGTCCAAATTTGACCGCAAACAATATTTCTATCCCGACTTACCGAAGGCTTACCAAATTTCTCAATTCGACCAGCCGATTGCGGAATTCGGCCAGGTGACCATCCGCACGGAAGACGGTCAGGCCCGCGTAATCGGCATCCGCCGGATTCACTTGGAGGAAGATGCCGGCAAACTGAACCATTTGGGTCAACGGTTAGGGGATGCCACCGGGTCGCTTGTAGACCTTAACCGGGCCGGAGTGCCCTTAATTGAGATCGTCTCCGAACCGGACATGCGCTCGGCGGAGGAAGCGCGCCTATATTTGTCCGAGCTGAGGGCCATTCTGAGTTATCTGGACGTATCCGACCTCAAAATGGAGGAAGGTTCGCTCCGTTGCGACGCCAACGTTTCCATCCGACCGGCGGGATATACCGGGTCCTTGGAGGATTTGCCCCGGGTGGAAATTAAAAACGTGAATTCCTTCCGCAATGTGCAACGCGGAATCGAGTACGAGATTGAACGTCAAGTGGAGCTCTTACGCCAGGGCGAACGCATTATCAAGGAAACCCGGGGATTCGACGATGTGACGGGACGTACCTACAGCCAGCGCAGTAAAGAAGAAGCCCATGACTACCGGTACTTCCCGGAGCCGGATTTGCCGCCTTTGATACTGGATCCGGCATGGATTGCCCAACAACGGGATCAGTTGCCGGTTTTGCCGGACGAGATACGGGCGGGGATGCGCGCGTTAGGTATTCCGGACAAGGACATTGAGGTGATTGTGCAAGACCGTGCGCTCTATCGCTATTGGGAGACGGCACGGGAAGCGTATGAAGAGGTGCGGACCCTGACCAATTGGATTTTGTCCGATGTCTCGCGACTGGTGAATGCCCGGGGGGAAACGTTTGAGAATCCGTCGGTGGGGCCCGAGCATTTAGTGGAACTCTTGGGGCTCATCGATAAAGGGACTTTGTCGGGTCGTATGGCCAAAGAAGTGCTGGAAGCCATGTTTGAGACGGGCGCCCGTGCCGCCGAGGTGGTCAAAGCCAAGGGACTGAGTCAAATTACCGATGTCGGTGCGATTCAGGCCGTGGTCATGGAAGTGCTGGAGGGGAATCAACCGGTGATTCAAGATTACCTCTCCGGAAAAGATAAAGCCTTGGCGTTTTTGGTCGGGCAGGTCATGAAAAAGACCCGTGGACAAGCGAAACCGGATCTGGTCAATCAACTGCTGAAAGAGATCATTGATCGCGAATTTAAGACAGCACCGTAATCGTCGGGTCTCGGGCGGGCGGGAGCGAAGGCTCCCGTCCTTTTGGCTATCAAGGAGACGTCAAGGAGGCGCGCGTGGAAGAACAACTGACAGTCCACATTGAACGGATGGGTCAGGCCGGCGATGGGGTGGGCCGGGCGCCGGACGGCCGATTGGTTTTTGTACCTCAAGCGTTGCCGGGGGAAACCGTAGAGGTACAGGTTACCGAGTCTCATAAAACATACCTGCGGGCCCGCGTTCAGGCATGGCTCACCCGGAGCTTGGAGCGGGTTGAACCCGTCTGTCCCGTGTATACCGATTGTGGTGGATGTACGTTACAACATTGGGACTATCCGGCCGAGGCCCAATATAAATGGGAACGGGTGCGGCAAGCTCTGGTCCGGATAGCGGGATTGACCGAGCCGTCGTTACAACCGATTCGGGTTGCCCAAAATCCTTGGGCCTATCGGAACAAAGGGCAGTTTCCGGTGGCCGGGACGGCCGGCGATGTCCGCCTCGGCTTATTTCAACGCGGAACCCACCAGGTGATCGACGTAACGGCCTGTGCCATTCAAAATACGTTAATTAATCATGTGTTGGCGGCGGTGCGGGACTTGGTCAACCAATCCGGCATCGAACCCTACGAGGAGACGCGGCATACCGGCATTCTACGCCATGTGCTGATCCGGACCTCGCGTGCGGTCGGTCAGGCCTTGGTCCTGTTAGTGGCGCGGGAGGACATCCCGGCCCTACAAAAGCTGGCCGAGGCGATTCATGAACAGGTACCGAACGTGGCCGGAGTGGGGATTAATATCAATCCGGAGCGAACCAACCGGGTATTAGGGCATCAGACCCGGGTCGCGGCGGGTGCCGATTCGTTGCGGGAAACCCTCCTGGGATTAACCTTCCGCCTGTCGTTTACCTCGTTTTTTCAAGTCAATCCGGAACAAGTCGAGGTGTTATATCAACTGGCGCTGGAGGCTTTGGAGGACAATCCCGACACGGTATGGGACATTTATGCCGGGGTAGGCACATTGGCGGCATTAGCGGCTCAGCGGGCTCGTCATGTGACGGCGGTAGAGCTCCATCCGGCGGCTGTTTTGGACGCCCGGGACAATATGCGGCTGAATGGGCTGGATAAGCGGGTCGAGGTGATTCAAGGGGCGGCCGAAGCCGTCATGCGGGACTGGGCCCAAAAAGGCCAACGTCCACCTGATGCGGTCATTTTTGACCCGCCGCGCGCCGGTCTTAAACCTGAGGTGATTGAGGCGTTATTAGTGCTAAAGCCCCAGCGGCTGGTTTATATCTCTTGCTATCCGGAAACTTTGGCCCGCGATCTGAAGCTATTAGCGTCGACGTATCGACTGGTGCGGGTGACCCCGGTCGACATGTTCCCGAAAACGGATCATGTGGAAAGCTGTGCGATTTTGGTCCGTGCCGAGTAGCCCTCCATGAATCTTTCTACCCTAAATGACGGAGATGTCATCGGGCCCGTGGAGGGATCCTCCGGGCCCTTTGGACTTATCCCGCCTATAACGCGCCGGGGTTAAGCCGGACTCCGCCGGAACCTCCCTGGACGTGAGGCGGATGGCGAACGGGTTTCCCAAGACGTCATCACCCGTGCGAGCCGAGCGGCATGGCCGTATCAGCCAATGAGGGGACGCCCTGCTCAAGGATCCGTCGGCACGGTTATATTTGAACGCCTCTGACTCGCGGTCATTGGGGCATCATTCCTGATCGCAATAGGGGCCATTAAAAAATGGGAAAAGCGTTGAGATTGATCATCTGGCGAAATAATCATATAGTAATTACAAATTAGGAGGCGACAATGCGAGATTGGTTAAATCGCTGCATGATCATCTTTGGACCTTTGTCGGAAGCCTGATCGGGCTCAGTATCCTAGCCTATTTGGCGGTACCGATGCACCTGCCCCTCTTGGCGGGCTCGTTCGGGGCTTCCGCCTTACTTCTCTTCGGGTTGCACGATTCGCCGTTTGCGCGTCCGCGTAATGTGCTGCTGGGACAAATGTTGCCGGCGTTTATCGGGGTCCTTTGTTATCATCTATGGGGTCTTTCCTGGATTAGCTTGTCTTTCGCCGGGGCGTTCGCTATTTTCGTCATGCGGGTCACGCACACGGTGCATCCGCCGGGGGGCGCCACGGCGTTAATTGCGGTTTTGGGTAAAGCCGGCTGGCTTTTCGTGGTCATGCCCATCGGGGCGGGAGCCCTTATTTTAATCGGCGTGGCGTATGTCATCAATAATATGGCCCCTCATCGTTCCTATCCCTTATGGACGGCTAAACGGGCGCCCTCAACGTCGGCCGCGGAGTAGGTCAAGAGGGGGCTTTGTCATCACGGGGGATTCGATGGCGGACAATAAACCAGATCGCGGTGGCTATGGCAATGCCCAAAAAGCCGGCCGCCGCGCCGACCAACTGATTGGCCGACGTGAGCGATAAAATCAAGGCCAGAACGACCAGCCCCATCACGCCGTAGGTGGTATAGGGATATCCGACCAATTTATGGGTTAGTCGTTCGGGATGGTGTCGTTCCAAGTAGGGCCGGTAATAGAGTTCCGTCAGCAAAATCATAAGCCAAATGAACATCGCCTGAAATCCGGTGGCGGTCACCAGATAGGCGTAGGCTTTGTGGGGTAATACATAGGCTAGGGCAATGGTGAGCGCCAAAAGGCCGGCGCTGGTCCAGGTCGCCCGGCTGGGGAGACCGCGACGGTTGAGACGGCCAAGGCTTTTAGGCGCCTGTCCCTCATGGGCTAAGGTATATAACACGCGCACGTTGGAATATAGGGCGGCATTCATCGTGGATAACACGGCAAACAGCAAAATGAGGTTCATTAAACTGGAGACATAAGGAAGGCTCGTGTGTTCCAACGCGAGCACAAACGGGCTGATCCGGTCGCTTTCGACTGTCCAGGGGACCATCGCCAACAGCGCCAATATCGAACCCAAGTACATGATCCCCACGAGCCAGATTGTCGAGCGGATGGCTTTGGGAAGGGTCCGTTGGGGATCTTTGGCCTCGGCGGCGGCCATGCCGATGACACCGGTCCCGGCGTAGGCGAAGAGTACCAAAACCATGGTGGGGGCCGCCCCAAAGAAGCCGTGGGGAAAAAGACCTTGCCGAAGCCCCAAGGCGAAAGCCGGAGACGGTAGCGGTCGGGAAGGGGCGAGCCAGTGACCGAGGGTTAGGCCGGCCACGACTAAAAACCCCAACACCGCCACCGTTTTAATCCCGGCCATGATATTTTCGACCGTACCAAAGCCGCGCACACTAATGAAATTCACGCCGATGATTAAGGCGGAGTAGAAAAGCGACCAACCCCAAAGCGGCATTTGCGGAAACCAATAGCGGGAGAAAAGGGCTGCGGCCGTGACTTCACTGGACATCGTCAATACGCTGGAGAACCAGAAAATCCATCCGGCGACAAAGGTCCAAGCGGGCCCCAGAACTTGACGAGTAAATACCAGAAACGATCCGGGAGTCGGGGTGGCAATCGACATTTCCGCTAACGCGTTGATTTCCAGGGACATCGCGATGAAACCCAAGACATAAAGCAGCCACACCCCGGGGCCAGCTTGGCGTATCGTGATCCCGCTGGCCATGAACAGGCCGGAACCCATGATGCCGCCAATCGTCAGGAGGGTCAGTGTGGGCGCGGTTAAATCGCGGCGGAAATGCTGCCGATGGTGTCCCTTCACGCGATGAGGCACTTTGCCTCGGGTTTTGATGCTCACGTCCCTCATCCTTTCTGGCCCGACGGTGAGATTTGACAAGATCTGCAGGGTTTGTTAACACCGTAGAGGACGACTGTAGCATGGACCGGTGGGGATGGCATTATACGGAAAGGGGATTACGGGTGGCTGGAAAAACCGTTGCGGAAACCCGCACTGAAATGGTGGAATTGGTCCTGCCCGGGGACTCCAACCAGTTGGGCAATATTTTGGGCGGCAAGGTCATGCACTGGATTGACCTGGCGGCGGCCATTACCGCGGGCCGTCATGCGGGGCATGTGGCGGTGACCGCCTCCATGGACAGTTTGGAATTTTTACACCCTATCAAAGTGGGCGAGGTCATCCGCTTGATTGCCCAGGTTAACTGGGTGGGCCGGACCTCGATGGAAATTGGCGTGGAGGTGTTTGGCGAAAACCTGGAAACCGGCGAAATCCGGAAAACCAGCACCGCTTATTTAACTTTTGTGGCCCTTAATGCCGAGGGACAACCGGTCGAAGTGCCGCCGTTAATTTTAACCAATGCCGAGGAACAAGCTCGGTTTCGGCAGGCCGAAGCGCGGCGTGCCGAGCGGTTAGCCAAACGGGCGGCTCGAAAAGGTCAGGAAACTCCGTAATTATGTCGAAAAAACACGAAGTAAAGCTATCAATGGCAAAAATACTCACGTTTTATCCGCGTAGATTCGATATATTGTCGAAAACTGTCTAAAATTTAGACAGGGAATACCAGTCTCTACATCGGTACCATAGCGGTGAGGGTTAGCCCCTCGCCGGTTTTCTTTTTCGGACCGGGTAACGGATTGCGAACCAAATGGCATGCAAAGGAGCGATGTCAACATGCCTGATGCCCCGTTAATGGGGGCGGTGACACACCTCACCGCACTCCTTACCGACTTGGCGGGCGGCGTATTTACCCTGGTCATGGTCTATGGCGCTCTTCGGTTTATGTTAGCGCATAATCCGCGTGCTGTCGACTCGGCAAAAAGTTTAATGGGCCGTGCGGCGATTGGGCTTGGACTGGTGTTGATGGTCGACGTGTTACGGCAAGTGATTCAATTTGTGGTGTCCTGATGAATCTCACGCCGTCCCTTAATCCGGTAGCCCAGGGGATTCGGATATTCTCCGGTTGGTTGTGGCAACAATTGGCGTCATTAAGCGAGCAGCTGGTGAGCCACACCATTTTAGCTCCTTTGGCGTGGCCCAGGGCTGCAACCGCTTTTTATTACCTCAGCCTTCATTTGTGCTGGGGAGTGGCCGGCCTTCTCTTAATTCTCGGGATTATGCGTCTGATGTGGCCGCAAATGGGGTGGTCGGGCCTCTATCCGATGGGCCCGTGGGAATTTGTCGAGCGGACGGTGGTCGCCGCGGTGTTGGGGAGTGCCGGGTTATGGACGGTGCACCAATTGCTGGGCATCAACGACGGAATGGTGTTGGCGTTGAAACCGCCGACAGTGGCTTGGCCGGCCAGTCCGATAACCGCCTCTTGGATGTCCCCGCTGCTGGTGTTGGTCTTTTCTCTGTTGATCGTCGCGCTAGTGGTCTATTTGGCCGTTTTTTACGCCATCCGAAGTATCGAAATCTTGCTGTTGACGGCACTTTTGCCCTGGGGGGCGCTTCTCTGGGCAACCGGGTTTCATCCGACCGGCATTGGCCGGTTGTTTCGGGAATTGGTCGCATTGATATTTGTTCAAAGCCTTCACGCGGGGGTCTTGTGGATCGCCTGGGGGATGCTCGGAGGACACGCGCTCAATGCCACCGGCCTGATTTTGGAGGTGGGGTTATTGTGGTATATGACGAAAATCCCCACCCAATTTCGACACCTCATCGGGCGGGGGTGGTGAATCGGATGGCGACTCCGCGTACCGTGCTTTTACCGCTTGCCCGAGAACCGGAAATCTTATTTGGTCTTCGACTAAGCGATATACCGTGGCTCGTGGCCGGAATTACGCTGGATCTATGGGCCTGGCACGTGGTAAAGCCGCTGGTTGCACGCGGTGCAGGTATCGGCGGCATTTCCTTAATGGCGGCCGTATTGACTTGGGGCCGTTTCGACGAGAGTTCTTTTCCCCAATGGATTTGGCGGATGCTTTTCTTTCTCTGCTCGCCGCGGCGCTACTTACCTTGAGCGTGGCACCCTGAACCCAATTTAAATGATGCATGGGGTGATAACATGGCGGTGAAAATCAATCGATTATTTCCCATTCGAGCGGTGGGGCCCGGTATCTGTCTGGTCGGTCGTGACCGTTTTACCACCGTTCTCGAAGCGACGCCCATTAATTTTGGATTACGGTCCAACCGGGAGCAAGAACGGTTAATTAGCGGGTATACCGCGTTTTTAAACGGCTTAAGTTTTCCGGTGGAGATTTTGGTGCGGTCGGATTACTTGCGGTTGGACGAATACCTAGGCGAATTAAAAAGCCGGGAAGAACAAATCGAAGCTCATTTGCGCCCTTCTTTGGCGGATTATATCGAGTTTTTGCAGCAAACGGTCTCGGTCCATCATTTGGTGCGGCGCCGTTTCTTTATTATCTTGTCCTGGCAAGGTACCGACACCCGTTCCCGTCCCCGAAGACGGGGGGAAGTCCTCTGGGATGAGGCCGAGCTTGAGTTGAGCCGGCGGAAAGAAGTCATTGGTCAAGGGTTACGACCACTCGGGATGCGGCTTCATCCACTCGAAAAGGACGACCTGTTCCGCTTTCTATATGCGAGTTTAGGCGGGGGGCAACCGTTAAGGCCGGGAGTCAATTGGGCATGGGAATAAGGCAGCGGCGGCAGCGGCCGGATCCGTTAGATGCCGTATGGCCCGATTCCGTTGAAGTGGCCAGTAACCTGGCCAAACTGGGCCCATGGTGGATTCGTAGCTATACGGTTGCCGGCTATCCCCGGACCGTGGAACCGGGATGGTTTGAACCGCTCTTGGCTGTCCCCTTTCCGCTGACGTTGGCGCTCAGTACGGGACCGGTGGCCAATCAGGAGGCCATGCGGACCATTAATCGGCGGTTAATCTGGGGGTTAGGAGCCCAGCAGGCGGCCAATCGGGGCGGCCGCTTGGCCTCGGCGGAGGAGGGCACCGCCATCGAGGATGCTCACCAAATTCGAGTGGGAGTCGCGCGAGGGGAAACCCGGCTGTTGGAAGTCGGCATGACCTTGACGATTTGGGCGGAGTCCCAAGATCTTTTGGAAGAGCGCTCACGTCTCTTGGAAAGCTTAACGCAAGGAATGCTGTTAATCATTCGGCCGCTTCGGTTTCAACAACAGCTCGGCTTGCGCCGTCTCTTACCGTTGGCCTCTCCGACCGACAAAGTGCGCGAAATGGACAGCCAGGCTTGGGCCACCGTGTTCCCGTTTTCATCTCGAGAATTGGTTCATGCCTCCGGACAAGTCATGGGGATTAACCCGGATACCCATTCGCTGATTGTCGTCGATCGGTTTCGATTGGCCTCTCCCCACTCCGTTACGGTCGGGTGGTCCGGTAGCGGTAAAAGTTTTTTGTCGAAACTGGAAGCTCTGCGGACCCGGTACCGCGGGTGGGCTGTCACGATTATCGATCCGGAGGGCGAATACCGGATTTTGGAGGCGGTCGGGGCAACCCGCTGGGCACTCGGGCAAGCCCCGACGCCTCGCTTTGTGTTTGACCCCTTCACGATTGACGGCAGTCTGGAACCGGAAGAGCGGGAGCGGCAGGCGGACTTTTTGCTACGGTTGTTAACCCGCCTCAATCCGGATTTGATGACGGAATTTGGACCTTTGGTCCGGGATGTGGTTTGGTTGCAGGTGAGTGAAACCCGCACCCGTTTTTTTCCTCTGCAGGGTAAGGTTCTTACGGCGGACCGCTTGATTCAACTGTTGACCGACGAGAATCGCCGCGCCGGCGATCGCTTGGCCCTCAGTTGGGAGCGTTGGAATCGGTTATTGGGGGCCCCCGGCGGGTCCCCGCCCGATGACTTTGAAATATTCGACCTCAGCGGATTGACCGAACACATGAAGGCGGCCGCGTATCTCGCCCTGACGGAGTGGGTGATGCGGCGCGTGAGCCGTGACGTCCGCCGCCTGGTGATCTTCGATGAAGCGTGGCATTTATTCAATGACGTCGGGGTCGTGACCTACCTGGAAGAATTGTTTCGGCGAGCCCGCAAATGGGGTACCGCGATTTCGTTGGTGACCCAGGATATTGGCGATTTGACGCGAAGTCATGCCGCCGAAGTATGTCTTCGCAATGCCCCCTTAGTGAATTTAATGCGGCAACATCCCGACAGCTTAACCGATTTATCCGAGGTCATGCGACTTCATGAGGGAGAGCTTGAGCGATTGAAAGGGGCGATGACCGGCGAAGGGTTACTATTGGCCGAAGATGCGCATGTCCCGTTCAAAGTGATTTTTTCGCCGGCCGAACAACGGGTGTTGCAAGCGGAGTGGCGAAGATAAGGCGTGGGGAGGGAAGATGATGTTGAGGTGGCCGAACTGGCCCTGGAGTAAGGCGGGGCCCTTGGCGCTGGTCGTCAGCGGGGCGGTATTTCTCGGATCGAGTTGGTTAACACCCAGCCGTCCGGTCGTGGAGGTGCCGGTGGTGACCCGCTACGTGCCCCCGGGAAGTCCCGTAACGGCGGCCGATTTGCGTTGGGTGCCAGAGACAGCTATGGGGGTCATCAATCCGAATCGACTGCAGGGCTATGCCCGAGAACCGCTCTGGCCGGGAGCGGTGGTGACGCCGGCAATGCTCGGCAAAATTCCAGAAAACTGGGTGGTGATGACGGTTTCGCCTAGCGCTGCCGCCGATACGTTTCTTGCCAGTCCCGGAGCGAGCGTTCAAGTGGTGGTCTGGAGTGGCCAACAGATTATTTGGCAATCGTCTCCGTTAACGGTCATCGGGGTTAATCAAGCGATCGGAAGCGGGGCGGCAGTGGCTTTACTGGTGCCCTGGCAAGAGGCCATCGCCTTATATCAACATGAAAAAGCGGGTCTTGTGATGCTGGTAGGTGTGCCGTGATTATCCTGGCCTCGGGCCAAATAGGCCTCAATCGATGGGTCGAGGAGACATACGGGGACCGCCTGGCGATTACCGCGGTGGATCGCTGGGATACGTTAGAACCGATGATTTCAGGGGCACGGCAGGTGCTGGTGGGAGAAGCCCTATCGGGGTTACCGGTCGATTCCGACGCGTGGTGGGTTTTATGTCGGCAATATCCCCACATTGAATGGGTGTTTTGGGTCAGTGCGGCTCGGGTGGTGTCTTCACCCCCTCACGGGGTGTCGATATGGCGAGGCGAGATTGATCAAACCCGGCTTAGGCAGTGGATTTCACCGGATCCGCCGGCGGTGGCAAGTCACGAGACGATGATACCCCGGCGGTGGGGGATGTTGAGTCTTTATCCCTATCCCGACCGCCGCCCGTTATGGGACTGGTGGATTCGGAAGGTCACGGCGACCGGAAAGGACGGCGGCTGGATTGATTTGGATTGGGACAGTGCCGGATTCACATTGGCGCAAACACGGATCGGACCCTCCACCAGCCGATCCGAATGGGCCCTTTTACGCAAGGTAGAAGGGACGGGTTACTGGATTGTACCGGCCCCGCCGCCATGGCTTCCGTTGCCGGAATCGGCAACCGGGTCGAAAATTGAATGGTTAGTGCGGCAAATAGACTCGTGGCAGGCGTGGGATTTCGGACGCCGTTTGAGCAATATGGCCTGGGCGGCCCTGCCCTATCTGGATATGCTCATACTGTGGGTCGATCGGGACACGCCGCCCACGGTGTTCCAATCGACCGTCGAATCCATCCGGCCGTTATTGCCGTCACTGACGATCGAATGTTGGTCGTTGGCCGGGGTTCACCCGACGGTTAAACGGGTGGTTGACCGTCTTCACGTGGCCGAACGCCACCTGACCCCCACCACTCAATCGACGGCTGCCGCTTCCCGGTGGACCGATCGCCTGCGAGGATTCGGACGGCACTAATCGCAGGGGATAGCAGGAGAAGACGCCGCTCGTAACTGGGCGGCGTCTTCTATCGAGTGCGCCCGGCATGGGCGTGTACTTTAAGGTGGAAGTCCTGAACGGGGGATGACCGTTCCAACCGTTAGCTCACGGCAAGGATGTCCGCCGTGAGGTGGAATCCGAAGGAAGCCGGCGGCAAACCTCCGGCCGGACGAACCGGAAGTGCATCCGAGGCGGGGCGCGCGGGGTGAGTTCGCTCGACGGAACGAAGCCCCATACGGTCAAGCGCGCGTCACGTCAATGCACCCGGTAGATGGAGGGACAGGGCACGCTCTTACCCGGGGAGATCTCTCGCGGTACCGCCGCGCGGGAAGACGCATCGCAAGGGGCGTGTGACGCGAGAGACGTCAGCCGAGGTCATCGTAGACTGGCGCGGCCGCGCCAGTTGAAGGACCGAACATTACCAGAAAGTGGGGCAGTTCATGGATTCGTGGGACTTGCGACGACAGCCGAATACCTCGCGGCGCGAGGGCCTCGGAGCGGATGAACGGGTGAAGCCCGCAGGGCCGATACAGGCGCCGAGTGGGTCCCCGGCATCCGGAACCTCGACACCCGACGTGTCGCACACTCGGTCTCATGGAGGCCATACTGGACGCGCAGAATCTTCGGCTCGCGCTACGGCGCGTGGTGGCCAACCATGGCGCACCGGGCGTCGACGGGGTGTCCACAAAGGCATTGGTGGACTATCTCGGGGCGCACTGGCCGATGATTCGTCCGCAACTGCGAGACGGCACCTACCGTCCGCACGCCATCCGAGGGGTCGAAATCCCGAAACCCACCGGGGGCGTCCGGACGCTCGGCATCCCCACCGTGGTCGACCGCTTTATCCAGCAAGCTGTCTTACAAGTCCTGACGCCCATCTTTGACCCCCACTTCGCGGACTTCAGCTTCGGCTTTCGGCCCGGACGCAGTGCCCACCAAGCCGTGCGGCATGTCCGTCGGCTCGCCGAGGACGGGGCCGAATGGGGGGTCGACCTCGACTTGGAGCAGTTCTTCGACCGGATTAATCATGACATCCGGATGGCGCGCGTCGCGCGCCGGGTCCAAGACCTGCAGGTATTGCGGCTCATCCGGCGATACCTCCAAGCCGGCATTAGGGTGGATGGCGTGAGTGCCCCGCGAACGGCCGGAGCCGCCCAAGGCTCACCGCTCAGCCCGTTGCTGGCCAATATCGTCCTCGACGATTTCGACAAGGAACTCGAGCGGCGGGGGGTGGCATTCGTCCGCTATGCGGACGACGCGATGATATTCGTGCATTCCCAACGGGCAGGAGAGCGGGTCTTGACCTCAGTCACCCGCTATCTTGAACACCGCCTCCACTTGCCCGTCAACACCGCGAAAAGCGCGGTCGACCGGCTAACCCGCCGACCGTACCTCGGGTTCAAATTTTTGAAGTACCGGGGTCAATATCGGATTGGACGAGCCCGCGAGTCCCTGCGGCGCGTCAAGCGCCGCTTGCGGGAACTCACCGACCGACATGCACCGGGGCGCTTAGAGGCGCGAATTCAGCAAGTTAACCGGTACCTTGCCGGGTGGATAGGCTACTTCGCTCTCGTGGATACGCCGACGCCCCTGCGGGACCTGGATAGTTGGATTCGCCATCGCTTTCGGGCCATCGTCTGGCGACGCTGGACGCGGCCCCGGACTCGCCTGCGCGAATTACGGGCGCTGGGGGTCAAGGAGTGGCAGGCGTGGGAATTGGCCATGTCACGCAAAGGCCCGTGGCGTATTGCCACGGGACCTTTGAACAGCATACTAACGGTGGCGTACTGGGATGCACAAGGCTTACAACGCCTCCTGAGCCGGTATGAAACGACACGTCTACGCTGGCCATGAACCGCCGTATACCGAACGGTACGTACGGCGGTGTGAGAGGGCGCGGGTTAGTCACCCGCCCCTACTCGATTGTCTAGAGGTGGAGCCAGGCGGCCGACAAGCTTTGGGCCAGGGGGGCCAAAAATAGCCACAGGACATTTAACAATAAGAGGGCCGGTATCACCGACAGCCATAACGGATCCCGGCGTTGACGAAATTGGGCTTCAAATTGCAGGCGGGCGTCCCAGTCTTTGGCTTGCTGGGTTATCAGGTGATGATCAACGCCGTGTCGAAACCCGTGACGAATGGTCCCCAAAATGGCGGGTAACTCCGGGAGGTCTTTAAGGTCGGCGATCGGATCGGACGTTTCCGGGGATCGTAAACCGAGCACTTCGGCCGCATAAGCCTGAATGGCGAACCCGACGGGATCGCGGACGGCCGCGGATTCGATGGCTCGCCATAGGGTCATGCCCGCCGACAAAAAAACCCCGACTTTTTGCCAAAATCGAATGAGTCCCCGACGCCGAAGATTTTGGGACGGCGCAGTAGGCCGACGGATGGCGATTTGTGCTACGCCACCCGCCAGCAATAATAGGCTCGGGATGATTAGCGGACGATGGAAAAGAAAGGCCCCTATCCATACGCCAAAGGCGGCCCAAATGGCCGACCGATTGACGGAACTGCGGCCGGCAAATCCACAAGCCAACAAGAAGGATCCGATCGCCAACATTAGCGGTGGTCGTCCTTTCGTAAATAGAGAATGAGGAAAGCCCAAACCAGACTTTGTAACGTCAAGATGAGGATCAAGGCGGCATGGCCTAGCGAGGTGGCAACCACCGCGCGGTAAAACGGAGGTAATATGAGCCGAAACAACAACAGCACGCCAAAGGGCGCCAACGATAAAATGAGAATGGTACTTTGCTTCGACGATTCTTCCAGTTGTCGGGCAAACCGCTCCTGACGGTCTCGGGTTATTTGTTGGCGTGCCCACTGAATCACCGGTAATAAGGAGCCGCCGTCTTTTTGGATGCTTGCGGCGGTATCCGCGACCACCTCCAACCCCGACACCCGGTAATGCCGAGCCAGTTCTTGGAGGACGGATTCGGCCGAGGTGGTTTGACCGCCGATTCGATAGCCGAGGGAATCTAAGGATTGGGCTAAGGAATGGCCCCACGACATCAATTGGTTTAATTGCTGTAATAAGGCGTCGGCCTCCTCGGCATCCTGATCGCGGCGCCGGCTCCAGCGTCGGGTTTGGTGATAGAGGCCAAGCGCCAATCCTTCGGCGATGGCGAGCAGCATCAAAAGCCATTGATGCGACCATCCGGTGATAAGCCAGGCCAGGGTGGCATATTCTACAGGAAGCGGGATGAGAAAACCCAACACCATGAATCCGGCCATGATGGCCCAGAACTCTCTCATGACCGAAATTCCCATACGGAGCGAATGGTGCCTTCGACAATTTCACTCACCGCCCGAATGTGCCGGTGTCCGTCGGCTGCGCGTTCAACATTGACGACCACATCAATCGTGTCCAGGGCATGCGCGACAATCTGATCGTATTGGATTGGGCGGGTTTGATACATCGCCATGCGAGAAAGGCGTTTAATCGCTTTCAAGGCATCACCGCCACTGTGCACGGTGCTGAGCGATCCCGGGTGGCCGGTTGCCATGGCCTCCAAGAGGTCCCAGGCTTCCCCGCCGCGTACTTCGCCCACGATAATGCGATCCGGCCGCATCCGCAAGGCCTCGATAATCAGGCGGTGAACGGGCCATTGGGCACGCGATTCCAAACGCGCGGTATTCCGATGGGTCAGATTTAATTCACGGACATCTTCGATAGTGACCAGCCGTTCGTGATCAGGAATCTGCGTGGCTAACAGGCGTAAAAGAGAGGTTTTTCCGGTTCCGGCGCCACCGGCGACCAGAATATTTTGGCGGGCGACGACACGTGCGCGTAAATCGTCCCATAAGGCTTCGGTTAACGATCCCAGACGAAAGTAGTCTTCCAGCGATAACGGGGTGCCGGAGGCCCGGCGAATGGTAATCTCGGGAACCTCGCTGACCGGCGGCAGAACGAGGTGGATACGCGAACCGTCGGACAAAATGGCGTCGCATAGCGGGTTCTCCGTTGTGAGCTGCCGGCCGGCGCGACTCGCCAGTTGGCGAGCCAAGTCGGCTACTTCGTCGACGTCATGGATAGGCCAAGCGACGGGTGTAATCTGCCCGCCTTGTTCTACATAGGCATCGAGTCCGTTAATCATAATGTCGCTTACGGTTTCATCCAACAGGAGGTCTTCTAACGGGCCTAGCCCGGTTAAGCGATTGATCCAGGCTCGCCGAAGGACCGGTGCCAACGCGGGATCCCAATCGGGATATTGTGGCATGATTTCGTCGGCGACCAATTCCAGCGCGTGAATGCGTGGGGCATCCCAAACCAGATACGCCAGGTGTTCCGGAAATTGTTGCTGCAAGAGCGTGGTCCATTGCCGAAAAACATGATCCCAGTCGCTTCGTTCTTCCTGTGCCCGGGGCGAAAGCGGCGACGGGGTAGGGCTCCATCGATAGGGTGACATCAGCTGACCTCATTTCTTGAAGAGAGTGGCTTCAGCCTATCAGGCGTTAACGGCAGACGGTCGGTCAACCGCTCGACAATTAATCGCTAATCTGGTCTCCTGGATAAGAGCAGCTGTACTTCGCCGGCATATGACAAAATGACAGGACAGGAGGAGGGAGGATGATCGCATGCCGACGTTTTTGACGGCGGGCGATTCCGCGATTTTAGCGGAATTCGGTCACGAAATTTCGCCCGAGGTAAACGACCTGGTCATCGCCTGGAGCACCGCTCTCGCCCGGCATCCTTTTCCGGGGTTTTTGGGCTTTGTGCCCGCCTATGCCTCGGTGCTGGTCGAATTTGATCCCGGTGTCGTCGACGCCGACTCGGTGAGGCACTATTTAGAGGACCTGCCCGTTTCGGCGGTCAGGCCTCGGTCCCGCTTATGGCGGATTCCTGTGCTTTATGGAGGGGTGTGGGGGCCGGACTTGATATCGGTTGCAGAAACGACCGGACTGACTCCGGAAGATGTCACGGCTATTCATACCGGGACCCGGTATCGCATTTATGCCATTGGCTTTTCTCCGGGATTTCCGCTCTGCGGGGTGGTTCCCGCACCAATCCGGGTACCTCGGCGGGATTCGCCCCGGGTTCGGGTGCCGGCCGGTTCCGTGGCGCTAGCCGGTCAACAAACCGGGATTTATCCATTGGCTTCTCCCGGGGGATGGAATCTCATCGGCCGAACGCCGGCCAAATTGTTTGATTGGCAAGAGTCTGGCCTCACGCGCTATCAGCCGGGAGATTATCTGGAATTTTACGCGATTGATCTCGAGACCTATGAACGTCTGAACGGGACGGGCCAGTGGCCGGAAGCGGGGGATCTTCATGGTTAGTGTGCGCGTGGTACGTCCGGGTCTCATGACGAGTGTGCAGGACCCAGGTCGCTGGGGGTATGAGCATCTGGGGGTGGCTGTGGCCGGGGTGTTGGATGATTATGCGGCAGTTTGGGCTAACCGGTTATTGGACAATCCTCCCCAAGCGGCGGTTTTAGAGCTGACGATAAGCGGTCCGGAACTTGTCGTCGAATCCTCGGGCTATCTGGCCTTGGCCGGGGCTGACTTAAGTGCGACCATTGGCGGTCGACCGTGGAATCCGGGCGAGGTTCAGCGGGTTGAGACCGGGGAAACTATTCGATTCGGCGCCCGACGGCGAGGTGCCCGGGCCTATATGGCCTTTCCGGGCGGGATCGACGTGCCGCCCGTTTTGGGCAGTCGGGCGACCGACGTTCTTTTGGGGATTGGCGGCGTGGAAGGGCGACCTTTGCGGGTCGGCGATGTGGTAACCGCTCTTCGGTCCGGTGGAGCTCCACGGATAGCGGGGTGGGAAACATGTCTTCATCGTCGCCGATTAAGGGTTTTGCCGGGGGTCCGCCGTGATCGCTTTCCCGCCGAGGCATGGGCTAAACTGGTGACCGGGGAATTTCGGGTGTCTTTACATTCCGACGCGATGGGACTTCGTCTCTCGGGTCCTCCGATCCCGTCGGTTCCCGGAGACGCCATTTCCGAAGGGATGGCCATCGGTGCGATTGAATGTCCGCCCAGCGGCGAGCTTTTGGTTTTATTGAAAAACCGGGGCACCTTAGGGGGCTATCCGGCTTTGGCTCACGTGATTCGGGCCGATTGGCCGGCCCTGGCCCAATTGGTTCCGGGGGAACTGGTCTTTTTCGACCCGGTCACCCCGGAGGCTGCCTATACGGCGTGGCGTCAACAACAGAGCTGGATTGAGCACGGGGCAACGTTGCCGCGGGACATCCCAATCCGGGCGCCCATTGCCGGAGGGGTGGACAGGAACGATGGTGAAGGGCGCCTATTAAGCGCTCCCGGGGATGTCGTGGCGGCGGGACAACCGATTTTGGATATCATTAGCCTGGGTCAGCGGATGACGGTGACCAGTCCGGTCTTTGGAATTCTCTTGGATCTCGTGAGGGACGGTTCGTGGGTTGAGGCCGGTGACGAAATCGCGACGATAAGGGGATGGGATGATGGCGGCACGGATTGATCTGAACAGTGACATGGGGGAAAGCTTTGGGGCTTGGACTATGGGACATGACGAATCGGTCTTGCCCTATATTACGTCGGCGAATGTGGCCTGTGGATTTCATGCCGGCGATCCGCGCGTGATGGCACGAACCGTTCGTTTGGCGAAATCTCACGGCGTCTCGGTGGGGGCCCATCCGGCGTTTCCCGATTTAGTGGGCTTTGGACGCCGGAATTTGGCGGTAACTCCCGAGGAAGCGCATACCGACGTGCTGTATCAGATTGGCGCACTGCACGCTTTTTGCCGGGCGGAAAATATCCCTCTCGCGCATGTGAAACCCCACGGCCAGTTGAATAATCTGGCCGTGACGGATGCCTCTTTAGCGGATGCCATTCTGGATGCGATCGAGTTATATGATCGGCAGTTGATTCTCATCGCCTATGGTGGGGAGCTGTTGGCGCGAGGACGCGCCCGCGGGTTAACCGTGGCGCAGGAAGTCTATGTCGATCGCGCATATCTCCCCGATGGCCGATTAGCGCCCCGGTCTTTGCCGGGAGCCGTGATTCAGGATCCGTCGGTGGCGGCCCGGCGTGCAGTCGAAATGGTTCTTCAGCATCGCGTGCCCACCCTCGACGGACAGTGGTTGACGGTAACGCCTGACACAATTTGCATTCACGGAGATAACCCGGGCGCGGTCGAATTGGCTCGCGCCGTTCGTCGGGCACTGGATGCGGCCGGGGTCGAGGTGTTGCCGTTGGGCCATTGGCTTCGAACTCACACATAGCTTTTAATCGGAGAGACGCGCACCAGATCCGGAACCTCTCGCGTAGCATAGACCCGCGGAGGGATGCACGGTGCGACCGGACTGGATTCATCACGATCTGCCGTTTTATCACACGGTACTGTTGGATGCGGTGCTGCGCAGTCGCCTTTATGATCAATTGCGGCGAGGGTGTACCGTCGGTCAGTTGGTTCGCCGGGGATATTCCCGGACTTATCTGAGACCGGTGTTAGAGGCGTTACAAGACGGGGGCTATGTCCGCTACGACCGACCCTATTGGCATTGGGTGGGGCAACAGCCGACCTCGGGCTGCCTCGAAGGCGTAGCCCAAGCCGCCCGTTGGCTTCACTTGTCCCGGACGTTGATGCCGTCCAACGAGGATCCCGGTAGCTGGGAAGCACGGGGAGAACAGGCCCGTCTTCTGGAAACCGGCCAGTATCTTACCCGTTGGCTGTTAAAAACCCTGCCGGTCAAGGCCGATGACGTATGGCTGGATGTGGGGGCGGGGCCTGGCCAATGGGCTCGTGAAATTGCCCCCCGCGTACACCGGGTGGTGGCCGTCGACCGCGCCCAGGCGTTTCAGGATTGGCCCGCCGGAACCGGTGTGATTCTTTGGCGGGGCGATGTGTTGGATACGTTGCCCCCGGGGCCCTTTACCAAAATTAGCTTGATTCGATTCGTCGAGGTACTGCCAAGGGCGCAATTGGTCGGCTTGTTGCGGCGGTTGGGGTCACGACTGGCCGATTCGGGAGAACTTTACATTGTGGGATATTTTAAAGGAAGCGCCCCCCTCACCGGCCTTTTTCAATTGGAGTTGGCTCTAAAAAACGAAGGCCACGTGTATTCGGTTCCGACGTTGAAACGGTTGGCACGTCTGGCTGGGTGGGTGCCTAGCCGCTTTGACCACGATGCCGAAAGCGGGTACGGGGTATTAGGGTTCCGGCGCTTGAGCCTGCCGCCACCACAAAAGGGCGGCCATCCAGCCTACGGCCCATACGATAATCATCACCCGGAGAAAATATTCCGGACGCGTCCGGTGAGTCGCCAATAACACCCCAATATCCCCCAAGAGCGCCGTCACGCGGACGGCACTGGTAAGCCGGGCCCTCATCCGTGAGGGCCATCCGCCGGTTTTAAAGGTATCTTCGGCTAAATAGGTAATGGAGGTCATCGCACTCAGAAAAAAGAGGGCTAGCCAAAACCTCCAAGTGGTCGGCGATACCACCCGGTAAAGGGCGTAGGCGGCGGCCGTAGCTAGACCGTAACCGCCCGCCAATAAGAGGCGCGGGGGAATTCGGGCCCAGAGTCGGGCCCATAAGCCCACCATAAACGCGGTCGCCGTGGATACCAGAAAAATCATACGGAAATAACGGGGTAAGAACTCGGCGCCATAGGCATAGCTTAGTAAAGAAAAGCCGGTAGTGTTCGCGAAGGCAAAGCACACGGCCACTAAAAAGCGGATGCTGAAGACGGCCTGCCAACCCGGTCGGTTCGGGCCGACAGATTCATATTTCCATAAGATCGACTCGGGAAGACCCCAGCGTAAGATGAGGCTAATACCGACTAGCAAAGCAGGAATGAAGGCGACCAGGTGCCGTTCGCCGGCGATGCCCGATGGACCGCCCCAAAAAGCCGCGGCGGCGAGAGCCAATCCTCCTAAATTGACAAAGTTGATTTCAAAAAACATGGCTGCCCGCCGGGTCGCCGGGGGCAATAATTCGCGCGAGTACGTCAAAATGACATTACTGTCAATTCCGGCGGTCACCATCAAAAAACCGCTGCCGGTCAAGGCAGCCCAGACCCGGTCGGAATACCAGAGGAGGAGTGCGCCCAGTGCATATCCGAACGGCCCCCATCGGAGGACTTGCCGCCGTCCCGCGGAATCGGGCCACCAGCCGCCTAAGACGACCCCTACGCTGAGCCACAGGGGGGACCAAATTAAGAGCCAGATAGCCAGGGGACGGGAGTCGGGGATCCAAGTCAGGGCGACCGCCGACACGCCAAAGACGTAGGCGTTTAAGAAAAGACCTAGTGCGAGCGTCCAAAAAGTTCGCGTATACCAGTAAGGCGTGTTCATGACGGTAGTGTTACCGGCAAAAGCCGACAGGTGTCGGCGGCGAAAAAAATTCTCTTTCGGCGTCGCAAAATCTGTATTGTTAAGCGCAGAATCCGTTATCTTAGTAGTCGTATGAAACATACACGACGACATGTGAATTTAAGAACAATATTATTTGGTCGCCCTATTAAGGATCGGGAAGCGGAATCCCGCAAGGTAGGGGTGTGGGAAGGCTTATCGGTTCTCGCCCCGGACGCGTTGTCGTCGGTGGCTTATGGTACCGAAGAGATTCTCATCGTATTAAGCGCGGCAGGCGTTGGGGCGCTTTGGTATTCCTTGCCGATTTCGGCGGTCATTGTGCTTTTGCTGATTTTCTTGGTGGTGAGCTACCGCCAGATTATTCGGGCCTATCCGACCGGGGGCGGAGCCTATGTGATTGGCCGGGATACCTTGGGCCCTTCGGCCGGACTTTTGGCCGGAGCCGCCTTATTAATCGACTATACGTTGACGGTCTCGGTCAGCGTGACAGCGGGGATTGCGGCTTTAGTCTCCGCGTTTCCCTCGCTTCTTCCGTACACCGTCGAATTGTCGGTTTTGGTCGTGGCTTTTCTTACCATTGTCAACTTGCGGGGCGTCCGGGAATCGGCCCAATTATTTGCCGCTCCGACTTATCTCTTTATCGTCATGATCCTGGCCATGGTCGCCGTAGGCCTTTTTCATCGGGCCGCCCCGACGCCGTTGGCGGCGTATGTCACGCCTACGGCTGTATCCGTCGCCCCCCTCTTAATTTTACGGGCGTTTAGTTCCGGCTCCTCGGCGTTAACCGGCATCGAGGCCATCTCCAACGGTGTCCCTGTATTTAAAGAGGACTCGGTCCAACGAGCCCGTCGGGCCATGTTGCTCTTGGGTCTCTTTTTGGGCAGCATGTTTTTGGGAACGTCGATCATCGCGTTCCGTTATCATATTGTGCCGAATGCGGAAGTGACCGTACTCCAACAGCTGGCGGATAGAATCTTTGGTCACGGCTGGTTTTTCTATTTGTTGTCGTTCGTCACGATGGCCATTTTATCCATCGCCGCCAACACCAGTTTTGCGGGATTTCCCCAGTTAGCCAGTATCATGGCGCGCGACGAATGGATGCCGCGCATGTTTTTGGCGCGCGGGGATCGTCTCGTCTACCAGAACGGCATTATCGTCTTGGGGATCATTTCATCGCTTTTGATTATTGCGTTTCGAGGAAACACCGATGCCCTTATCCCGCTCTATGCCGTCGGGGTTTACATGAGTTTTACTATTGCGATGAGTAGTCTGGCCAAAAAACGTTGGCAGGAGGGGAACGATCCGCACCGCTGGGTAACCATCGGCATGGGGTTATTCGGCTCCCTTCTCACCGCCGCCGTTGTGATCACCTCGGTTGTGACCAAATTTACCGAGGGCGCTTGGATCGTCGTGCTGGCGATTCCGACCATCGTTTGGGGTATGCGGGCGGTGCACCAGCATTATCGGAGTGTCGCGGACGAACTGCGGCTGGAGGATCTGACATTGGTGCCGAAGCCCAAAGCGTTGGTGGTGGTGGTGCCGGTCGCCAGCATCAACAAGATGACATTGGCGACGCTTTCCTATGCCCTGTCCATGAATCCGGAAGAAATCGTGGCGCTACATGTGGCGGGTACGCCCGAACGGGAGGCTCGGTTTCACGCCCGCTGGAAAAATTGGAATGCCGATCCCCGGATTAAATTAGCCGTGGTGGAATCGCAATACCGGTCGGTGATTCGGCCGATGGTCCGTTACATTGACCATCTAACCGGGTTATTTGCCGAGGGGCGGGTGGTCGTCGTGATTCCCGAGTTGTTGGTGGAAAAGTCTTGGCAAAATATTCTTCATAACCACATGGCGGTCGCCCTTGAGGCGGTACTGATTTTCCGTCGTCGGATCGCGGTGACGGTCGTGCCGTACCGTCTGCAGCAAAAACCGGTAAATTCTAAGCCTTCCTAACGCATGGATAAAGAGGGGCATCGGTATGGTCCGCTTGCGTGGACATCATCTCTTGTGTCTTTTAGGCTATCAAGGTATGGGGTATTCCCTGGAATATGTCGCCAATATGACCGCGATTCATACCCGTTTGCGACGGACACCGGATACGCCGGTCGAGATCGTGGAGGGCCCGGACCGGTTATGCCAGGCGTTCCCGACTGATGATCCCGCCCAGCCGGTGCATTGTGAAGAAGAACGGGTGATGTGGCGGGATGCGCAAATTTTGGCCCGTCTGGGTCTTCGACCGGGGGCGGTGATTTCCTGGCAGGAGATTTTAGACCGGATTATCGAGGACATTGCGGTTGAGGATATTCCGCGGTTTTGTCACACGTGTCCGTGGCTTTCATACGGGGTCTGCGAAGCGGGGCTGGCCCGCTTGAAACGTGGCGAGGGACTCTTGCCGGTAGACTCCTCTACCACCGCAGCTCCTTAAATCGTTCGACAAAATCATCCACATATTGGGCCAGGAAAGGGTCTAATACGGGGGACGGCTGGCGGGCACGGGCGCTGGCTATGATGCCGCGACGCCACAAAATGTGCTTTCGGATGGCCAAAGAATAAATCGGCATGGCTTCTAACAGGAGCCAGGGGAGGCCGGCCTCATAAAGGGTGCGGGCCCTTTCCGGGTTGCCGCGTAAGAACTGGCCGACAATCGCGGTTAATAATTCCGGAAAGGCGAATCCGGTCATGGTACCGTCGGCTCCCGCCGTCAACTCGCCCCAGATCTCGACGCCGCCCAGGCCCCCTAAAATGGTAATCGACGGCGGTAATGCTTGGCGGAGTTGGCGGGTCCTCACCATGGTGGGTGGGGCTTCATTTTTAATCGCCACGATAGCGGGTACCGCTTGGATAATAGCCTGAATGACGGGGACCGTAAGTTGGACTTGGGAGGATTGCGGATGGTCTTGCAGTACCATCGGCAGACCGGCTTCACTGACGGCATGGTACCACTTGAGGGGATCCGTGCCGGCCGTCGGAGCCAGCATCACGGCGTTCACGCCCATCTGACGTGCGCGGTCAATGTGGTGGCGCACCTGCATTACGCTGGGGGCACTGACCCCGGCTATCACCGGGATCTTTTTCCCGACGGTCTCGACGACCGTTTTTAAAACCTCATCCCGTTCGGCGTCCAATAATTTGGCTCCTTCGCCCATAACCGCCAGAGCCACCACGCCGTCTGCGCCTGCTTCGACATAAAAGCGGGTGAGGCGTTCCAAGCTGGGAAGATCGACCCGATCGTCGTCGGTAAACGGGGTGGATAAAATCGCATAGGTTCCGGGTTTGAGCAGCACGGGCGGTCCTCCTTCGGCCAATGAGGGCGGCATACGACCGCCCGCCATATCCTTTGTATCTATGCGATGAGTTTCATCAACGGGTGAGGCCCGTGATCCACCGGTTGCACGGTGTTGCCGTCGATTAATCGTTCCGGAAACACGAACCAATCGGCGGGCGTCTCGGGATCGACATCGGCGGGAAAGGAAACCGTCTGGCGGTCCCAGGCAAAACTATTGGCCAGTTGGCGCACGGTATAATGATGAACGAGCCATGTGTTTTGCTGTTCGGCGATCTTGACGATAGGGGATGGCGGGAGGTTTTTTAGGCTCGCGTGGTATACCGTGCCCTCTACCGTGACTTCCCAATCTAGCTCGCTTTGGCGCACGACGCTATCTTCCGGCAATCGAATCGCATAGAAGACGCCGCCTTGGGGTTGCGTACCTTGTCCAAAAGGCTTACCAATCTTGACCACCGTATGTGCCAATGATGTTCTCTCCTTTGCCGCGATCAGTGATTTTGGCTCCATTGTAACAAATCGGGGCCGCTATGGCGCTGATGGGACAGTTAAATCCACTCCCAGTGCTCAAAAAGGTGAAAGAGCCCCCAGTAGCCGACGATGGACAGGGCACCCCAACCGGCATACCACAGCAAAAAGCGCGCCGGACCCGGATTCGTCATGGGTCACACCTCCTCCGTTTTACGGCTAATATGGCGAAAACGGCCTGGTAGTATGCCGGATGTCTTCTCTTGCCAAGGGGCCGATATCTATGCTTGGATCAAGGGACACCTTCTCTCTCGACGATGTGGTGAGAAGAGGTGACCAATCTGGTGAAAGGGGCATGGGGTCGGTGGTCCCTCGACTGTCCTCGGGAACACGAATGGTGTTACTGGCGTGCCTGACGGTCGCGATTGGCATTTTACGCGCCCGCTACCTGCCGTCGGTCGACGTATCGGAATACCATCGTTATGCGGAATCCTTTGTGACTCGGCCGATTGGTACGCATTGGCCCCGGGAATATCCGGCAATGGCGATGGGGCTCTTTTTGTTACCGATGCTGTTGCCGGTCAGTTACCCACTGGGATGGGCTCTGGTCACAGCCGGCCTTTTGGTTAGCCTTTTAATCTATGGGGGGCGGATCGAAGGGCCGACATGGGTGACGCGGTTTTTGATTTTTTTGGATTTGGGAGCGATATATCTTTGGGCCAGTCGTTACGATTTGTGGCCGGCGGCATTCCTCTGGTTCACCCTGCTGGCGGCTGAACGAAAGCGGTGGGGCTCGGCATGGGTTTGGATGGCGCTGGGGACGGCGCTTAAATGGTTTCCTGTAGTCTTGGCCCCGTTGGTGCTGATTGACGAATGGCGGACGACCGGTCGCTGGCGATGGGACCGATTACTCGTGTTTTTGGGCGTCACGGCCATTTTATTATTCGGTCTACCGGCGTTAACCAACCCGTCGCAAGCCTTGTCGCCGATTCAATATTCCTGGCGACGTCCCACGGAAATTGAATCGACCGTCGCGGGTCTTCTCGCGTGGGTCCATCCGTCGGTGCACCTCATCCGAAGTTTTGGCAGTTTAAATGTACAATCCGCCATCGCGAATCATGGGCTCGGCCTCGGATTTTTGCTCCTCGGTGTGGGATTGGAAGTACTTGTGTGGAAGGGCTGGGCGGCCGGGCGGTGGTCGTGGACGGAAGCGGCTATCCTCGCGGTGGGCATTCTCATCATCACCAGCAAAGTCTATTCGGCCCAATATTGGATATGGATGGTGCCTTTGGTCGCACGATCGTCTCCGCGTTTTTCGGCTGGATGGGCGGTCGTCGCCGCGTTGACAACGGCTGTCTATCCGATCAGTTGGTTGGCGGTTCATTGGGTTACGGGATGGACGTGGACCGACGTCATGCGGTTGGCCGGTATACGAGACGTTCTCCTCGGTTGGGGTCTTTGGAGAACAGCCCAAGGGGCGGGGACATCCGAGCCTCATACTCCCCCTCTTCCGACGTCCTTGTCCTCTTAACCGTCGGCATGGCAAAAGGCCCACCTATGGACTTGACGGGCCTTAAGGCGGCAAGGCTGACAGGGGATTTCGTTTGATTGACAGCTTTCCGAGGAGTGGTGGAACTCTTGGGCTATCAGTTGGTTCGGTTGCAAGAACGACATTGTTCTATCCTTTATCAGTGGGATCTCAAAGAACCTCGGCGCGATTTATAAGCGATTGGCCGTAACGATTAAATCCGCCGGGCCGAGATCATCAGCGAGGTAATAGGGTTGTCGACAGCTATCGGATGACATTTAAGTCTGGCGCTGTTGATAGACGAACGCACCACGGGGCGTTAATTGGTATCGAGTGCTGATAGGGATATGGGGCCTCTGAACGAGACACCTTGGCGAGTTCGGCAGACGTGTTACGCAAATGGCGTTAAATTTCACGAAAAATAAAAAGTTGAACGAACATTTTTGGAGTTGATGGAGTGTATTATCTATTTCTTATTTCTCGGGCGCTGACAGTATTTGGGCGCTTATTATTCAAATTTGCTTTAAGCTGGTATGTCTTCTTGAAGACGGGCTCCCCTTTGGCACTTGGAGGGAGCATGGCCGTTCTCTCGTTGCCGGAGTTGGCGGCACCGCTTTTAGGGGCGATAGTTGATCGTACGTCGAAGAAACAGATCTTGTCGGTCACGACCGGGATGGAGGGTGTGGTAACGTTCTGTCTTATTGGTGCCTTAATCATGACATCCCACTCGACCACCCCTCTATATATCGCTGCCATAATGCTGGGGGCGTTGGAAGTCTTGGATTGGCCAGCCTTTCAAGCCATGTTTGCCGTTACGGTACCCGCGCAGCAGTTGGCTAAGGCTAACAGCTTATGGAATGGATTAGAAGCTACCTTGGTGATCGTGGGACCCGTGGTAGGTGGCTATCTCGTAGGACGATCCATGGCCCTTGCTTTATTGATAGTTTCCACGAGTTATATTTTAGCCTGGGCGCTCCTCTTTCTCATACGTGTAAATGAGCCTCCCCTTCCCGTTCTTCCGGTCTCGCGGTCCGAGATGTTGACCGGCTTAAATTACGTATGGAAAAACACGCGGATTCGGTATCTCTTGGCAATTAGTACCGTGTGGAATGTGGTGGAATCGGCCGGCATGCCATTCATTCTGGTTGTCCTCCGTCGTCACTTGCATTTGAACGCGGCGGTCACTGGAGTGACGTATGGGATGGAAGGGGTGGGAACCCTGTTAGGAACAGTAATGTTTGCCATGGTATCTCCGTGGGTGCCCCGAAACGTTGGTGTCGTGATGGGGGCTATAATCGGCTCCGCACTTTTTGGCTTATGGTTTTTTGTGGGGACTGGCGGAGAAGCCGTCGCGTTGATTTTGGCCATGGGGATGATATCGGCGTTTTATTCGTTAAATATTCGAACATGGCGGCAAGAAATCGTTCCTCACGAAATATTTGGCCGGGTGATTGCAATCTTTCGCATGACCGCACGCTCTACGACCCCCTTTATCCCTTTATTGGGGAGTTTAGCTATCGCACAACTCGGATTGCCGTTGTTTTATCTCGGTATTGGCGTGGGCGGTCTGATTACCTCCACCTGGTTAGGGTGGCGGATGTTATTTTCAACATCGAGGGAGTTCCGGAGTTCAGTTGACCCTTCCGGACGGTAACTCGCAACTCGGCCGATCATGGTGGTATTTTCGGCTGAACGAGAAATTACGTGTCATTGAAAGGGGGATGGGTCATTTGTCCTCATCACGATTATTTGACCCGATCCTCTCCATAAATTAATTGAGGCCGGTCATTGCCGGCCTCAGTGGGTTAAGTTTTAAGGAACGGCTGCGACGACGGAGCCTCCGGGAATCCCCAAAAACGGGGGCGTGTGCCATCGGCCGCTGGCGGTGATCGTCCAGCCGCTCCCCGTCCAATTGGCGGAGAATGACAGCAACTGAAACTGGGTTGACTGGAGTTCGGTGTCCACCCGATTTTGGTAAAGAGTGGCTGTCGGAGTTTCGGTAAAGTTGTGCGCGGCATTGGCCATCGCGTCCCGCAACTGATTTTGCTCAACCGCCAGGGTGCCGGTTTGAACGGTTAAGGTGCCGATTATAAGCCCTACAATGGTCAGGCCGAGCCCCATTAACGAGACGTTACCACATCGGGAAGTGATGAAGGATAATGCCACCTCCTCCACCTCCTCCGCCGCTCCCGCCCGGAGGCGGCGTCGTGCCGGTTCCGGAGGATACGTAGATACTGCGGGTTTCCACGACGGAGCCGACCTGTTTTAAGCTTAACAACCGGACAGGCATTTGGACGGTGACCACTTCTAACGATCCCTCGCTGGCTATCTTGGTGGAGACGGCGGATAGATTGCTAAACCCGTCTGCACTTAGCGTTTGATCGACTGTCGACGATACGAGACTCGGGTTATTCGTGCTTGCCCACGCGTTGACGGCGTTTTCTGCCGCTTGTCCTGCGGCGAGATGCTCCAGGGCCATTTCGCCCAAGGTGACAAGACTTAAGGCGAGAAATACGATGACAGGCAACACCAACAGCAGTTCGATGAAGGCATTACCGGCTACGGAATGGAATTGAGGTTTTGGGTAATTTGACCGAATGCGTTGACGAGAGCGTTGCGTAGGGTCTCGATGGGCACAATCATGGCCAATACGACGACGATAATCCAAATACCGTTTTCGATGAACACGTTGCCGTTTTTCTTGCTCAAATATGCGGCGAGGCGACCGCCCCAAAGTCTCCACCATAATCTCACAAAATCTCCTCCTGCCTGATAGTGCCCCGTATGTCACATCGGGGTACCGCCAGAATAGCGAAAAACATGGCAAGGATTCGGATGGGATATTCGACAGCCAGGACAACGCCGGGACCGCTAATCCTTAAAATCTCTTGCTTCGCAAGCTCCGACATAATTACGGGAAAGGGAACTTGAGGGAATTCATTTGCCAAATATTAGAAAATTAACTAAGATGGGAATATACCAAACACAGGAGGAACAAACCCATGATATACGACGAGATCGATCGAAAGATGAATGAGCGGACCGAATGGGTGTTACGACGGCAAATGGGGATTCCCAACAATCGAAAACTATTTGTGCTGGCCTGCATGGATGAACGGTTGCCGGTCGAAGACGTGTTGGGGATAGGGCTCGGCGATGCGCATATTTTCCGTAATGCCGGCGGATTGGTTACGGATGATGTCATTCGCTCGGCCGTGTTGACCACCCGGTTTTTCGGCACCGAAGAAATCATTATTGTCAATCACACCGAATGCGGCATGATGTCGGCTTCGCCTGACCAGATCATGAACGCTTTGCAGCAAAGAGTACCGGACTTGTTGAATGGCCTGGCCGTCGATCCCTTATTGCCGGAATTTCGGTTAACCGATATGGACGCTTATTATCGTTGGCTTAAGATGTTTGAGGATGTGGACCAAACGGCCGAAGCCCAGATCGGATTTTTGAGAAACCATCCGTTGATTCCCGATCATGTCGAAATCCACGCATATATTTACGAAGTCGAAACAGGTTCTTTGCGCCGCCCGCACGTTCGACTCGGTGACCGGGTTAACACGGCCAAAGCAATGCAACAAGGTTAGGATCCGAAACATAAGCGGTGACGAGCTGATCGTCTCCGCTTTTTGCCGGGTAGGAATTGCCCGGTGCATCTGTTTCACGGCAAACAATCCCGGGGTCACTGTTGGTGCCCAATTTCCGTCGCCGTGATCGACCTGGATTCCTTAAGCAGGAATAACGAGGTGCCGCATCGAATGGTTTTGCCCAACGGATGATCTATGCTCACGATGTAGACCTGGCGGCCATGGGGAATGATGCCATGACGGATCGGGAAGGGGTCAAAGTGGCGGGTCTCGGACTTCTTGGACCACTGTTGGTGTTGGCGAGTGTGGCCGGGTTTTATGCCTGAATGGCTCGACACGTATACTTCGTGTGCCCCCGATGCGGGACATCGTTTCAAATCGGCAACGTTTCCTTGATGTTCACGATTCACCTCGGGTTAGGCTCATTTGTCGTGTGTCCGCAGTGCGGCTATCGCGCAATGAGCCGCCGGTACCGGATTAACGGGTTTCGACTCTCCCAAAAGTCTGTCAAGACCAAGATCCTAAGATCTACCGTATGAAAATCCCCGCGGGGTCAACCGCATTCAATCTGCAGGGAAAATGCGGGTCGCAAGGCGCGGAAATCGGCCCAAGAGAGAGGGGCCGAGATATCGGCGGGGGATCTCGGCCGCCGTGGGACGTTTTGCAACGGTACGTCAAATCACGTGGTCGGGGGGCAAAGTTGTACATTCACCACGGCACTTTCGCACCCGTAGCAGGATACGGATCCGATGACCGTGACGAGGAATTCTTCGGCGTCAATAAATCGGTCATATCCGGCATAGGTCGCCCGACACGTCACATCCACCATGCAGGGAGGAAATTCCAACAAGGTTACCGGCGGTTCTACGGGGGAGAGCAGGAATTCTATCACGGTATGACACTCCGCCGTTTGATGGGTGTCATCAAGCACAAAGGTAAAATGGACGACCGTTTGAACGCTAATTAAGACGGTCGTTGACGAGATGGCGAGGCTCGAGACGGATTCGATTTGGCAATCCGATACGGTGACCTGTCTTAGAGGAGCCGAGACCGCATAATCGCACACGCCCGTTACCTTGACGGGGGTAAAGACGGGCGTGGCGGTGGCCGTGCAAAGTTCTTGGCAGGTGACTTCGGACGACGACATAGGCATTTCCTCCTGAATATTTACATCGTGGATGTAGGGATTGAGGGACATACTTGCACGATGGTATAGGGAACCTCAGGGCACCCCACACACGTCAATTCACCCTGAATGTGGACAATAAAGGTTTGTACCCCGGTTTCGGCGTCAAAACCGACATCGCGCGCGGTGCAACTCAAGTGGGCGGCGCAATCGAGCGGACTCGCGAAATGTTCATGGGTCGGCAAGATGACGTCGACGATAAGGAGAGAATCTTGGCAGGAACCCTGACCATGGAACGAAAAGTTGTCTATGGTACCCGTGAACGAAAAGTTGATCCGAAATTCCACGGTCAGTCCCACAGCGCGCGGGGTGATTTCCGTAAAAGAAACGGATTCGATCACACAATCTGTCACGACGACATCCGACAAGGTTAATCCGTCGGCGAATAATTGACAGACCCCGCTTTTTACGGGAATCTCATTGGTTACGTCTTCCGCCGGGGGAGAACAAATGGCAATGCATCCGGGTGGAAGGGGACCGATGGGCACGCCCAACACCTCCTAAGATAAGGGAGAATTCGCGACATCTTATGCGACATCGACGCGTCAGGTGACCGTTCGCCATGAAGAGAAGACCTTCGACAGAAAAATTTTCAACGGGCTTTACGTTCTCGGTTACGTTCCCCTCTTTCATATCCCTGGATATCGTGTGACCCGGACGCTATGACGTGTGACGGACATCACATTTTCTCGGGTTGTCTCGGGCTAAAGTGATTTTAGCCGGCCGTGTGGGGCTGGGGTCGAGGCCGCTTTCGGACGGGTGTTTAATCGCATGTGTCGCTGCATTACCAACGAACGATGACGGCTTCGTCCCGATCCCCAGTCGTATCCGGACAGAGAATGGAGGCACGGGACAATGAATGAAATTCGGTTGGGCCCGCCGTTAGGCGATCAGATTATGGCCATGGCCGAACGCTATCGCCAATCACCCGAGGATCAATTAAATCTGGCGGTAAAGGCTTTTCTCACGCTTAGCCGACTCGGATCGCCTGCTGTCACTGGGCTTTTGCCGGGCGATTTCCGCCATATGCTGCGGTCGGGCTGGCAACCGACGATTATCGATGTCGATGATCGAGAGGAATATCACCGGATGCGGTTAATCCCGTCGGCGAATATCCCGTTGCTGGAATTGTGGGCTCGGGAAGACGAAATTCCCCAATCGGACAATTTGGTGTTTGTTTGCCAAGCCGGTATTCGAAGCCGCATTGCGGCCGGACAGTGGACCGCTCGCCATGAAACCCCGGCCTTTTTCCTGGAAGGCGGATTGGTTTTATGGGCGCGGCTCGGGCTACCGTGGGAAATTGACGAGAGTTTCCCTTCGTCTGTAAGCGCCGAGGACTCTTGACGGCGATAAGGTCGGCTTGAAAGCCTTACTGGGCGTGGTTAGGATGAGGGAGGTGGCAAGCCGATGATTCGGCTGCTCGAAATACGATATGAACGGGATGGGTGGAGCCTCGTATTTGACGTCACGGAAGGGGTCTATCACAATTTGCGATATCCTGTGCGGGTGGTGGGAATCGGTTGGACAGAGGATCCCAACCAAAAGGCCCGCCTCGGGGAGCTTCTTTCGGCGCTTGTCCGTCAGCATTTACGACAGGGTTCTTTGCCCCCCACCGGCCTTTTGGTGCCCCTCGAGCATCTAAAAGACCACTGTCGGAAAACTCCTGAGAAAACGTTTCGCCGAAAATGCCTGGACGCGCTAAACGCCTTGCCGGAATCGATTCATCCCATGACCGCAACCTAACGCGTGGGGACAAGGGTCGGACGACCAGTCAAGAGGGGCGTTTAATGAAATAGGTGGCGATGCTAACGGCGATGGTGACATAGAGGAGTTCTCCCGTCCACAAGGTCGTCACGGCCGCCGGCTGGTCAAATAAGCTGTGGCGTAAGATGGTGATGGATCCGGTGGATGGGAGAATCCATAGCCACGGCATACGAGAGCTGGACACTGCCGGGACCATGCCGAGGAATAAAATCGCCATCATCACCAAGTTGCCCAAGAGGCCGGCAATCCCTTCGTCGGGGGCCAGTAGACCAATGACGATACCGATGGCTCCCATGGCGAGAGCGGTAACCAGCAGGAGAGGAATTAAGATTGCGCCGAATCGGAGGGTTAGATGATCTAATAAGACGCCTTCAATGCCAATGAGCGCAATGCCGGGCCAGGCGAACAAACCGTAAACGCCCGTCAAGGACAAAACCAAGACTTCCAAGGAGATCGGGAGGACGCGATAGTGGTCAAGGGCACGGCTGACATGGAGCCAAGCCACGTATTGCGACAGCATCACGATGCTGGCGATGGCCTCCGATAACAACATGGCGCCGGATATGACGTCTTGTCGTTCGGCTACGTTCATGTGAGGCGTCATCAAATGGAGCAACAATACGATACCGGCCGGCATGACCGCACTCACCACAATGTACGGTCGCCAACTTTTTCGCAGGCGGGCGAATTGCATACCGAGAAGAACGCGAAACATGGTCGTCAAGCGAGGCGAAGACACGGTGGGCATCATCATGATCGCGTCCTCTCTTCTGAAGATGATTCGGGCGCCCATTTTTGCCGCAAGACGAGATAAGCGTCTTCCAGCGTGGGCTCATTAACCGTGACGCTGGCAATATGTCCGGATTGCTTTAACCAGTGGGCGAGAAGATGCAGCGCAACCGGGCGTGGGGCGGTAAAAGTATAAGTCTGATTTTGCCGTTCCCACACCAGGTGATGATCGGCAAGATCCCGGACCACATCGAGGGCCGGGTCGTTTAAGGTAATGGTCACGGTCAAAACGTCGCCGGCATCTTGTCGGAGCGCGGCGGGACTACCGTCATAGTGAACGGTTCCCTGGTGCAAAATGACGACTCGGTCCAGGACCCGTTCGGCCTCTAAGATGTTATGGGAGACCAGTAAAATCAGCCGATCGGGTGATTTTAAGGCCTGAATCAGATCCCATACCCGGCGGCGCATCAACGGGTCAAGTTCATTGGTCGGTTCGTCCAAAGCCATAACGGGAGTGGGGGCGGCTAAGGCACTGGCGATCCCGGCCAACCGATGCTCGCCGCCCGATAGCGAACCGACCAAACGGGTCCGGATGCTCGTGAGATCCAAATCCTCCAAGAGCGTCCGGGTTTGCTGTTGGGCATCGGCGAGAAGGCGTCCCCTGAGGCGTGCACTGGTCAAGATCGCCTCTTCGACGGTGAGGTCACCCAGTGCTAACGGGTGTTGCGGCAAATAGGCGATCAAATTTTTCACCCAGCGCTGTCCCGGACGTACCGGGCGGTCGAAGACCCGAATCGTTCCCGAGGTCGGACGGGTGAGCCCGACCAGTTGGCGAAGGAGCGTGGTCTTACCGGCTCCGTTAGGCCCGAGAATCCCGACGATTTGGCCCGGGGCGAAAGACACGTTAATGTCTCGGTTGGCCCAGGTTGATCCGTAGCGCTTTGTCACCTGTTCAAAGGAAACCCAAACCGTATCAGACATTGGCTCCATCCTTAGGCGGTGATTCGCGTGATCCGTACGGCGAAATGGTCGGAAGACGGGGCGTCTTGATATTCGCGGCGAAAACGTCCCGGTTGTTCCGCATCCAGTTGGTAAAATAACGGTTTAGGATCGTGGTCATTGATTAATAAAAGGCTTTGGTCAACCGGCAAGGCGGCTAACAAGCGAAAGATGACGTCATGTCGGATGGCGGCAGAAAATTGCCATGCGTTCAAGACGAGGGAGTCGTTCGCCATCGGTGATACCTCCTTCTGGTGTAAGGGTACATGATTTTCCCCGGTCCGACGCATCGCCGACCGAGGCTGTATCCATCCGGCGGCTATATGGGGTAAGGATGCGTCAAACCAATAAAACGGTATCGTAACCGTCGGTTCTACGCTGTGATCGCGATCACGATTTGAGGAAGCTTCGGTCTTACCAGCAGTTTTGTGAGCAAGGTCACGTTTTTCCTCCCAGAACCCCGCTATGCTGGTTTTGCCAATGGGATAAAGGCCAGGAAGGATGATAGGATGAAGGAGCGGTGGAGTATCGAGGATCCCGCGTTGTTTCACCCCGATCATATAACCGTGACTCATCGCTACGACGCGCCGCATGCGGCGGTGGTTTGGTTTGGGCTAAAAGCCGGGCAAGCCTTAAAAGAGCATGAGACAAGCAGTCAAGTGATGATCCAGGTGCTTACGGGCGCTATTTGGATGACAGCCGGTACCGAATCGTTTTTCCTTCGGGCGGGGGAGACGGTGGTATTGCAAGCAGGGGTACGTCACGGATTTACCGCGGAAGACGATGCCCTGGTACAGTTAATCATTGTGCCCCATCCGCGTTACCATTCGTTAAAAGAGGACCTGGGGTTGTCATGAAGGAGGGGTTGGGATGCCGCACGTGATTACGTCACGTTGCGTGGGAACGAAAGATCAATCGTGTGTGGAGGTTTGCCCGGTCGACTGCATCCATCCGGCCAGCGATATTGACGGACCGGAGGCTTTTGCGGCGTCTCCGCAACTTTATATTGATCCGGAGGTTTGTATCGATTGTGGGGCGTGTGTTCCGGTCTGTCCGGTCGAGGCCATTTTTTATATGGATGAGGTACCTCCGGAAGAGGAAGCGTCTATTGAGGAGAATCGCCGTTTCTATCATGCATGAATGGTCCATCACGGAAAGAGGGGCGGGATTCGACATCCCGCCCCTCCATCATCCAGGCGAAATGCGTTACGAATGGCCGCATCCGCAACTCGAACGCATCTCGGGGGCCTCAATCCGAAAACCTTGTTTTACGGGGTCGTTCGAATAGTCGATAATGGCCCCCTTCAGCGCTGCTCGGGCTTGACGATCCAGCACAAGCGGAATAGGGGTGTGGCGGATGACCGTATCGCCCCATTTCTTCTGCGATTCCCAGATCATTTGAAATCCGGTTTTGCCGCATCCACAAGACGGACCGACTTGAACGCGAATATAGTCGCCTTCGCGAGTGGGTTCGAGACGTAAAAACGCGTCATGCGCATCGGGGGTAATTTCTAAACGAATCGCCATCGTATCACCTCGGAATGCGAAAATAGGCCGCATTGATTTCGATAAACGGTTGTTGTTCGGGCGTTAGATCATCTTGCATGGCAATGGCACCGACCGGACAGACCGGTACGCAGGCTCCACAGTCAATGCAGGTGTTGGGATCAATGTAGAGCTGCGGGGTGGACTCATATTCGGCAACCCCGTCAATGGAGGAAGCCGGATGAATACAGTCGACCGGGCATACCTCCACGCAACTTTGGTCTTTAGTCCCTTGGCAAAGATCCGTAATCACGTGAGCCATTTAGAGTCTCCTTTCTGGGATTTATGAGAGGCTTTCGGTCAAATCGGTTTCGGCGGTCAAGGGTTCCGGGGCGTCATGCCGTTTTTTCGGCTTGCGGGTTCGGGCATAAATGGCATCTCGTAACGCTTTATTGGGTTCCACCCAGTCCGGCAAGGTAATGGCGCTAAAGGGACACATGCGGGTACAAGCCCCACAGGCCCAACACAGTTCTTCGGAGACTTCGACCCAGTTATGCTCCAAGTTTAAATTAATGGCGTGAGTGACCCCGCACGCCCGGGTGCATAACTCGCATCCCACACAGCGCTCGTGATTGACCGTAGGTACCGTTAGAGTCCAGGTGGACATGGGTAAAAACCTCCTAACCGTTTAAAATGGCGGGGAAAAGGGGTGACCGGGATTCTGGGCGGCAATATCGACATACAGTGCGGCCAACGCGACGGTTTGAATAAGCACGATTCCGTTCATCAAGGCATCGATGGCTTTGGCACCGGGTTTATTGTGGTAGTCCAGTTGGGTAATTTTCCGGGTAATGAAAAGGCCCGAAAGCCCGCCAATGATGACCAGAGCCACCTGAACCCATAAGATCCAGTCCGGCGCCACACTACGGGTATGCACCCCGGTGGCTGTCCCCAGCATGTTCCAGCCGAAGCCGAACGGGTCGGATAAGACGGGAATGATGGTGGCGGCATTGGTAAGCACTTTCGGTAGTTGCCGGGCAAAAATGCCTAGGCCGAACAGGGGAATCCAGCCGTACATATAGCGTGTGAACAGCTCGCGCGCGGTGAGCGTTCCGCGGCTGAAGACCGCGGCTAATCGGGTCAATCCCCAGGCGGCCAAGGGCCAGACGAGGATAATCCCGAAGAAATCCAGGGGATTCGGATAGCCTTGAAGCTGGGTGTGTAAAATCTGGGCGATACGAGTCCATCCGGTGACCCGAGAAAGCCAGGTGTCGAACACCCCGTAGGTGGGGGTGGCGTTAATCACCTCGAAAAACAGGGTTCCCATCATGAGCGTGACGCTCAGGGCGACGTCAAACCGCTTTTTCTTGGGTTGATAGGCTTCTTTTAAGGGAGCGTGGACGGAGAGGCCGACGTTTTCATAGGGGCATCCCTTAAAACACTCTCCGGTAAGGCCACAGTTGAAATTCGATGTCATACTGCCCGGGTACTCGAACCAGCCGCAGCCATAACTCCGATCACTGCCGCGCATGCACTCCTTGGTCGTACAGGTTTTACAGAGGGAACGGTCTTTGGCCCGGAATCCTTCAAACGGTGCGATAGCCGAGGTGGCCCCAATCACCGCGGCCAACGGGCAACCGTAATGGCAAAATGATCGGCGTTCGAAGACCAAGGCATAGAAGAGATCCCAGAGGATAATACCGGCCACCAAGGCTGCGGTAAAAATCGGCAAGCCGGGTCCCGCCACGTTGTAGAATTCTTCGGTCCAGGTCAGCGTCATAAAGAAAAATACGGAAATTAGCACAGTGGAATACTTCTGCGGCCATTTCCGTCCCAAGGTGAAGAGTTTTTTACGCCGACTGAATAAACCGAGCCGTTGTACCCATTCGGCCTGTGCGCTAAAGGGGCATATTAGACACCACCCGCGACCGATGCCTAAGCAGAGGGCGAAAAATACGCCAAACCACAGGTACCATGTAATCACGGTACCGAAATTCAGGTTGGGGTTCACCGTCCCCATTAACCCGGCAATAATGACGATGTTGAAGATGATCACGTTCGGCAACTGGGCGGCAAACTGGTACCATCGCCGGTGAAATAACCATCGGAAAAAGGCGTTTTGGCTGAGATCGACACGCTTTCCGCTCACCGTGCGAAAGTAGTCTTGCTGTAATATGACCTTTTGGGTACCGATGGTGTCCGCGTGGGGCGGACGTGGCTTGGGGCCGGCAAATTCCCACCGCCCGTTCCAATTTTGGATGATGTCTTTCAGGCCTAAGCTGACGTAAAACAACGTGGTGGGAATCCAGATCGAGAAAAAGATGATCCGGCGCCAGGTGGCAATCGGACGGGGCGAATGGACAACCCACCAGCTATAGTCAAAAAACACCAACAGCATAAATCCCGCCAAACCGACCGGGATGAGGCGGTCCAGCCACTTATAGAGGGGCTTGGAGTAGGGCGAGGAGAGGGGAATCGGTTTTTCGGATGTGGCCATTATTCCCATCTCCCTTGGTTAAACCGACTGATTAACATGGCGGCTCCGACACTGACCCAGAGCATCACCGTCAACAACACGAGCGCAATCAAGCCGGCCGACTGTGATTTGATGCTGAGAAACAAAAGCCCTAGCAAGAGGGCCCCGATGGCTCCGTATCCTCGGTCAAAACCTTGGGTCGGGCTCTTATCGTGCGGATTGGGCATGACGAAACCTCCCTGTTGGAATGACTCTTCCTATCCCCCAGGCAAAGAGGGGCTGGCCGCTCTCGTTGGCCCTTTTCGGGCGGGTCGGACAAGGGGTGCCAAGCGTCGCGGAACGGCGCTGTTGTCTACATGAAAGCCGGGAATAGGCGGCTTGGGTATCGCGAACGGTATGGTCCGGGTAGCTAAAGGTCTAGTTCTAAAGAACTAGTTCTTTAGTTGGGACCCATTCTGCTAATATTTTCGGAAAAAGTCAAGTATTTATTTTTTAGGTATTGCAATTTTAATTCAGACTATATAGGATGGACGATATCCCACACCCAAAAGTTCATTCCATTGCGGGCCTATTGAGCCGAAGAAAAAACCATCAGGATTTAATCAGCATAGCACGAGAGAACTATAAGCGGGTGAACTTGCGATACCGTAAGGGGAGGATTTCATGATCGGCCTCACGTTGGTGCTTTTTTTGGCGTTCGGCGTAATGATTCCGCTATCGATGGAACGGGTCGGCCGCTGGCTTCGGTTACCGACCGCGTTGTCTAACGGTGCGATGGGCCGACCCTACGAATCGGGCATTCAACCCGAAGGGGATACCTGGCAACCGCAATATGTCCGGTATTACCTTTATGCGCTAATTTTTGTGTTGTTCGATGCCGAGACGGCCGTGTTATATCCCTGGGCCGATGCGATGAACCGCGTGCCCCCGATGTTGGGCCTCCAAGCGGTGGTGTTTATGGCGATGTTATTGTTTGGGCTCGTCTATGCCTGGAAAAAGGGGGTTCTGACATGGATGTAGCCGGCTCGCTTGAGCGGCAGGTGTTTTTTGCCCCGTTAAAAGAGTTGGTGGCATGGGCCCGTAAATCGTCTCTTTGGCCGTTAACGTTTGGGCTGGCGTGTTGTGCCATCGAAATGATGACAACCGGATCTTCCGATTATGATTTAGATCGCTTTGGGATGGTATTCCGGGCTAGTCCCCGTCAAGCCGACGTCATGATCGTGTCCGGTACCGTAACCCAAAAGATGGCTCCGGTTCTCCGGCGCTTATATGAACAAATGCCGGAACCGCGCTATGTCATCAGCATGGGGGCGTGCGCCACGTCCGGCGGTCCGTTTTTCGACGTGTATAGCGTCGTGAAAGGAGTGGACCATATTGTGCCGGTCGACATTTATGTGCCCGGTTGTCCTCCCCGCCCGGAAGCCCTCATGTGGGGCATTTTTCGGTTGCAAGAAAAAATTACCGGTAAGCCGGTCATTCCGGAGAGGCGATTGCCGGCCGAGACGCGCCGTTACCCGTTTTGGTCGGAGGGTGACGCATGAGGCGCTATGATGTGGACAAAAACCGGCTTCTAGACGCCGTTCGTGGTCTCTTAGACGAGGGATTTCGTTATCCGGTGTTGCATACGGCCGTCGATCACGGTGAGGGCGTGGAGCTGGTCTATCTGTTTCGAGCCCTCGGCCCGCCGGGCGAGTCCGAGGTCATGCTGGCCGTTCGGTTAGACGATGATGATCTTCGCGTGTCTTCATTAACTCCGTTGGTACCCGGCTTCAATTTCCAGGAACGGGAAGTCTATGACCTCTTCGGCGTGTTCTACGAAGGGCACCCGGATTTACGACGCCTGTTGTTGCCGGACGGATTTCAGGGACATCCGCTGCGAAAACGTTACACCCTTTGGGACGGTGACATTCAATGAGCAAAATTCTACCGCCGCCGACCATTCGTCACGAAGAGCTTATTTTGAATTTAGGCCCCCAACATCCGAGTACACACGGCGTATTTCGGGTGGTACTTCATCTCCAAGGCGAGACGATCGTCGGAGTCACTCCCCATATGGGATATCTGCATCGGGGATTCGAGAAATTAGCGGAACGGCGGACCGCCGTACAATATCAACCCTATCCGGATCGTTGGGATTATTTGGCGGCGATGTTTGATGAAATGGCCTATATCGGAGCGGGCGAAAGGTTGTTGGCTCTGGAGGCGCCACCCCGGGCGGAGGTGTTGCGCGGGATTGTCATGGAGCTTAACCGGATAGCCAGCCATCTTTTATGGCTAGGCACCTTTCTCTTGGATGTGGGCGCCTTATCCCCCTTTTTATATACCTTTCGTGAACGCGAAATGATTTTGGACTTGTTGATGGAGCTCACAGGCGCGCGCCTCACCTACAATTTCATGCGGTTTGGCGGCGTACGCTACGATGCGTCCGACATGTGGGTGAAAAAAGTCGCCGTCGGCATTGGATATTTTCGGGCAAAATTTCGTGAATATCGGACCCTTATCGAAGATAACGCGATATTTCGGCGTCGGGTTCACGACATCGGGGTGATTGACGGATCGTTGGCGATCCGGATGGGGCTTAGCGGCCCCATGCTTCGCGCGAGCGGAGTGTCCTACGATCTTCGCCGCCATCGACCCTATGGTATTTATCGACAGGTCTTGGTGCCGGTGGTCACCCGGACGACGGGAGATACCTGGGCACGCTATCAAGTCCGGATGGATGAGTTGGATACGTCGTTAAACCTGGTGGAAACCTTTCTCGAAAAATTACCGACCGGCCCCATTATGGCCAAAGTTCCCCGGATCATTAAATTTCCCGAAGATGAGACGTATTTTGCCGTGGAAGGTCCCCGTGGCGAACTGGGCGTGTATCTCGTGGGGAATGGGACCCCTCACGCAAAACGGCTGAAGATTCGACCGCCCAGCTTATTCAATCTTGAGGCGTTGGAACACCTGTTACGAGGCCATATGGTCTCCGACGCCATCGCCATTTTGGGGAGCATCGATATCGTGCTGGGGGAGGTCGACCGATGAGGGATATTTTGTCGGCTGTCGGATGCGCCTTGGCCGTGCCCCCGGTCGCAGCGTTTTTACTGTGGTATGAGCGGCGACTCCTCGCCCGATTGCAAGTGCGGTTGGGGCCCAATCGAGTAGGTCCGCAAGGGTTATGGCAATCGCTGGCGGATATCGTGAAATTGCTGTCGAAATCCGACGTGTTGCCCGACCAGGCTCACCACACACTCTATCGTTGGGCGCCCGTCGGGGCTTTCGTGCCCGTGTTTGTGGCATTTGCGGCGTTGCCCGAACTCGATCCGCAATTGAATATCGGCGTATTGTTTGTGGGTGCGGTGTTAAGTTTGGAAGTGTTGGCGATTTTGGCCGCCGGGTTTGGCTCGCACAGCAAATATGCCCTCATCGGCAGTCTGCGCGCCACCGCCCAGATGGTGAGTTACGAGGTACCGCTTAGTTTGGCGCTCTTGGGCCCGGCCTTGGCCGCAGGATCACTCAACTTGCACGTCATTGCCCAACATGAAGCCCATCTGCCCTATATTGTCAGTCAACCGTTGGGTGCGCTGGGGTTTTTCGTTGCCGGGTTAGCCGAAACCCACCGCCCGCCGTTTGACTTGTCTGAAGCGGAGTCCGAATTGGTGGCGGGCTATCACGTGGAATATAGCGGTGTGCGCTTCGCGCTGTTTGTCGTATCGGAGTATGCCCACTTATTGTTATTTGCCTGGTTGATGGCCGTGCTTTATCTCGGCGCGGGTCCGGTATGGTGGCTGGCTCTCAAAATCATGGCGGTCGTTTCCGTCGTCATCTGGCTTCGGGCGGCGTGGCCCCGCATCCGTCCTGACCATTTAATGGCGTTGGGGTGGAAAGTGCTGATTCCCCTGACGTCGCTGAATGTCATGTGGATTGCGGTTTGGCGGGTGTTGACACCGTAACCCGAAAGTATCGAAGAAGGGGGCGAATAAAGATGAAACTGCGCATTTTGGGACGCGGATTGGTAAACGGCTTGAAGGTTACCGGCATTCATGTGTTTCGGCGACCGGTGACCCGCCCCTATCCCGAACGGCATGCCTATGCACCGGAACGGTTTCGGGGCCGCCACCGGTTGGTGGTGGAAGATTGCGTGGTCTGTCAGGCGTGTGCCCGGATATGTCCCGTCAATTGTTTGACGGTTGAAGGCTATCGGGGTGACGATCGCCGCTTCGTCTTAACCGCCTTTACGATTGATTACGGCCTTTGCATGTTTTGTGATTTGTGTGTCGAGGCGTGTCCGCCGCACTGTCTGACCATGGGACCGGAATTTGAAATGGCCACGACGTCACGGCCCCGTCTTGTGGAAGGCGTCGCGGAATTGGCCCGAAGTGCGGGGGCGTCCTCATGACTTTGGCGGCCATGGTCTATGGGTTGACGGCATTTATCACGGTGAGCTTATCGTTGGGCGTGTTGTTCAGTCGGCGGCCCTTATTGTCGGGCTATTATCTGACCGGCACGATGATAGGGGTAGGCGCCTTATTTTGGGAATTGGCGAGCCCGACATTAGGAGCGATTCAGATTTTGGTCTACGGCGGCGGCGTATTGGTCATGGTGTTATTTGTGATGATGATGACCCCCTCCGGCGTATCCCTTCCTCCGCTGGCACCGGGTTGGCGTATCGTTTGGATTTTGCCGCCCATGGCCGGCATTTTGGCGGCCACTCATGCTCCGGACCCTCTTCGACGCATCACCGGAACCGATTTAGGCACCTGGCTACTGCTTCATCAAGGCTTTTCCTTAGAAGCGCTGGCCATTCTTTTGATGGGAGCCCTGGTGGCCGCCGTCGCGATTGCCGCCGATACCGTGGAACAGAAGGAGGATCGGGGATGATGTATCTTCCGCCCGTTTTACTGGCGTTAACCGGTTTTGTGGTGATGATTCGCATGCGTCAGGCGATCTTGCTGTTTATGGGGGCCGAGATTTTCCTGTCGGCCGCCAATTGGGGCGCCCTCCTAGCGGTTCAGCACGGCGGCGCCGCCCGGCCGGCCATTATGCTGTTGTTCAGTATTCCCGTCGCCGGTGCCGAGGCGACGATTGGTCTTTCGGTGGTTTTACGGCTAGCCCGACGGTATCGGACCACTGAAGTCCGGGCGTTTGAAACCCTTAAGGATCAGGAGGGATAGGGATGTGGGTGGGGCTTTTGGTGCTGCCGCTAATCTTGGGAGGATGGGGGATTGTCGTTCGGACGCGCGCCCTTTCGGTGGCGATGATCGTAGCCTCCGCCATTTTGTGGGGAGGGACCCTGTGGCTCTTGATGACGTCCGTCAAACCGGTGACGTGGACGTTTTTCGAGTTAGCCGGGGTCAACTGGCAAATCGGCTGGCTGGCTTCCCCCATCGCCAAGTGGATGGCGTTATTGACGACGTTGATTAATCTCTTGGCGCAAGGGTATGCACAGGGGTATTTGGCGGGCAATCCCCGGCAGGGGTATTTTCAGTCGGTTTTGTTGGCCTTTACCGGAGCGATGCTCATCACGGTGTTCGGCAACACTTTGTTGACGGAATTTGTGGGATGGGAATGGATGGGGGTGGGGTCATACCTTTTGGTGGGATTTTTCCGCGAATCGTCGACGGCTCGCTGGGCCGCTTCGAAAGCGATGCTCATCACCCGTTTGGGGGATGTGGCGTTCTTGTGGGCGGTGGTGGCGGCGTCCCTCGGGCATTTGAACACGATTGCGGAGGTGAATCGCCAGGGAGGGCCCCTTATCGCGTGGGCGCTCCTTATTGCGGTGGCCTTTAAATCGGCACAGGGCCCTAACGCGTCTTGGCTCTTAGACGCCATGGCCGGCCCGACTCCGGCGAGTGCTTTGATTCATGCGGCAACCATGGTCGCTGCCGGTCCCTACTTGCTCATTCGCTATGATCCCTTGTTGGGGCATGTATCCGGAATTTTGCCGGCATTAGCCGTCATCGGTGGCGGAACCGCCCTTTTGGCCGGGGTGGGGGCTTTAGGCGCGACGGAGATTAAACGCGTCCTGGCTTTTTCCACGGTTAGTCAACTCGGGATGATGCTTTTAGCCCTCGGGTGGGGTTCGCCCCAAACCGCGTGGACCCTGCTGGTGGCTCACGCCATATATAAGGCGCTACTCTTTTTCGTCGGCGGGATCGCGTCCCGGCGAGCCCATTCGGGCCACATGACCGATTTGGCGGGACAGTTGACGGTGTTTGAACAGATCGGGCTTTTGTTGGTCGGCCTATTGGCGGTTGCCGGACTTCCGCCCACCGGCGGTTTTGTGGCCAAAGCGGACTTGTTACACGTCAGCGACGGTTCCTGGGCGGGGACCCTCGTGGATTGGGGCCTCTCGTTTTTGGGCGGGGCCTATGCCACCCGCTTGCTGAAGGCCCTGAAAGGGTTTCGGCCTACGGGGGAGACGGGCCCTTTCGCTATGCTGTGGCCGCCAACGGTTTTAAGCGGGTTTGCCGTAGGGACTTATTTTTGGCATCCCTGGGTGACGTTGCCCCCGCTTTTGTGGGAAAAGACCTGGCCCGGTCTCTTGGCGGTTCTCTTTGGAGCGGGGCTCGGGGCTCTTTGGACGCGACCGATGACGCTTTGTTCCGGAGTCGGCTGGCGGTATTTGTGGCACCTGGGAAACGCCGCGGCGGACATGCTGCTGGCGGCTGAGCAGGGAGTATCGCAGGCGTTAGGGCTCGGGGTGGGCATTTTTCGCTGGCTAACCCGTCTTGTCCATCGCGGCGGTTCGGGGCGATCACAGCGGTATGTCCTCTTGTCCGGTCTGGGAGTCATTTTATGGGTTCTTTTGGTCGGCCATGTGTAATGACGGCATCCCAAACACCCGAAGAAACGATAGAGGAGGGGCGTTATGCTGATCGCGTTGTTGATAGGGCCGTGGGTGTTTTTAGCCGGCTTCCTCGGGTTGCCGGCCCGTTATGGGCAATATGCCGTAGTCGCCATGGCGCTCGCCGAATTGGGGATCACGACGGCGGGATTGAAACCCGGGCAATGGTGGAGTATTAGTTGGTGGCCGACGCTCGGGTTAAATTTTACCGTGGGTGTGACGTCAATCAACCTCCCGTTATTATGGATGAATGCGCTCGTCTTTTTAGCGACGGCTCTCGCGATGAAGCGACCGTCCCGTGATACCGTCGTTTGGCTTACTCTGGCGTTTTGGGGCGTGACGGTGGCCTTTTTAAGCCGGAACTGGCTCCTCTATTTTCTGGGTTTTGAAACCGCGGTGCTGCCGTTCTTTTTATTGGTCCGCAAACACGGGGGATCGGGTCGCCGAACGGCTGCCTTTTATTTTCTGGCGTTTTCCGGGGTGGCGGGCATGCTCTTACTTTCGGCGGTCCTCTATTTGGCGCTGCATCACATTACCGTCGTGGGCGGCGGGACATTACCGCTCGTTCAACAGCAGCTGGTGTTCGGAATTTTACTGTTGGCGTGGGCCATTAAAACACCGCTATGGCCCTTTCATGCCTGGCTTCCTCGGATGCATGGAGAGGCCCCAACCCCGGTATCGATGTATTTGGCCGGTTCCGCCTTAAAAGTGGCGCCGTATGGGTTTTTGCTGTTTTCCGGTCTTCTGCGGGGGGCATTACAGCAGGCCGGCCCGTTTTGGACATTCTGGGGAGCAATCACGCTATTGGTGGGCAGCGGATTAGCCTTCGCCCAAAAAGACGTCAAGCAGACGGTTGCGCTGAGTTCGATTGCCTCGATGGGGTACGTCATGATGGCGTTAGCGAGCGGGACCGCTCTTGGCACCGAGGCGGCGATATTGGTTATGGTGGGTCATGGATTGGCGTCGCCTTTTCTCTTTTGGATCGTCGGGCGGATCCAAGAGGTGACCGGGGGGCGTCAGTTGAGCGACTTGACCGGGCTTTACCGGCGGGATCCGGCGACCGTCCGTTGGTTAACCCTAGCCGCGTTGGCCTATATGGGCGCTCCCGGACTGGCGCTATTTCCCGGGGAATTGGGCGTGCTGGTATCGGTCTATCAAAGAACGCCCCTGGCGTTCGCCCTCGTTGTTCCGGCTTTAGTCCTGATGAGTGCGACCTGGGTGCGGATTTTGGCGCGCGCACGATTCGGATCGGACGAACCGGCATCGCCGGCGTCTGGCCTCGGTCGAGGGATGGGCTGGGTTTTGGGTTTGCCCTTGCTGGGGCTTGGGTTGGCTCCCGGTTGGTGGATTCACGTTTGGCAATGGAGGGGATTTTCATGATCGGGTGGGTGGCTTTGGGCCTGTTGGCGGTATTGATGATGACGATGGAACTGATCCCAATGAATAGGCGGGTGCACCGGGTCATAACGGTGGCGGGGCTTATACTGGTCATGGCGGGGTTTTCCGGCGGATCCTCGCTCCCCGCGGAATATCAACGGCTTCTCGGTGCGCTCCCGAATCGTGTGATCGACCAAGAGGGGGTGTTGGCCACAACTCTGGGACTGACGGCGATCTGGCCGGTCGAGTCCAGCCCTCGGTCACTCACCCTTTTGATATGGGCGGCGGTTGGAGGCGTGGTCGCGGTATCGGCCAATAACTGGCTTCTGATCTTTTTAGGGATAGAAACGGTCAATATCGGGGTGTACGGGTTGTTGGGGGACGGGAGCCGGGACCTTGGCGGAGATGAAGCCCTTCTGAAATTTTTCATTTTGACCACCGTATTTACCGCTTTGGCCATTTTGGGAATGGGACTTGTCGGGGGGGCCCAGGGAACCCTTGAAGTACTGACTTCGGCCGGCACACGTCCTGGCCTAGCCGCCGGGGAATCTCTCCTGTTAGCCGTGCTGCTGTTCAAATTGGGCAGTTTTCCCTTTCATTGGTGGGCTCCGGATACGTATGAGGGCACCCCCTGGGAGGTAGCCACCGTCATTGCCACCCTGCCGAAATTTGTGGCCGGCGCCCTCTTGATCCGGCTCGCCGCGTCGCACGCTTTCGGGGCCATTGGCCAGTTATCGACGGTTTTCGATATTGTGGCGGTGGGCACGATGGTCGTGGGTGCTTTAGGGGCGTGGCGCCAGCCCCGTTTAAAGCGCATGCTGGCATACGCGGCGATTTCCCAAGTCGGGTTTATTCTCTTGCCGCTGGCTCGGGGTCAGGCCGCCGCCGCTTTCGCCTATCTGGCGACTTACGTACTGGCGAGCCTTCAGGTATTCAGTGCGGCGCATGCGTTGGCCGGTTTGCATAATCCGCGTCGGGAGGAACTGGTCGGGGCCTGGCACCCCCCCACGCGGGGGCCGGCCGGAGCACTCGTCATCGCTTTGGCGGCGTTTGCGGGATTTCCGTTTACGCTCGGCATGGCCGCCAAATTATATAGCGTTGAATCTGTGTTGGCGGGGCCGATGGTGGTTTGGCTGATCGCCTTATTGGTCACCGGATTTACCTTCTTATACTATTTCCGCTGGATTTATCCGATTTTTGCCCCCGCTTCCCCGTCCCCCCGGCCGAAGCCTCGGCGGGGCTTGGCCGCCATGAGTCAGGTATCCGCTGTCTTTCTGGTGTTGCTGGGCCTTTGGACCTATCCGCTGCTCTGGTTGATGCATGCCTTGGGACCCTTAGGTTAGGGCTTGGGCGGCCTCGGCATCTAAAAACCAGAGCATGTGGGGCGCTTGGCGATAGAGGCGGGCGGCCGGGTACGGAGCCTCCGGATCGCTGAGGCAAGCTTTGACCAATGCGGCTTTGGCGGCTCCCGTCACGAGCATGACCAGTTGCCGCGCCTTCAGCAAGGTGGGGTAGGTCAGGGTATAGCGATGCCAATGGGGGCCCGGACCGTAAGCGACCCAGTCGGTGACCGATTCTTGTGGCGATCCCGGAAAAAGGGAGGCCGTGTGGCCGTCATCTCCCATACCTAGCAGCACCAAGTCCAATTGGGGATAGCCGTCGACCCGGGGCAACGGACGAAGCACTTGTCGGTAGTACGCGAGAGTTTCTGCAGGATCCAATTCGGTGGGCCAGCGGTAAACGGCCGCGGGAACAATTGCCGGATGGCGCAATAACCGTTCGCGTACCGCACCAAAGTTACTGGCCGGGTCGGTAGGCCACACGTGGCGCTCGTCGCCCCAATACAGGCGGATCTGCCGCCACGGCAAGGTGTCGGGATGGCTTGCCAGCCAGTCATAGAGGGCCAGCGGTGTCGATCCGCCGGAGAGCGCCCAGTTCCAAAAAGGCTGCCGGTTCAGCACCTCATCCGCGTGTTGAACCAGATATGCCGCGAGATCGGCGACCAGTCGAGTCGGTGTGTCGGCAATGTGAACGGAGGAATTAGTCATGTCGCGTCTCCTCAGACAAAAGATGTTGATAGGCGTAGCTCCAGATCGATTGAAACAAGGCATCCGGTCCGTCGGCCATCAGTTGGACAAAGCACTCGACGGCCGGTTCGGGTGCATCGGCTTCCGACCAATGCCGGGTTCCGTAACGGGCCACAATGCGGTTGTCTTCGCGAGCGACGACCAGCTCATGCCCCGATTTGGTCAATACGCCACGGGCCGTGTCGGCGGGGGACCAGTTCCACCGGAGTTCGGGTCGATAGAGGTTCCACCGGAGCTGGTGAGATAGCCAATACCAGAGATATTGCATGCGGCTTTGCTGGTCGGGAGGGCCTTCAAAATGGACGGTGTCGGGGGTGGCCATTAAATCCAGAACCGGCCCATGATCGGCCGCTTCCGCCAAGACGCGACGCCACGCCGTGGTGCGCACCCAGGCCAAGTCATAAATTTTCATCGGGCTCGTGGGCGAAAAATTGCGCAACGCCTGTACCCATTTGTCCAGCTGGGTGCTGTCGGAGTCTATTACGAGATAGCCAATCCCGCCGGCCAATAAATCCCATCGAAATCGGGAGGCCGGAGGGGCTTTTAACCACCAGAGGTAGGAGGGCAGATCCGAGCGAATTAAGGGTTGGACCCAATCAATCCAATAGGTGGCCACCGGTCCGTGTAACGTCATATCCAGGCATTCCGAGAAAACCACCCGATGTTTGGTCGTGCTCCCCGGGAGGTCTTCAATAGTCGCCAGCACCCGTGCATCCAATTGGGAAGGGCCGTCGGTCGCGGCCGGTCGCAAAATGAGCACGCGAGCGGGATGCGACGCCGCGATTTGCTCCGCGATGTGGCTCCAGTCGCGCGGATCGTCCGCATCGATATACAGGATAAGGGTCATCACCGTTTCGGTTAAGGCCACTTCTTCTTTTAACGCGCTTGGGACGATGGTGGGCAAAACCCGTCGGAGCTCGGGTCCGGAAATCCCTTGACGCTCCCAATGAATGGTTTGACGCGGCATGCTGATCCCCTCTCTCGGATTCTTAGGGGCGACGCCATTGAAACCCGTCGCGGGCAATCAATTCGTCTGCCTCTCGGGGGCCCCAGCTACCCGATTCATAGGTGGCCAGCGGCCCACGGGCACGTTCCCAGCCGTGTAAAATGGATGTAACCAATGTCCACGCCTCCTCCACTTCATCCTTGCGGGTAAAAAGTGTGGAGTCGCCGACCATGGCATCCAGCAACAGGCGTTCATAGGCTTCCGGCGGGGATCCGGCAAACGACGTGCCGTAAAGGAATTCCATGTTAACCGTTCGTACCCGAATGGCCGGGCCGGGTACCTTGGCGCCGAATCGTAAAGAAATCCCTTCGTCCGGTTGAATTTTGATGGTCAGTTGATTGGGTTCCAGTTCGGAGGTTTCGGTCTGTCGGAAAAATTGACGCGGAGCCCGCTTAAATTGAATGGCGATTTCCGTGGCACGTTTAGCCAATCGTTTACCCGTCCTTAGGTAAAACGGTACGCCCGCCCAGCGCCAGTTATCGATCAAAAGCCGTAAAGCCACATAGGTTTCGGTTCGAGAATCGGAGGCAATGTCCGGTTCGTCCAGATAACCGGGTACCACCTCCCCGTCAATCGACCCGGTTTCATATTGTGCCCGCACGGTAAATTGCGTAATATCCCGGGTACTAAACGGACGAATGGATCGGAGCACCTTCACTTTTTCGTCGCGAACCGCATCGGCCTCAAATGCTACCGGCGGCTCCATGGCAATTAAACTCAATAACTGCAGCATATGGTTTTGCACCATATCCCGCAGGGCTCCGGCCTGGTCATAATACGAGCCGCGGCCTTCCACGCCGAGGGATTCCGCCACCGTAATTTGCACGTGGTCGATATATTGCCGGTTCCAGAGGGGCTCGAAAATCCCGTTGGCAAACCGGAACACCAAGATATTTTGGACCGTCTCTTTGCCCAAATAATGGTCGATACGATAGATTTGCGGTTCCTCGAAGACCTGGTGCAGATCATGGTTCAGGCTGAGCGCCGACTCGAGATCGTGACCAAAAGGTTTTTCGACGATGATGCGTACCCACCCGTGCGGGTCGGGGCTGCGATTTAATCCGGCTTCTCCGATGGCGGCGGCAATCACGCGGTAGGCTTGCGGCGGGGTGGCCAGATAAAAGAGATAGTTGGGAGGAAAACCGCCTTCAGGATCCGTGAGAAGCGTTTTTAAGGCTTCGTAGGCGGCCGGATCCTTAAAATCGGCGGTAATATAGCTTAAGCCCCCGGTTAATCGGTTCAGGACCGCCAAATCCGGCGGCCGCCGGGAAAACGACTGGACCGAGGTCGCCACTTCCTGACGAAACTCGGCGTTATTATACGCACGGCGGGCAATGCCGACAATCCGAAAATCGGGTGGCAGCCACCCGTCAACCATCAAGTTATATAACGCCGGGAAGAGTTTTCGATGGGCCAGATCGCCGGCCGCACCAAAAATCACCAGGGTAAAGGGGTCCGGACGGCGCCGCTCGGTAAGGCCTTCCCGTAACGGGTTGACAACGGTTTGCATCGACCAGCTCTCCTCTGTCGTTTATTCGGGTTTAATGGGATGCCCGCCAAACTGGTTCCGCAAAGCGGCAATGACTTTGGCGGAATAGGACTCCTCTTGTCGGGAACTAAACCGGGCCATTAAGGACAAGGTAATGACCGGGGCGGGAACGTTTTCCCGAATGGCTTCTTCGACGGTCCAGCGGCCCTCGCCGGAATCTTCCACATAGCCGCGGATGCCTTTAAGATCCGGGTTTTCCGCATACGCTTTTTCCAGCAATTCCAGTAGCCAGCTCCGGACGACACTCCCGTGATTCCAGAGTTTGGCAACGGCCGGCAAATCCAGCGGGAACTCGGACGCTTTCAGGATTTCAAAGCCTTCACCATACGCCTGTAACAAACCATACTCAATGCCGTTATGGACCATTTTGACAAAGTGACCCGAGCCGACCGGGCCCACATGGAGAAATCCGTCTTCCGGGGCCAAGTCTATGAAGAGAGGACGGGCAATCTCGACCGCTTCGGGCTCCCCGCCGACCATTAAACAATAGCCGTTTTGTAATCCCCAGATTCCGCCGCTGGTTCCGCTATCGATAAAGAAGAGGCCTCGTTCCCGGGCGGCTTGCGCTCGTCGCATCGAATCCCGGAAGTTGGAGTTACCGCCGTCGATAATAATGTCGCCGGCTTCCAAAATCTCGAACAGTTGGGTAATCACCTCTTCGGTCGGGGCGCCGGCCGGTACCATGACCCAAACCACCCGGGGCGGGGTTAATAATGCGTGGAGGCTGGCGAGGTCGGGGGCGACCGTCGCCCCCAACTCGACCAACCCGGCATAGGCACTCGTGGTTCGGTTAAAAATCACCAATTCATGGCCATGTCGGAGTAACCGTTCCGCCATATTGTGGCCCATACGGCCGAGTCCAATCATCGCTGCTTTCATATGACGCCTCCAGAACTTTTATTGTCGGGCCAGCGCATCGGTCAAATCGGCCAGCGCAGGCAAAAACGGGGCGGGCAAGGCGACCCGGATTACCGTCCGCCCGTGGGCTACCAGCGACCGAAAGTCGCCGAGCGCTTGGGCTTGCATCAAGGTTAAAAAGTCGGTGTCGAAGGTCGGAATCGGCAATCGGGGCCCGTCAGCGGCGACCAACTGGAGGAAAAGACCATTGTGGGGTCCCCCTTTATGCAATTGGCCGGTGCTGTGTAAAAATCGCGGACCAAACCCCAGGGTCGTGGCCAAACCGGTTTGGCGGCCCAAAAGGTCGCGCCAGCTTTGAAGTGCCGCGCGAATCTCGTCCGTCGGCGGTAAGTATGCCATAAGGGCCAGATAGGCCTGGGGTTTCGCTTGATGTAACAAACGGGCCAGCGCGTCCGGCAGATTTGAAGCGTCGAGACCCGGACCGGTTTCAAACCACACCCGCCCGGACTCCCGGCGGGGTAGCAAGGATTGGCCTTCGGTTGCCAGATGGGCCAAAATGGCTTTCGTATTTTCTTTGCTTTCCTGAACGTTCGGCTGATCAAAAGCGTTAATGCCCAGGACGGCGCCGGCGACCGCCGTGGCCATTTCCCACCGGAAGAATTCGCTAAAGAACGTGCTCAGATCCGGAATCGTCAATTCGATGAGGGGATGTCCGTGCGACAGGATACCGTCGCGCCAGGCGTCCGCGGGTCCCGCTTGCCCGAGGCGATAGACGACGAATACCCGATCGCCCGCATATTCGCTCGGGTCGCGTACCGGTTCATGAGCAATCGGAATCAACCCGGTTTGCCGTTTGCCGGTGGATTCCGCCAACAGTTGTTCCAGCCAATCCGCCAAAGACGCGATGGCATCGGGAAGGATGAACGTCACCTTATCCCGTCCCGCTTTGGCCAAAGCCCCCAACACCGCGCCCAGGTAGGCGCCGGGGTTTTCCGTCAGCCGGGGGTTTTGGCAGGCTTCGGCGGTCACTTCGGCCGCGGGCATGAGGTCCGCCAACGGCATGCCCATATAAGCGGCCGGTACCATGCCGAACCAGGATAGCGCGGAATAACGTCCGCCGATGTCCGCCGGATTTAGGTAAAGGGCCCGAAAGCCTTGGGCGGCGGCTTCTTCGGCGAGAGGGGTGCCGGGGTCCGTAATGGCCACAAAATGGGGTCCGGGCGGTAAGCCGGCCTCTTTGACCCGGTTCCAATAATAACGATAGAACGCCAGCGGCTCAGTGGTGGTACCGGATTTTGACGCGACGATAAAAAGGGTGTGGCGGAGGTTTAGTCGATTGTCGAGCGCTTCAATGGCGCTCGGATTGGTGGTATCCAAAACCGTGACCCGAAGACCCGGGACGCCAAGAGAATAAGTGTGGCTCCAAACGTCGGCAATGAGACTACTGCCGCCCATCCCGAGGACCACCGCATCCGTGAATCCCTCACCGGCCAACTGCCGTGTGTCGGCCAGAAGGCGGGGAAAATCGGCGGTGACGGCTCCCATGACCTGAAGCCATCCGAGACCGTTTTCGATGCTGGGACGGTCCTCCGGATCCTGGCTCCAAAGGGTCCAGTCTTTTTGCCAAATGCGCTCGACAGCCTTCTGGGATTGCCAGGTATCTACCGTGTGCTCGACGGTGTCCTCATAGGTACCCAAGTGAAAGTGTGCAGGCGCCGATTCTTGGAGCACGCGGACTCGCTTGCGGGTCAGACTTTGCATCAGGGTGACAAAAGACTGGTTGAAACTCTGTACGCCCTCCGCCAATAACTGGTCCGTGACGGCATCCATCGAGATGCCGGCTTTCTCCAGGGTTTCGATGAATTGACGGGCTTCGTCCACATTTTGGTCGACGGTACGCGCCGCTTGACCATGATCCAAGATGGCGTCGACGGTGGCCGGGGGTAACGTGTCGACCGTATCGGGTCCAATCAGGGCTTCGACGTATAAAAGGTCGGGGTAAGCGGGGTTTTTGGTGCTGGTCGAGGCCCACAACGGCCGTTGGACCCGGGCGCCGGCGTTCTTCAGGCGGTCCCAACGCGGGCCGGCGAATGTTTCTTGGAACAGGCGGTAGGCCAGTTTGGCGTTGGCAATCGCCGCTCGGCCCTGCCATTCAGGGTTTAAGCCGTGGGTTTGAATGAGTTGGTCGATCAGGGTATCGACGCGGCTGACAAAAAAACTGGCCACGGAGGCGACTCCGTTGACGGGCAGTCCCTGTTCCAGACGCGCTTCCAATCCCCGGATGTAGGCTTCCATGACCGCCCGGTAGGCGTTTAAGCTGAAGATCAAAGTGACGTTGACAGGAATGCCGTCGCGAATCAGTGTTTCGATTGCCGGAATGCCTTCCGGGGTAGCCGGCACCTTAATCATAATGTTGGGGCGGTTCAGGGCCTGATAGAGGCGATGGGCTTCGTCGATGGTTTTTTGGGTGTCTTGGGCTAAAGTGGGCGGCACCTCGATTGAAATATAGCCGTCAACGCCCGCCGTCTGATCATAGATCGGGCGCAAGAGGTCGGCCCCGCGGCCGATGTCCTCCAGCACCAGGTGATCGTAAATCGCGTCCACCGTCAATCCTTGCTTCACCAATGCACGAATGTCCGCATCATAGTCATGGGACCCGTTAATGGCTTTTTCAAAAATCGTGGGATTAGACGTGACACCGGTAATCCCCTGGTCAATCAAGCGGGCCAATTCCCCCGACTCCAGAATGCCCCGGCGGATATTGTCATACCAAAGGCTCTGGCCGAGCTGGGCGATTTGTTGCAGACGATTCATGCAGGACCCTCCTATTCGCTTAATAATTGCTGGGCGTGGCGCACCACGTTATCGACGGTAAAACCAAACTCTTGAAACAGGCGGTCTGCCGGCGCCGATGCCCCGAAATGCGTCAATCCGATAACGACGCCCTCTGGCCCCACATAGCGTTCCCAGCCCTGCGGATAGGCCGCTTCGATGGCGATCCGACGCGTGCCGGCGGGCAGGACTTCGGCTTGATAGGCCGGATCTTGTTGGTCAAAAAGCTCCCAGCAGGGAAACGACACGACTTGCACCGCCACGCCGGTCTGGTCCAACCGTTGATAGGCTTTCAACGCCAAATCGACTTCGGATCCGCTGGCTAAGAGGACCAATTGCGGCTTCTCGTGGTTTCGAGCGAGGATATAGGCGCCCCGGCGAAGCCCTTCGGTGACGGCCGGATTTAACGTGGGTACCTTTTGCCGGGTCAACGCGAGCGCCACCGGGTGGTCTTTTTGGGATAATGCAAAAGCCCAGGCTTCGCGAGTCTCATTGGCATCCGCCGGGCGAATGACGTATAGACCGGGAATGGCCCTTAGGGATGCGAGTTGTTCAATCGGCTGGTGGGTGGGCCCGTCTTCGCCTAAACCGATGGAATCATGGGTGAAAACATAGACGACCGGTTGGTGCATCAAGCTGGCCAGGCGAATGGCGGGGCGCATATAGTCGGAGAAGATGAGAAAAGTACCGCCGTACACCCGGACCCCGCCGTGAAGCGACATCCCGTTAAGGGCGGCCCCCATCGCGTGCTCCCGCACCCCGAAATGGAGATTGCGGCCGGCGGGATTCTCGGCAGAAAAGTCGCCACCTTGTTCAATGGCCGTATTATTGGAGGGGGCCAAGTCGGCGGATCCTCCCAAAAACGTCGGCCACTTCGCGGCAACCCGGTTAATGACGAGACCGGACGCTTGTCGAGTGGCCATTTCGGTTCCTTCGTCCCAAAGGGGCAATTCATCCAAGGCCCCGGCGGGCACTTTTCCGGCCAAGGCCTCTTGGAATTCGGCCGCCAGTTCGGGATACGCTTTTTGGTACCGGTCAAACAAGGCTTGCCAGTCGCTTTCCCACTGTCGGCCTTGGGTAACCGCTTGCCGGAAGTGTTGGAGGACGGCGTCAGGCACCGTAAACGGTTCCGCCGTCCAACCGTAAAAGGCCTTGGTCAACCGGGCCTCTTCCGGCCCCAACGGTTCTCCGTGGGCTTTGGCCGTATTTTGGCGGTGGGGGCTACCATACCCAATCGTGGTCCTCACGGCAACGAGGGCGGGCCGATCGGCCGTCCGGGCCTTTCGAATGGCCTCTTGAATGGCCTCTACGTCATTGCCGTCGGATACCCGGTCGGTATACCAGCCGTATGCCTCAAAGCGCTTTAACACGTCTTCCGTAAATGCGATATCGGTTTGACCTTCGATGGAGATGTGGTTGTCGTCGTATAAGTAAATGAGATTGGACAACTTCAGCGTGCCCGCCAACGAGGCCGCCTCCGAGGCCACCCCTTCCATTAAGTCGCCGTCCGACACGATGGCGTAAATCGTGTGGTCCACAATGGGAAAATCCGGCTTGTTAAATCGGGCGGCCAGATATCGGGCGGCCATGGCCATGCCGACCCCGGTGGCAAATCCTTGTCCTAATGGGCCGGTTGTGGTTTCGACCCCGGGTGTCAGCCCATATTCCGGATGGCCGGGGGTTTTCGAACCCCATTGGCGGAAATTTTTGAGATCCTCCAACGAAAGATCGTAACCCGTCAGATATAAAAGCGCGTAGAGCAACATCGATCCGTGCCCGGCGGATAAAATGAAGCGGTCCCGATTGGGCCACTGGGGATTTTGTGGATTGTGCCGTAAAAATCCGGTCCATAGCGCGTAGGCCATCGGGGCGGCCCCCATCGGCATTCCGGGATGGCCCGAACGGGCTTTTTCCACCGCATCGATAGCCAGGGTACGAATGGTCGTAATCGCTTGCTCGGTGAGTGATTGGGTGTTCATGGTGTCTCCTTTGGATTTCAAGAAATTTTGGATCAAGATCACTCTGGTCACCCGGGAAAGCTTGGCGATTGGGTAAGTCAAAGCCCTCGGAGATGGCGACCGTCTGGTAACATTAGCTTTAGGTTTATTGTAGTGAACCCGATCCATACTGGCAACGGAAACCAGTCGAACACGGAGGACGAGATGGGCGAGTATCTGGCAGTGGATGTAGGCGGCACGAAAATTGCCATCGGGCTCGGTACCGACACCGGGCAGCTATTAGAGACAGCGATCCTGAAAACTCCCGCGGAAAAAGCGCCCCAGGACGTTTTAGATCAGATTGCCGACCAGGCGCTGGCGATGGTCCATCGCCACGGGGTGGCCTTAGAGGCGGTCGGGGTCGGCTCGCCGGGCCCGCTCGACGGTCCGGTATTACTTAAAACGTCCAATTTAAGCCACTGGGAAGGCCTCAATTGGGAGACCGGGCTCAATACCCGCCTACACGTACCGGTCTATGTGGAAAACGACGCGACCGCCGCGGCCGTCGGCGAATGGATGTTCGGAGCCGGCAAAGGAACGCGCGACTTAGTGTACGTGACCATATCCACGGGAATCGGGGCCGGCTTTGTCGTAAACGGACGCGTCATGTCAGGTTTTCGGGGCAATGCCGGCGAATTTGGGCATCTGGTGCTTGATCCGGCCGGGCCTTGGTGTCCTGCCGGGCACTACGGTTGTGTGGAAAGTTATGCCTCCGGGTCGGCCCTGACGCGGGAAGGGCGGCGTCATCAAAAAGAAAGCCCCTATCTCGACGGCAAGGAGAGTGTTGACGCCAAAACCGTCCTGCAAGGATGGATGCGGGACGATCCGGTGTGCGGACAAATCGTGGACGCGGCGACCGAGCGGTTGGGGCGAGGATTATCTTATTTAATTGATCTGATGAATCCGGAGAGGATTATCGTCGGGGGCGGCGTCGGCGTGAACGCGCCTGAGCGGTATCTGACGATGATTGAGTCCTATGCCCGGCAATATGCCTTGCCGGCCATGATGGCGGTGGTGCAATTTCGTCGCGCGCAATTGGGCGAACAGTCGGGGGTCATGGGCGCTTTGGCGGTGGCCATTAATCGCCAGCATAACCCGAATTCATTGGGTCATGCTAAAGAAAGCTAACATAATGCGTTGACATTATCGCAGAAAAACCCCTATACTTAATCCATGTGTGTGAGATTTTTGGGTTAAGTGTGACACAAACATCTGGGTGTGGGAGGAATTAGTGTGACCGGTGAAGATATCTTACGCTTAATTAAAGAAAAAAATATCGAAATGGTAGATTTTCACATTATTGACCTACCGGGAACTTGGCAACACGTGACCGTGCCGGTGTCCGAAATTGAAGAAGAGACCTTTACCCGGGGTATCCCGTTTGACGGCTCGAGCTTGCGCGGTTTTCGGAGCATCGAAGAAAGTGACATGTTGATGATTCCGGATCCCGACACGGCCGTCATTGATCCTTTTCATGCGGTACCAACCCTCAGCATCATTTGTGATGTGACCGATCCGGAACACGTGCCTTATGCGCGGGATCCGCGGCTCGTGGCCAAAAAAGCCGAAGCGTATTTGAAAGAGACGGGAATCGCGGACATCTCCTACTGGGGACCGGAATTGGAGTTTTTCATTTTTGACTCGGTACGGTTTTTAAATCAAGGGCACCAAGCCTTTTATGCCGTCGATTCGGAAGAAGGGTACTGGAACTCCGGTCGTGAAGGAGGCCTGGGGCAGACCATTCGGCCCAAAGAAGGTTATTTCCCTGCGCAACCAATCGATTCCACCCATGAGTTGCGGACACACATGGTAAAAGCGCTGCAAGCGTTCGGGATTCGAGTGGAAATGCATCACCATGAGGTGGCAAGCGGCGGTCAAGGAGAAATTGATTTGCGGTTTAATACCCTGACCAAGCAAGCGGACACCGTGATGATGTATAAGTACGTGCTCCGGAATGTGGCGCGCCAACACGGAAAAGCCATCACATTCATGCCGAAGCCGATTTTTGGGGATAACGGGAACGGGATGCACGTACACCAATCCTTATGGAAGGCGGGTCAGCCGCTCTTCTGGGATGAAACCGGCTATGCCCATATGTCGCCCTTGGCCTTGTCGTACATCGCCGGCATTTTAACCCATGCACCGGCCTTGTTGGCTCTCACCAATCCGTCGACCAACTCCTACCGGCGTTTAGTACCGGGTTATGAAGCACCGGTCAATATCGTGTTTTCTCATGGCAACCGTTCGGCAGCCATTCGGATTCCGAAGACGGCTTCTCCGAAAGCGAGTCGAATCGAGTTCCGTACGCCGGATGCCACCAGTAACCCGTACTTGGCGTTCGCGGCGACCTTAATGGCCGGACTCGACGGGGTGCGTCGGCAATTAGACCCGGTAAAACTGGGTTTTGGTCCACTCGATCGGAACATCTATGCGATGTCGGCCGAAGAATTGGAAGGGATTCGGAGTGTGCCCGGGTCGCTCGGCGAAGCACTCGACAATCTCGAGAAAGACCACGCCTGGTTATTGGAAGGCGGCGTCTTTACGGAAGATTTGGTCCAAACATGGATTCAATACAAGCGGTCTAACGAAGTCAATCCCGTGAATTTGCGGCCGCATCCGATGGAGTTCGAGTTGTATTTCAACAGCTAACGCGTTCCCGGGATTTTAACAGTTGATCAACCACCGTACTCCCGTTATAATAAGGGAGTCGGCGCCGAAGTGGCGGAATAGGCAGACGCGCACGACTCAAAATCGTGTGAGGTAGCCCCTCGTGCCGGTTCAAGTCCGGCCTTCGGCACCAAAAGTTTAAGCGACCCTTCGGGGTCGCTATTTTGCATCGAAAAGCGGTTGCGCTCCGGAGTGCCCGACATCCCGTCGCTTGACTCCCAGAAAACGGAGAAGGGACTACCAGCGATATTGATCTTTGATGCGGGTCAGAATCTGGTTAAACGCTTCCGGAGCTTCCAGCATCATCATATGGCCCGCCTCGGGGACGACATAATACGGTATGTCGGGCCAAATCGTCCGGAATTCCTCGGTTAACGCGGCCGGGGTCATGCGATCCTCGGCGCCGGCAATAACGACAATCGGTACATGAAGGGTTTTTAAGCGATCACGGACGTCGAAGGTTTGGCACACCAAAAATTCCCGGAGGGCCCGTTCGGGATCGACTTTTTGCGCTTGCTGCAAGCTCTTTTCCAATAATACGGGATCCGGTTGCCGTTTGAGTGACCAGCGGGTGATGTTCGCTAAGGCCTCGTGTGGAGTGGTGCGGAGTTGGTCGATCAGTTGTGGGCTGACCGGTAAACGAGGGCCTGTGCCGACCAACACCAGCCCCAAGACCTGTTGGGGATTTTTTAACGCCATTAATTGAGCAATGGCTCCGCCCATGGAATGTCCCATAATAACGGAGGGTTCCGGCAGTTGGGTGAGACACCAATCCGCCCAGCGATCCAAGAGCCGATCCGGTTCGACGGTCGGCCAATCCGGCAAGTCGACGCGGGTCCGATAGGGTAATACCGGTAATTGGCGGGTCCAGGTTAAGCGGCTGGAAGCCGCGCCGTGAATTAAAAGCCAATGCGCCATGCTGGGTCGCCCCTTACACAGGTTGTTCGCCTGTTGATGAATTGCTACCATAGATAATATCATGGTCCGGTTGATGGCCGGGCTTAAGGGAGTATCCAAACCGTATGCCGACCCAATTACTGGTGGATGGCCATAGCTTATTATTCCGTGCCTACCACGCCTTACCGCCGCTGGCGACCGCTGCCGGTGTTCCGACCGGCGCGCTGCATGGATTTGCCAGCATGTTGTTGAAAGTGGTGACCGAAGAGCGGCCAGACCGGGTGGTGGTGGTGTTTGACGCCCCCAGTCAGACGTTTCGCCATGAAGCCTTCGAAACCTATAAAGCCCAACGGGAGGAAGCTCCGGTCGATTTTCGGCAGCAAGTGCCGTTGGTGCAAGAATGGCTGCAGTTGATGGCGATTCCGGTTCTCGTGATTCCCGGCTATGAGGCCGACGATACGTTGGGCACATTGGCGACTATGGGGCAACAGAGAGGATATCACACGCTGATTTTAAGCGGTGATCGGGATCTCTTGCAGCTCGTGAATGCCGGGGTAACCGTTCTGTTGACGGCGCGGCGGGGAATCAGCGAGATTGAACGCATGGATCGCGATGCCGTCAAGCAAAAAATGGGGGTCTACCCGGAAGAGATTCCCGACTTGAAAGGCCTTATGGGCGACAGCTCGGATAATATTCCGGGCATCCCCGGCATCGGCGCCAAAACCGCGGTGGCGTTAATCGAGCGCTATCATCATATTGATGCCTTATATGAGGCGTTGGAGGAACTGGATAACCCTCGTTGGGCCAAATTACTGCGGGACCAAGGCGCGTTGGCACGGCAATATCGGGACTTGGCCACGATTGTCACCACGGTTCCCTTAGACTGGCCGGAGGTGACCGAACCTTACCAGGTTCCGGATACGCCGGCCTTGCGCGATTTTCTTCGTCGTTTGGAACTCCATGCGGTCGCTAAACGGCTTGGGCTCGAGACGGCGTCGGAACCGGTTTCGGCGGACTGGCCGACGGTGCGGGAGCGCCAAGCGCCCACGCCGGAAGGGGATCGCCTCTATTACGTATGGTGGGACAACAAGACCTTATGGCTCTATGACCCGGACGAACAGGCCTACTGGCGTACGGCGTTTGATGCGGCGGCATTTGGCGGTCGTTGGATTGTCTGGGATGCCAAAAGCTTTTACCGGCAGGCGCTGGCGAGCGGCTTGCCGTTACCGCCCATCGTTCACGACGGGGAGGTTTTGGCCTATTTATTAGACGCCGAAGCCGGTTCTTATGGGCTCCCGGATGTGGCGCGGCGCTATCAGTTACCTCTGCCGACGAATCCCCTGGAGTCGCTGTTGACCATGGCCAGGCTATGGCCGCGTTTGGAACGGGAGTTAACCGAAGCGGGGCTGGCGCCGCTTTACCATGACGTTGAACGTCCCTTAACGGCCATATTGGCCGGTATGGAGCATGTCGGGGTCCGGGTGGATGCCGAACGCCTGAAGGCGTTGGGGGCTGAACTGGATGAGGCTTTAGTGCGCTTGGAGAAAGACATATATGAGTTGGCCGGGTCGACCTTCAATATTAACTCCCCCGCCCAGCTAGGGGACGTTTTATTCAATCGGCTGGGGTTGCCGGTCGTTAAGCGGACCAAAACCGGCTGGTCTACGGACGCCGAAACGCTGGAAACGCTGGCTCCCTTACATCCGGTCGTGGATAAGGTGTTGCAATATCGCCAACTCATGAAACTGAAGGGCACGTATGTGGACGGGTTATTACCGCTTATTGGACCGGATGCCCGGATTCATACCACGTTTCACCAAACCGGTACCGCAACCGGTCGCCTCTCCTCGAGTGATCCCAATCTCCAAAACATTCCGGTCCGGGTCCCGCTCGGTCGCCGGATTCGTGGAGTATTTGTGCCCAGTACCGGGCGCGAGCTGCTGGCGGCCGATTATTCGCAGATTGAGCTGCGGATTTTGGCCCATCTGGCCGACGACGAACATTTACGGGCGGCTTTTGAAGCGGGGGAGGACATTCATCGCCGGACGGCATCGGAGATTTTCGGGATTCCATGGGAGGCGGTCGACAATGTTTGGCGGAGTCGGGCCAAGGCGGTGAACTTCGGCATTATCTACGGCATCTCGGATTTTGGTCTGGCCCGCGATACCGGGGTTAGTCGACAAGAGGCGCACGATTACATTGCCCGCTATTTTGCGCGTTATCCGAAACTCAAACAGTATTTTGACCAAGTCGTAGAAACGGCACGGGAAACCGGGGAGGTGCGGACGATTTTAGGCCGTCGGCGTCCTTTGCCCGATATTCGGTCCAAGAACCGCATCAAACGCCAATATGCCGAGCGAATGGCGATGAATACGGCCATTCAAGGCAGCGCGGCCGATTTAATTAAAGCGGCCATGGTACGCCTGCAGCAGGCGACAGGTGCGGCCGGGCTTCAAAGCCAGCTCATTTTACAGGTGCACGACGAATTGATTTGGGATGCGGTACCGGAGGAATTGCCGACGCTGTTGGAGTTGGCCGCATCCCATATGACCCGGGCCCTCGCGTTGTCGGTGCCCTTGGTGGTCGAGTTTAAGCGCGGCCTGACTTGGGAAACGATGGAGCCGATCGAGGGGACGGCGCACCATGCCTGAATTGCCGGAAGTGGAAACCATTCGCCGCTATTTGAGGGAGATTTTGACGGACCAAACCGTTTCGGCGGTTTTGCATCTGGATGAGCGGATGATTAAAGATCCCGTGATGCCGGGTGAGGTGTTGCGGGCCGGCCTCATCGGTCAGCGGGTATCGGACATTGTGCGCCGGGGGAAATATCTTTTTATCCGATGGCAGTCTCGTGCGCATCTCCTGATCCACTTAGGGATGTCCGGACGCCTGACGTGGCACGCGTCGACAGACCCGGTAGCTTCCCATACCCATCTTCGGTTGCGCTTTGACACGGGTGAATTGCGTCTGGTGGATCCGCGGCGCTTCGGGCGCATTGGCTGGCGGTCGCCGGGGGAGTCGTTGAAGCCGGACCTGGGGGTGGAACCTTTCAGTCGCCAACTCACTCCCGCGTGGCTTTATGGTCGCATTCAGGGTCGGCGGCAACCCATGAAGACCGTGCTGCTGGATCAGACGGTGATTGCCGGACTCGGCAATATTTATGCCGATGAGGCGCTGTACCGGGCCGGCATTCATCCGCTCGCCCAACCGGTCGCTTTGGACGAGGCCACCATCGGACGATTAGTGGGGGAAATCCAGCGTGTGCTCAAACGGGCCATTCGCCATCGCGGCACCTCCTTTTCGGATTACGTGGACGCACTCGGCCATCCGGGACAAAACCAGCATTATCTGGCCGTCTATGGCCGAACCGGGCAACCGTGTCCGACGTGCCATACGCCGATTGAGCGAATGGTGATTCAAGGCCGTTCCAGTCATTTTTGCCCCGCTTGCCAATCGCTGGGCTTGCCAAACCCTGACCAGGTCCGCATGATAGGGAATAGTCCATCGTCGGAGAGAAGGAGATCGTAACATGCAACAATTCAGCGTGATTTTGGAGTCCCGCGAACAAGCGCTCGAGGTCGTCGATTTGTTGTGGAATCGTTGGGGCGTGCGCGGGGAAATCGGAATTTTGCCGTTGGACGGTCATGTCAAAGTGGACGTGGTATCCGAGAAAGATTTGACCCCTCAGCAATTGGATAAATTACCCGGGAAGCGAGCCTGATGACCCGGCGGTTTTGGCCTTGGCTGTTATTCGTGTTGGCGTTTATCCCGTTATTTATGATTGCCCGGCTCAAAACGCCGACCTCGCCGGCGACCCAAACCGTCTGGCAGGAAGGGGTATTACAGTCGCCGGATACGCTGGATCCGGCGGCCAGTCATACGCCGGCCGATTGGGCGATTAGCGCCAACATCTTTCAGCCCTTATTCCAATGGACCCCGCGCGGTATTCGGCCCTTGCTGGCCGAAGGGGCATCGATGGCCGGACGCACCGTTCAGGTGACGTTAAAACCGCATGTGACGCTGGCTAACGGTCAGCCGCTAACGGCGGCGGTGGTGGCGGGTGCGTTGGCCCGGGCCCTTTGGCCCCGAACGCATTCGCCGCAGGCGGCTCGGCTGCTCGCGCCGGTGGTGGGGGCGCAGCAAGTGGCCGCCGGGAAAGCAGCGTTTGTTTCCGGTATTCAAGTGGTCAACCGGTCGACCTTAGCGTTTCACCTGACGTCTCGCGCTACCCCGGCCTTTTTGGCGGCACTGGCCAATCCGGCGCTTAGCATCGTGCCCGCCTCCGATATGATTCGGGGTGGCCCCAATTGGCAGCTGACCAATTTATGGGGAACGGGGGCGTATCGCCTGTTGGACTGGACGCCGGGGGGGAATGTGACGCTTGTGCGTCGAAGCGGCCGAGGTCCGGAAGAGGTCACGGTGACCGTGCAGCCGTCATGGGATTTGGCCGAGTTAAGCTTTGTCAACCAGGCGATCGATGCGCTCCAAGTGCCGGCCAATCAGGTGGTTTCGTTGAGCTCCGGGGTACGCCGTCAACTCAAAGTCTTTCGTCTTCCCGGACAACTGACCCTCTATTACCGCCAAGGCGCCACCGGCGTGTCGCGTTATCCTCTTATTTCAGTAAGAGAGTGGGTTAAAGCCGCTTTTGGGCCAGACATCCCGGGCATTTCGTCGGCCTGGCCGAAGGGAATCCCGGCCGGCAAGCCGATGATGCTATATGTGAACCAAAATAATCTCTTGGCGGTGCAGTTGGCTCATACGCTACAACGGCTGCGCCCGGCTTTGGTCACGGTGGTGCCGGTGTCGTCGCAGACCTTACAAAGTTTGGCTAAATCGGGACAAATCGCGGCCTATATCGGGCAAACCGATTGGTTTTCCCATACGGGGGCGACGATGCCGATTATGGCGAACCGGACGTTTTGGTTGGTCCGCCATCGGGCTGAGGGACTGTCGGTCGATCAAAACGGGGCGTTATTGTGGTCGAGTATTCAGCCCTAGCGGGTTCAAAAGGGGGGGCGGTCGGTGATCATCGGATTAACCGGCGGTATTGGCAGCGGGAAAAGCACGGTCAGCCGCATATTGCGCCAGCTGGGGGTCCCGGTGGTGGACGCCGACCAGGTCACGCATGACTTGCAGCGGCGCGGCCAACCCATTTGGCAAGCGATTTTTGATCACTTCGGGTGGCCGATATTAACCGCCGGGGGCGAGTTAGACCGAAAACGCCTGGGCTATCGGGTTTTTAGCGACGACCAGAAACGGCAATGGTTAAATCAATTGATTCATCCGGTGGTCCGTCAGCGCCTCCGGGAATTGGCCGCCGAATGGCAGGCTAACGGGACCCCGGTCGTGGTGTGGGATGTGCCGCTCCTTATCGAAGGCGGTTTATATCGGGAAGTGGATGAAGTCTGGGTGGTCTATGCCGATCCGGAACAGCAGATTCGGCGGGTCATGGAGCGCGACCATGTCAGTTATGAAGCGGCCCAAAAACGCCTATCGGCCCAGATGCCGCTTGCCCAAAAAATCCAATGGGCTACCCGAGTGATTGATAACCGGGGGTCGCGCGACCTTCTGGAGAAAGCGGTAACCGAATTATGGCAAGACGTCCGCGGCGGTCGATAGGGGTTCCGGCCCTCCTTCTTATTGGAGGGTTTGCCTGGTTTCTTTATGCCTATTGGGCGCCCTTTCCCTACCGCGCGCTGGTTTGGCAATCGGCGCGCCACATGCAATTAGATCCCTTTCTGGTGGCCGGTGTGGTCCGGGTGGAAAGCCGATTCCAACCCCAGGTCATCAGCCGGCGGGGAGCGGTGGGACTCATGCAGATCATGCCGTCGACCGCGGCTTGGATTCAGCGTCAACTCGGGGAGCCGGGGGCGCCGGATTTGGACAATCCGGCGGTCAATTTACGCCTCGGCACCTGGTATCTCCGCTATTTAAACCAGCGATTTCACGGTAACTGGGTGCTGACGTTGGCAGCCTATAACGGGGGGCCTCAAACGGTCGAACGCTGGCTCGGACAAGGTACGTTAAAATCCGTCGACACGAACCGGGATACCATTCCCTACCCCGAAACCCGTCACTTTGTGCAACGGGTCTTCTTATTTCGGCAACTCTATCGTTGGATGTATGGCTGGTGGCCGATTCGCCCACACTGGTAACGGAGGTGGTCTCATTGGCAAAAATTCTGTCCGAAGAGACAAAAATGATACTGGGTCAACGACTCGGAGTGGCCGAGATTGTGCGTCAGGAGGGGTGGGGCGGAGTCCCTGCCCGCCAATGCGGCAATTTGGTTCGCGAAGCAATCCGGTTGGCGGAAGAGCAGTTGGCCCGGAGCTAACCTCCGGGACCGGCGGAGGGTTTTGGCCCCCCGCCGGCAAATCTTTTACGACCCGTAGGGGATCCAGATCACCGCGTCATCGCTTCGGTCTGAACGGTCTTCATAAAGCGCAATGTCGGGACCCCAAGATTCCAGCGGCGAGCCCAATCGGCGGCCGACCGGATATTCCGGGTCGATACCGACCGCAAGCCACGGTAAGTCCGGAACGGCGGTCTCCGGACGATAGGGTGCCGCGGGCCAGCTCACCACCCCGTCGGCGGCTCGTCGAATATCGGCCCAAATACTGGTGGCGGTGGCTAAACCGCCGGCCCCGGAACCTTCCAGCCGAAACGTGCCGGCGGCACCGGTCACCCAAATCGCATTGTCAGGGCCCGCCAATTGCAAGAGCCCATGGGGTTCCCGGAAGACCATGGGGGTGACCCACAATGCCGGACGGTCAGTATGCACTTGACTGGCCCAGGCGACCGGTCGCACCCCTAAGCCCACTCTGCGTAATCGGACCGCCAGGGCGGCGGGAATGGTGGTCAAGCTGACTCGCGGGACGCGATCGGGGTCCACCCAAGGGCCGCCCGCTAAATAGGTGAGGAGCACGAGTTTCCGAACGGCGTCGAGTCCGTCGACATCCGCCCCCGGATCCGCTTCGGCAAATCCGCGCGCCTGGGCATCGGCCAACGCGTCCTGATAACTGCGACCGTTTTCCATTGCATGGAGAAGATAGTTGGAGGTGCCGTTAATCACGCCGAGAATGCGGGTAATCGGCACTGTACTAAGATGGCGGGCCAGAGGATCCACGATCGGGATGCCGCCTCCCACACTCGCCTCAAACCCTAGGTAGCGACCACGGCGGTGAGCCTCTTCGAGGAGTTCCGGCCCATGATATGCCATGACCTCTTTATTGGCGGTCACCACATGTTTTCCGGTTTGCAGCGCGGTTAGAATCGCAGATCGGGCGGGTTCGCGGCCGCCCATCACTTCCACGACCAGATCGATCGACGGGTTTTCGACGACATCAGCCACGGATTGGCTGACGGGAACGGGCAGGTGCGTATATCGTTCGGGATGGCGGACAACCGCCCGGATAATTTCAGTGTCCCGATGCCCGTGTGACAGCTCGACCACGGCTTGCCCCACCGTTCCGAGCCCCAATAAGCCAATACGCATGCTGTTCCTCGCTTTCTTCGACATGATTCCATGGTACTGGAGGACGATCCCCAAGACAAGCGGCAAGACGCGGCGACCATGTATATTTTCTGACCGTGAGCGGACACCTTAACCCTGAATTCGGAAAACCAGGCGGGTAAGGAGAGGGTTCGTGTGCGGTATTGGATCATGGTGGTCTGGCTTTTGTTGTGGCCAAATGTGCCGTTGCCGACATTTTTAGCACCGCATGGGGGGAGGCAATGGGCGCAGTTGGAGTATGTGCCGTCGGCGCCGGTGGTTGTCGTGCCGGGTGAATCGGCCGCGCGGGCGATGAAGCTGCCGTATCTGCTGGCCCGGCAAACCACCAATTATAATCATGCCAGTCCCTCCCAGGCCAAAAATATCGAGTTGGTGGCGCAACGCTTAAACGGGACCGTGGTAAAACCCGGTCAAATTTTTTCCTACTATGCCCGGGTTGGTCCTTATACCGCCGAAAACGGGTTCGGTTGGGGCCGCATGTTTGTGGGAGATCGCATTGTACCCTCCATCGGCGGCGGCGTGTGTCAGGGTTCCAGTACGCTTTATGCGGCGCTTTTACGAACCGGGCTACCGATTATCGAACGGCATCACCACGGGTTGACGGTGCCTTATTTGCCGCCCGGCGAAGATGCCACCGTCGCTTCCGACTATCTGGACTTTCGGTTTAAAAACAACCGCACAACCCCCATATTGATCACCGCTCAAGCCGGACAGCGTCATCTGACCGTGGCCATTTGGGGAGCGACACCGGGTCCGGAAATTGTGGTGAAACATCAAATATTGGCCGAATATCCGTTTAAAATCTTGAAACGGGTCGACCCCAAGCTGAAACCCGGTCAAGAACAGGTGTTGGCCCCGGGACAAAAAGGGGTCAGTGTCAAAACGTGGCTGGAAATTAAGACCCCACACGGTACTGAAACGCGGGACCTGGGGATTGACCGATATCGGCCCAGCCCTCGGATTATCGCCGTCGGACCGAAAACGCCGAGCGCGGACTCGACAGGCCCTTAACCACCTTAACGGGATGGGGGCCGACGCCCTTGGGTGCGCCAATCCGGTTCGAAATACCGCCGGAATCCCCCGACAAGCCATTGAAAACAGGCAAGGCGCTGATTTATAGGCGGGTAGGGGTGACCGCATGTCCGGTCGCCCCCAAGCCCGTTTTCCCGGAGTGCCCGGCGCCTGTTCACCCCCAGGCCATTTCATCCAAACCAAAATGATTCCTCAGGGAACCCGTTATCTTAATAGCCTCAACCGACCTCAAGTGTTTGTGCACGTCCTCGGAAAATCCCAGAAGACCGCAACTCATCTCAAGGTACCGCCTCAGTCCCGAGCGAGGGTTTGACCCGCCCGGACGTTCGGTCCGACTAAAGCCTTATGCCTCCCAGTGTATGGATTGAAAGGAAAAATGTGACAGAGTGACGCGGCCGACCCGGACATACCATCCAAGAGACATGGGGGTGGGCCATGCTCGTCTTTTGGATGATTGCCCGAGTGGCGTCGTTAACGGGTGAACGGATCATGTTTCATGCGATCGGTGACGGGCTGGATCCCTGGGTGACGGCCAGCAGCACGTATGGGGGGGCGGCCCTCTTGTTGTGGCTGACGGCTTGGACCACGGGTCAGGCCGTGTGGGTGCCTGGGGCTTGGCTTCCGAGTGTGGTGTATGCCGGGTCTTTCTGGCTCTATATTGCGGCTTTAAGTCGAGGACCGGTGAGTCAAGTCACCCCGGTCGCCAATGCAAGCCTGCTCGTGGCCTTTTTTGTTCGCCCGTCATGGGGCGTCATGAGTGTTTTGGCCCTCGTGCTGTTTGCTGTCGGGCTTTGGTGGCTGGTGCCTAAAACAGGCCGATTAAGCACGGCCGTTTGGTGGATGCTGTTAAGTGACGGCGGGTTGGTCTGGGGCCGTCTTCTGGACAGCCGATTGGCCGGGGGGGCCCCGGCTTTGGCGTACGCCGCGACGTTATATAGCGGGGTCACCCTGGTGTTTTTGGCGGGTACCCTTATTCGCCGTCAAGGCGTTTCGTTAGGGCGGGTCTGGCGTCAACGCGGTGCATCCCTCGCCGGGGCCTCGTTTTTTAACGGGTTTAGCTATCTCACCGTCGTGATGCTCCTTGGCTATTTGCCGCCTAGCGGGGTGGAAGCGGTGTCTGCCATCGCCGGGATTACCGGTACTTGGATGGGGGCGCTGTGGTTTCACGAAGAGCATGTCGGACGGCGGGTTTTGGCGGCCGTTTTCATGACCGCCGGGGCTTTTTTATTGATTCTTCACCATGTGCAAAATGCCCCAACCGCCGATTTGCCGCTTGATAGGCGGGCATTCTTTCGTTAGAGTACAATTACAATCATCCGGGACGGCAAACGAGGCGATGTCATGAAGATTTATACCAAGACCGGCGACTTGGGCCAAACCTCGTTGTGGGGGCACGGCGGAGAAAAACGGGTGGCTAAAACCACGGTCCGTGTCGAAGCCTACGGGGCCGTCGACGAGGCCAACGCCACGATCGGGATGGCGCTGACGGCTGTGGCGGCCGACTCCGAATGGGCGCGTTGGTTGACCGCGATTCAGCATCGGTTGTTCGCCGTGGGAGCCGATTTATCCAACATTAGTCCGGATCGGGCGAATAAAATCACGCCGGACGATGTCCAGGAATTGGAACGATGGATTGATCAGATCGAAAGCCGCCTGGCTCCGCTCCAGCATTTTATCTTACCCGGCGGTTCGCGCCTGGCCGCCCACCTGCATGTCGCCCGGACGGTGGTCCGCCGGGCCGAGCGTCGGGTTGTGGCGCTGTTGGCGGAAGACCCCGGGGCGGCGATTCACGTCCAATATTTAAACCGACTGTCCGACTTTTTGTTTATGGCGGCACGGGAAGCGAATCGGCAAAGTGGTCAGCCGGATGTGCCGGCCCAGTTTTAACCAGAAGGGGGAATGGCTGATGCCGAAATATTTTGATCGAGAGGAAGCCAATCGGCTACTCCCCGCCCTACGGGTGAAACTTGAGGAATTAAAAGCGCTGCAGGCCCAAGCTCGGGTCAAATACGAAGAAATGCGGGATATTCGGGAAGTGGGCTACCGTAAAGACGGCAATTTAATTATGCTCTCGGACTATCAGCTGGCGAAACGGGAATTTGACACGATTGTGCAAAATGCCAACGCCTTGTTGGATGAAATTAATGGGCTCGGATGCCGGGTGACGGATGTCGAGGTGGGTTTAGTGGATTTTCCCGCCCGGATCGGAGATGAAGAGGTCTATCTTTGTTGGCGGATGGACGAGCCGTCGATTCAGTTCTATCACGGGCTGGAAGAAGGCTATGCCGGACGAAAGCCGTTGCCGCAAAACAGCAGTTCGCCGCCTGGGGTATAGCGTCGCCCGGCGTCTTCTTCAGGGATTTAAGCCCAGCACGTCGGCATGCGGTTTGAGTGCGTCCAGAATGAAGGGCACGAAGTCTTCCAGCGTGACCCCAAGCCCGCTCAGTCCGGCGTAGACCTCTTCGCGGTTGACGCCGCGGGCAAAGCTTTTATCTTTCAATTTTTTCTTCACGGATTGGGCGGTCACCTCCGACAAACTTTGGGAGGGACGGACCAATGTCACCGCGACGATAAAGCCCGTCAGCTCGTCGGCGGCAAAAATCGCCTTTTCCAATAAGGTCTCACGGGGAATATGATTTTCCGACACATGCGATTGAATCGCCCGGATGATCCGGTCCGGAAATCCTGCGGCGGCCAGAATTTTCCCGCCTTCAATGGTGTGTTGGCCGATTTCGGGAAACCTTTCATAATCAAAGTCGTGCAGCAATCCGACCAAACCGAACAGGTCCACGTCCTCGCCGTGTTGGAGGGCGATTTGGCGCATCACGGCCTCGACCGCCAAAGCGTGCTTAATCAACTGAGGATTTTGGGTAAACTCGGTTAATAGACTCCAAGCCTTTTCACGCGAAGGCCATAGGGTATCCGTCATGGGAAAACACCTTTCATGTTGATGGGATTGGTCTTATTGTAGCATGGTGGCCAAGGAGAAACGAATGGAGTATCCTTTGGAAGGATGCGCGCCAGCCGCGCATTGCCGGGGCAACCCGGATCATTGACCAACGACGAGATGGGGTAACACATGAGTCAAATACACGACATCATCATCATCGGTGGTGGACCGGTAGGGCTCTTTGGGGTATATTCGGCGGGGCTTTTACAGTTAGATGCGGTATTGATTGAACGCCTCGACCAGTTAGGCGGGCAATTGGCTTATTTATACCCCGAAAAGCCGATCTATGATGTAGGAGGCTTTCCGCGGGTCCGAGCGGATGAACTGGTTGACCGTCTAAAGCAACAGGCATTTCAATACCCGGCTACGGTGGTGACCGGTGCCGAAGCGGTTCACCTCCGGCATACGGACGACCGATGGGTGGTCGAGACCACCCGAGAATCGTACGAAGCGCGTGCCGTGGTCATTACCAGCGGAATTGGGGAGTTTCGTCCCCGCAAATACGGCATCGAGGCCATTGACCGGTGGGAAGGTCGGGGCCTTTTTTATGTCGTCGGCCGATTAGAGGCCTTTCGCGATCAAGACGTATTGGTGGTCGGCGGGGGCGATTCGGCAGCGGATTGGGCCATGGCGGTAGCCGAGGTTGCTCGCTCGGTGACGATGATTCATCGTCGGGATACGTTTCAGTGCCATCCCGATAGTCTTCAAAAACTGACCCGCCATCCGCGGATTCGGTTGGTACCCGAAACCGAATTGCGGGCGGTTGACGGGGAACGGGATCGGGTCAGTCGTGTGCTGGTCTATCACCGCGATACGCAAAAGGAGGAGACGTGGCCTATCGACGCCGTGATTGTTGCCATCGGACTCATTCCCGGCACCGACATTTTCCGGGAATGGGGCCTGAACATGACAGGCGACGAAATCCCGGTGGATACACGGATGGCCACCAATTTGCCGGGCGTTTTTGCGGCCGGGGACATTGTGACGTATCCCGGCAAAGTCAAATTGATTGCGGTGGGATTTGGCGAGGTCGCGACGGCGGTCGAATCCGTCCGCCATTTTCTTCAATCATCGGGTCGATAACCAAAAGGCGTCGGGACCAGGGGTCGCGACGCCGCTTCGGTATTCTTATTCGCCTGGCCAGCTTTGATGCGTCCACGCCGAAAATTCCCGTTGCTCGGCATCGGTGGCCGCGGTCAGGGGCTTAATCAGCCACTGGTCCGGCCGCGGGGATTCGGCGATAACCGCGTAATGGGTTAGGACGTCCCGGCGGAACACGCTGACGTGAATGACGGCGCCGGGATGATATTGGCTTAAGCGGACCGTCCAGTCCGACAAACGGCAACGAATCCCGTCTAACGCGATGATTTCATCGCCCGGAGCGATTCCGGCCTGTTCGGCCGGTCCGTATCGGTAGACCGTTTCCGCCAGGAGTTTCCCTTCTTTGTCGGCCACTTTAAGCCCTAAGTAAACCGGCCGTTCCGATTCCGGGCGGCTGTATTCTCGGGTCAGTTCCAAACCGACCGTGTGAAGAACCGTCTCATCCCAATCAGCCGTGCCGTAGATATAGCGGTCCAGCCAATCCCTAAATTCCGGGCCGCCCACGTCGACGATCATGGCCTCGACCGCGTCGGGCGGATAGCCAGTATCGTGGTAGCGCTGCCAGAGCCCAACCATCACGGTATCTAAACTCGCCCGGCCCCCGGTCGCCCGTTGAAGCGCCAAGTCCAGAAAGAGGCCGGCTAACGCGCCTTTATGGTAATAGGACACGCTAAGGTTGGGCGAGTTGGCATCCGGCCGATAAAATTGGATCCACGCGTCAAACGATGCTTCGGATAACGATTGAATCAAACGCCCGGGCATCTCCTGAAGGCTTTTGAGGGATTCCCCCAGGGATTTGAGCCAGTGGTCGACCGGTAAAATGCCCGCGCGAACCAAAAGCAGCGGGGCATAATAGTCGGTAAACCCTTCGAGAGCCCAGAGCAGGGTCGTGTAATTTTCCTGCTGATAGTCAAACGGGCCGAGGGTCGTGGGACGAAGCCGCTTGACATTCCACAAATGAAAATATTCATGGGCAAATACCGAGAGGGCCCGGTAATAGCCGTCGGTCTGCCAAAAGGCACTTCGCGGCATTTGTACGCTGGCCGAATTGGCGTGTTCCAGTCCGCCTCCGCCGCGGTCGGTCAGATGGAGAATAAACACATAGCGAGAAAACGGCAATCCGCCGAAAATGGCGGCGGCCTCTTCCGCCATGCGGGTTAAATCCCCGAGCAGACGGTCCAGCGGGAGGGGGCCTTCCCCCCAGACCACCAGCTCATGTAAAACCCCTTTAACCCAAAAAGGATGCGGATGATGTGGGCCGATTTCCAGGGGACTATCCACCAGCACGTCATAATTGGGCACATGGTAGGAGTAGCCCGAGCTCTCGGGGTGACGGTCGAGAGCGGTGGTGACCGTCCAGCCCGGCGGCGGTTCGACCGAAAGGGCGATCGGCTCGTTCTTCCACGGTTCGTGATAGACAAATAACGTGGCCCCGTTCACGTAGCCATGGGAATCATCCAGGTGGCTGGTCCGCACGGTTAATTCATACGCATACACGGCATAGCTCAGTCGAATGTGGCGGGTCAGCGCAGGAACGGCGACTTGCCAGCGCGACTTATCGATTTTCGTGATCGGGACCGGCCGATCGTCGGCCCAAGCACTCATGTGAATCACATGTTTGGCAAAATCCCGGACAAGATAGGAACCGGGCGTCCATACCGGCAAAGCCACCGTAAACGTCTCGTCGAACGGGCCCTCGAATTGGGCCTCGACGTGAAAATAATGCGTTTGAGGTTCGGGCATCCTTACGCGGTACTGTATTCGGGGGGACGAAGTGGCCACCGTGACACCTACCTTAAGTTAGTCATAATGGTTGTGGTTTCTATGGTACAATTTCCCCAAAAGAGACACTAGTCTCTTTCAGTCAATCATCCTCTTGGTGCTCCAGTACTTCACTGAGGAAAGGAAGGGCTTACGTGGCTAAGCGCCCGCATTTAAATGAATTGAATTTGAGCCCCGGCAAAAAAGCCCGGCTCTATCGGTTGTTATATCAAGCCGGCCCTGCGAATGGCACCCTCATGATTCTTCCCATTGATCAAGGATTAGAGCATGGCCCGCGGGACTTCTTCGACGCACCGGAGAGCCAAGATCCCGACTTCGAATTTCGAGTGGCGTTGGAAGGACGGTTTTCGGCCATTGCCTGTCAAATCGGGCTGGCGGAAAAATATTATCCGACCTATGCCGGGAAGGTTCCCTTGATTTTGAAGTTAAACGGCAAGACGGAAATTCCTTCGGATGACGCGCCCTTATCGCCTTTAAACGCGACGGTGGAGGATGCGGTGCGTCTGGGGGCCGACGCGGTCGGCTATACGCTGTACGTGGGATCCGCCCGCCAAGACGAAGACTTTCGGCAATTTCGGCAGGTGCGGGAAGACGCCGAGCGGTACGGTATGCCGATTGTCGTGTGGGCTTACCCGCGTGGGGCTGCGGTAGAAGCCAAAGGCGGCAAGGACACCATTTATGCCGTGGATTACGCGGCGCGCACGGCGCAAGAACTGGGGGCCGACGTGATTAAGCTGAACGTCCCCAAGCTCGACCCGGACAAGCTTCAAAAGGCGCCCAAAGTCTATCAACGGGACTGGACGTTGGACCAGGCTTTGGATCAAGTCATCCGCTCGGCCGGTAAATCGTTGGTGATTTTCGCAGGCGGTGAAAAGAGCCAGGGTGAATCGGCCATTCAAAAAGCCGAACAATGCATGCAGGCCGGCGCGACGGGTTTGATTTTCGGCCGCAATGTGTGGCAACGGCCGCTTCATGAAGCGCTCAGCATTTCGCAGTCGTTTTACCAACTGCTGTCACGGTACGCCTAACGGCGCCGCCTCATCGCGAATCGCCTCGGGGACCTTGGCCGAGGCGATTTTTTGTGTGGCAGGGAAGCTTTAGAAGTTTCTCCAACCAATCCCGCCGGCAAGGAATTCGCCAGATCGACGGTGCCGGCATACCCTTAAATGACACGATTTAAGGGGGAGTTTGGCACTCATGTCATATGAACAATCTGTGGCGGATCCGACGGTAGGCCAGTGGTTGGAAAAACCGATTCGCGAGGTCGACGGTCGCCGATATCGGCGGTATGTGATTCGGACCCATTTGATTCGTCCCGGGGAAAAATTGGAGAAGACGCTTTTGCCCTACCTGCAGGATTTGTTACAACCCGGCGATATGCTGGTACTCGGCGAAAAAGCGGTGGCGATTGCCGAAGGGCGTGCGGTTCCGCTAAAGCAGGTGCGCCCGCGGCCGTTAGCCCGCTGGTTGTCCCGGCATGTCCGATCTTTAGGATACGGGCTCGGACTGAAGCGCCCGGAAACCATGGAAATGGCTTTTCGGGAGGTCGGCGTGCCTCGCATGATGGTGGCGGCGGCGTTGGGGGCCGTCGACCGTGTCATTGGACGGTCAGGGGATTTTTATCGCATTGCCGGCCGGAAGGTGGCGTCCATTGACGGTCCCGGCCCGACGACGATTGCCCCCTATAACCAATACATCGTGCTGGCGCCTCGCCAAGCTGATCGGTTGGTGGACACCTTAGCCCGAAAATTCAAGTGTACGGTGGCGGTGGTCGATGTGAACGACATGGGCAGCGAAGTGTTAGCCGTGTCGTCGCCGACCGAGGGGCGGGTCATTCGCCAACTGTTAATGGACAATCCGATGGGTCAGGGGGGGCAAGGGACGCCGTTGGCCGTGTTGCGACCCATGCCGGAGAACCGGAATCATGCCCCTTGGGCGGTTCCCGTCGGGTTACATCCCGCGGGGGCGGTATGGCCCTTTCCCGGTGGCGCGGATGCACCCGTCGAATGGGCCGAAGATCTTTCCGAATAACCGGGAATTTTCTGGTTACCGCGCTCGGTAGACTATAATGAGAGCGCGAGACCATTCTCTTGGGATCCGAGGCGGGGGACTGATGGAAATCTTCGAGGAAATCAAACGGCGGGGACACGAGCAAATTCTGTTCAATTATGATCGGGCTTCCGGTTTGAAAGCAATTATCGCCATTCACAATACTACGTTGGGGCCGGCGTTGGGCGGGTGCCGAATGTTACCGTATCAAACGGAAGAGGCGGCCCTCGAGGATGCGCTGCGGTTGTCGGAAGGGATGACCTATAAAGCGGCCGCCGCCGGGCTCGATTTCGGCGGGGGCAAAACGGTGATTATCGGGGATCCGATGAAAGACAAGTCCGAGGCCCTGTTTCGTGCGCTCGGGCGTTTTATCGAGACCTTGAAAGGCCGTTACCTTACGGGAGAAGACGTAGGAACCAACGAAGAAGATTTTGTCTGGGCTCGTCGGGAAACCCGTTATGTTGTCGGATTGCCGCCGGCTTATGGCGGGTCCGGCGATACGGGTGACAATACCGCGCGCGGCGTCATTCAAGCGATGCGCGCCGCGTTGATGCACCGGTACGGTTCGCCGGATCTCCAGGGCCGGCGGATTGCCGTCCAAGGGCTGGGCAAAGTAGGCTATCATGTGGCGCGACGGGCCATCGAGGCCGGCGCTCGAGTGATTGCGGCCGATATCAATCCGCATGTAGTCGGCCGAGTGGCGTCCGCTTGGGGGATTGAAGCCACCGATCCGTGGGCTGTGGTGGAAACCCCCTGCGATATTTTCGCCCCCTGTGCGTTGGGTAACGTCATTACGGAACGGACCGTGTCCGCCCTCCAATGTCAGGTGGTGGCCGGTTCGGCCAACAATCAGCTGGCGGATGATCGACTGGCCGATGATTTAGCTGCCCGCGGCATTCTCTATGCGCCGGATTTTATTGCGAATGCCGGCGGATTGATTCAGGTGGCGGATGAAATTCGGGGATATCATGAAGAACGGGTCCGTCATCAAATAGACGGGATTTATGACGTCCTGCTCGAGATTTTTCGGAAGGCGGACGCCTCCGGCCGATCAACCGTGGCGGTTGCGGTAGACGAGGCGCGTCGCCGTTTGGACACCATTCAGGCCATCCACCGCCTGTACGGATCATAGAATCCGGAAGAGGTGACACTCCCTCTCTCGCGGACTATGATAAAGGTAGAGCGATGGGGGCAACCGTCAGCCCGTTATTTTGCCGAAGGAGCCAAAAGCGATGGCCATAGAATACGACAATCAAAGAACCCACAGTGCCGCACCGCCTGATGCCCGCGATCCCTACCAGGGGCATCGTCAGTTTCTTACGTTGTCGGACGTACCGATTAAAGAGGTATACGGGCCCGAGGATCTACCGAGTTGGGATAGAATCGGCCAGCCGGGTGCCTATCCCTACACCCGGGGAATCCATGCCAACATGTACCGTGGCCGGCTATGGACTATGCGCCAATTTGCCGGATTCGGCACGGCGCGAGAAACCAACGAGCGTTTTCATTATCTTTTGGAGCAAGGTCAAACCGGTTTGTCGGTGGCGTTTGATATGCCAACCTTGATGGGATATGACTCCGACGATCCCCACAGCTTGGGAGAAGTCGGGCGTGAAGGGGTAGCCATCGATTCCATCGAGGATATGGAACGGCTTTTTGAAGGAATTCCCCTCGATCAAGTCTCGACGTCCATGACCATTAACGGACCGGCGCCGATTATTTGGGCGATGTATTTAGTGGCGGCCGAACGTCAAGGCGTCTCCTGGGATCGTTTGCGGGGCACGCTACAGGCCGATATTTTAAAAGAATATATTGCCCAAAAAGAATGGATCTTCCCGCCTCAAGCGTCCATGCGGGTCATTACCGATATGATGGCGTTTGCGACGCATGAGGTACCCCAATGGAATTCCATCAGTATCAGCGGCTATCATATTCGGGAAGCGGGCGCGACGGCGGCACAGGAATTGGCGTTCACGTTGGCCGACGGATTTGCCTATGTGGAAGCCGGCATTCAAGCCGGCCTGGATGTTGATGCGTTTGCTCCCCGTCTTTCGTTTTTCTTCAACTCGCACATCGATTTCTTTGAGGAGATTGCCAAGTTCCGGGCCGCCCGGCGAATTTGGGCCCGTCATCTCAAAGAAAAATACGGGGCCAAAAATCCTCGGTCGTGGATGATGCGGTTTCATACCCAGACGGCGGGGTGTTCGCTGACCGCTCAGCAACCGGAAAATAACATTGTGCGTACCGCGTTTGAAGCGATGGCGGCGGTATTGGGCGGCACGCAGTCCCTGCATACCAACTCGATGGACGAAGTCTTATCCCTGCCGACCGAAAAGGCGGTTAAAATTGCCTTGCGCACCCAGCAAATCATTGCCTATGAAACGGGGGTCACCAATACCGTCGATCCGTTGGCCGGGTCGTATTTCGTGGAGGCTCTGACAGACGAATTGGAACGGCAAGCCGAAGAGTACTTTGAGCGCATCGATGCGATCGGCGGCGTATTGGCGGGAATTGAAAACGGATTCTTTCAACGGGAAATTGCCGAAGCCTCCTACCGGTACCAAAAAGAACTGGAAAATCACGAAAAAATTGTGGTGGGCGTGAACGCCTTCGTGGAGGAGGAAACCGAAAAGATCCCGATTTTGAAAATTGATCCGCGCGTGGAACAAGAGCAGCGTGAACGGGTTCGTCAATGGCGTCATACCCGCAATGCCGCTCTTGTCGACGAAACGTTGGCCGAACTTACCCGTCGTTGCCAGGATCCGGCGGCTGCGTTGATGCCGCAAATTATCGAATGTGTGCGAGCCGGAGCAACCGAAGGGGAAATTGTGGCCGCGATGAAATCCGTGTTTGGCGGATGGCGAGAGCGGCCTGTTTTTTAACCCTCGCCCTCTCCAAAGCGCCCTTGGGTTCGGGTTTAGAGGTATCCTCTCCTTCGTTCGGCCTCTTCAAGGGGAACGGTCATCGGAATGCCGGCGGGACAGGCGTTATACCCGCCCGGTGGCCGTCGACCCCAAATGGGGTGTGCTGCCTCAATCGACGAGACGCCTAAACGGATTTCGTAAAGCCCTTCTCGATTTAGGATCGGCATATCGGATCGGGATGACCGGTCCGATTCGACCTGGGATTCCTTGGGAACGGGATAGGGCCCCACTCAAGAGGCGTCGTCCCTCTCTCTTCTTCGATTCTTTTGAGACAGCCCTTATTCCCCGGGGAATGTTTTGCCTGCCCGCCTGCATACGTTGTACGGGGGGACAGCGATGACGGTATGGAACGATCAAGTCATTATCGTGACCGGGGGCAGTCGCGGGATCGGCTATGAGACGGCCCGTTGTCTGGTCGGCGCGGGCGCTCGGGTGCTCCTCGTGGCCCGGGATCCGGTCGCGACGGCAAACGCCGCGGCGACCTTAAGTCAAAACGGGCCTGGCGAAGCCCACGGTCTAGCGCATACATTGACCGGCTGCCCGGAAGACGGGGAGGCGGTGTGTCGGGCGGCTTTTCAGCAATATGGCCGGATTACGGGTCTGGTTAATTGTGCCGGCGGGGCGAGCGTGGGAACGCCTTTAGGCTTGGACTGGCGCCGGTGGCAAGAGGATTTTACCGTTAAGTTTTGGGGCTATTTAAGTCTCATGCGGGCAGTGGTGCCGTATCTACGCCAGGTTGGCGGAGGCGCCATCGTGAATGTGGCGGGAGTCACCGGGAAAGATCCGAACCCTCGCTTGGCGGCGGCCACGACGATTAATGGGGCTTTACGCGGACTGACCAAAATTCTGGCTGACGAAGTCGCCCCATGGCAGATTCGGGTCGTCAATGTCAATCCCGGGGCGACAGAGACTGCCCTTTTACTGCAGATGGCCGAGGGTTATGCCCGCTTGGATCAGATTTCTCCGGATCAAGCCTTGGTGCGCATGCGGCAGACTCCACGAGGCCGCTTAACGCGGCCCGAAGACATTGCTCGGCTTATTCGGTTTCTCCTGTCGGATGAAGCCGGCATGATTACCGGCACGAGTGTGGATATCGACGGAGGTATTCATCGGGGGCCAGCCTAAATTCTGTGGATAACTTGGGCGAGGCTCCGGCCGATAGATGATTTATCGCCCGATTTGAAGCGATTTCACGTGCTAGCGCGTTTCGACGGGGTTGTCGGAAATTGTGGATATATTGGGGATAACCGTGTGAAAAAACTGTGGACGAGGTGTGCATAACCGGAAGGAAATTCGATCCGGGAAGAGAAAGGATCTGGTAATCGCAAACGTGAGGAGGATTTTCCATGGATGAACGCTGCCCCACCTGTGGATCTGAGGATGTGGTGTTGACGGGTCCTTTAACGGTAGAAAGCGGTCCTTTTTCGGTCGTTATCGTCCGTGGCAAGCAGTGTACCTTGTGCGGCAACTTGCAGGTCATGATTCCCCAAGCCACGCTGGTCAAAATGTATCCCCCCGGTCTCCGTTACCTCACCGAAGCGCGTCGTACCCGGCTACAGCATCGGCGCCAACGTCGAGGGCGGGTTTTTCCGTAGGCGGGAGAACGTCGTGGGCAAGGTGGTCCCTGGGCGGGGCCATTTTTGTTAGGGGGCTCCGGTTTCCTTCCGGCGACCAAATGCGGTATGATTTGGCTGGTACCGCTATCACCGGGCGCCAGTTGCACCCCCTTTCGGCGGCGTGGCCATCTGGCCCGAATTTTTCCCCAAGCGACAACCGATGTGGCGACATCGGGGGATCAGGAGGCGTAAAAACCATTACATGACCAACCGGCTTAGCGATCGCTTCCAGAGATTATTGCGCCAGGGGGGATATGTGGCCAACGATCAAATTGCCCTGATGGCGGGTCTAGCGATGGAGATGGGGCGACCGTTGCTCTTGGAGGGGCCCGCCGGGAGCGGAAAAACCGCGTTGGCCGAAGCGCTGGCGGCGGCGCTAAAGCGCCCTTTGGTGCGACTCAGCTGTTATGAGGGATTGACGGCGGATGAAGCGTTGTATGATTGGAACTACCATCAACAATGGGTGGCCTTGCAGCAAGGCCAGGCGACCGATCCTTTTTCGCGGCGCTTTCTCTTGGCCCGCCCCTTATTGAAGGCCGTAGAGACACCCGAAACGGTGTTGCTCATCGACGAGGTCGACCGGGCCGATGAAGCATTTGAGGCCCTCTTGCTGGAATATCTGAGTGAATTTCAAATTTCTATTCCTGAGCTGGGAACCATTAAAGCGGCGGCGTCACCGCTAACGATTTTGACCTCCAACCGGCAGCGGCCGTTGTCGGACGCCCTTCGTCGGCGGTGCCTTTATCTTTATGTGGATTGGCCGGAACGAGAGCGGGAAATCGCCATCGTGGAAACGGCGCTGCCTTCATTGGACCGGGGAATTTTAGAGCGGCTGGTGAATGCGGTGCGGTGTCTTCGTCAATGGGATTTGGTCAAACCGCCCGGTCTGGCGGAGACGTTGGATTGGGCTCGCGCTTGGACCATCATGCATCCGGGGCAATGGGACCGGGCGTGGATTCAAAACACGCTAGGGCTGGTGATTAAGGACGCCTGGGACCTGGAAACGGTCAGCGGGCGGATCGACGACCTGGTGGATGCCGACCCGACGTGAAATGCCCGGTCGGCGGAGGAGTCTCCCCCGCAGGCTCGCGTATCTCCTCAGGGCGACCGGCCCGACGCCCCGCCGGGTTCACCGGAATCCGTAGGCACGGCGGGTGCCAGTTTGTCGCCGGCTCACGGCGATTCGATTACCTGGCTTGCAGACAAGGGGCACTGGACTCGGCGTTTACGACCGATGCAGGCGGTGCAAGTCACCGTTCCCAGTCGTCACGGGAGGCGCTTGGGTGCCTTGGCCGATCCCGATTGGCGGCGGACCGTCACCCGTTGGGCGCGCACCGAGGCGGCCGATCCTCGCTTTCGGCGTATGCGGAGTCCGCGTCGTTTAGCCCCGGTGGTGATGTTGTGGGACGTTTCGGGCTCCATGGCCACCTATGTCCCGCATTATTGGCCATGGGTCTATCGGTTGGTGCAGACGGGTGCGGGGCGCATCGGGGTGTTTATGTTCGGGACAGGCCTCGACGACGTCACTCCGGCATTTGAATTACCCCCCTACTTGGCGCAAAGGGCTTTAGAGGCCCAAATGACAACGTATGGTAGCGGGACGGCCATCGGCGATTCGTTGGCCCTGTGGATTCAACAATATGGCGGCGACTGGATACGACCGCGAACCACCGTGGTCATTATCTCCGACGGCTGGGATACCGGGTCTCCCGAACGGTTGGAGGGGGCGCTACGGACGTTAAGGGCCCAAGTGGCGCGGATTATTTGGATTAATCCGTTAAAGGCCACTCCCGGTTTTGAGCCCAAAACCCGGGCCCTCAAAGTGGCGAAACATTACTGGAGTCGGTTGACCGCCGGCGTGCGTCCGAGCCAGTTAATCGCGATTAGTCGCGAGTTGGGGTTTCATTAAGAGACAGGAACAAGGAGGCAGATGATGAAGCCGGCACCGTTTCGTTATGTGCGGGTCTCGTCGATGGACGAGGCGATTCAGGTTTTACAGCGTCACCCTGACGCGAAAGTGCTGGCGGGCGGCCAAAGTTTAATTCCGCTCATGAACTTTCGCCTCAGCCGGCCTTCGGTGTTGGTCGATATCAACGGCTTGGCGGACGAATGGGGCCGTATTGCCCTACGCGATCAGGGGTTAGAGATTGGGGCGTTGGTCCGCCATCAGCAATTGGCGACGCACCCCTTGGTGTTGACTCACCTGCCGACTCTGGCGGAGGCGGCAAGCCATATCGGCCATTGGGCTATCCGTAATCGGGGGACGCTCGGCGGTAGTCTGGCTCATGCCGATCCGGCGTCCGAATTACCGGCGGCGATGGTGGCGTTGGATGCGCGGTTGGTGGTGCGGGGGCCGGCCGGGATACGGGAGATTTCCGCCCGAGAGTTTTTCTTGGGTCTTTATATGACGGCGCTGGCTCCTGACGAAGTGATTCAATCGGTGTGGGTACCCTTTGCGGTCGGTCACCAGGGATTTTCCGAAGTCGCTCGCCGGGTCGGAGATTTTGCGCTGGCCGGGGCATATGTCACCGTACACCCGAAGACGGTGGAGGTGACCTGGTTCGGAATAGCGGATACCCCCGTGCGGGTTGACCGGATTGCGCGGGACCGCATCGGACCCGATTCCGCGGTCTGGCGGGCCATTTTGGCGGAAGCGGTCAGCGATATGACCCCCGATCCCGTCAAATGGCATGAAGCGGAAGCGGTTGCCCATCGGGCGTATCTACAGGCGACAGGACGAAGGGAGATGGGCTGATGAATAATCAACGGGAATCGATTCGTTTAACCGTCAATGGTGTGCAGCATACGGTAGACGTCGAGCCGCGCTGGACCCTGGCCGACGTGTTACGCCATCAGCTGGGATTGACCGGGACGCATGTCGGATGTGAGCAAGGCGCTTGTGGTGCCTGTACCGTGTTGTTGGACGGCGAGCCGGTGCGCAGTTGTTTGACCTTTGCAATCCAAGCCGATGGCCATGATGTGGTCACTATCGAAGGCCTCACCCCGGAAGACGGCCTATCGCCGCTACAAATGGCGTTTCAACGACATCACGCCCTCCAATGCGGATTCTGCACGCCGGGGATGGTGGTGACGGCGACCGCCTTATTACAACAACAAAAGCCCTTGACGGAAGACAGCGTACGGGAGGCACTCTCGGGCAACATCTGCCGATGTACCGGGTATCAATTTATTGTCGATGCGGTACTGGATGCCGCCGACACGAGTGGCCAATAGGTGAGGAGGACGAAACCGATGGAACAGGCGATGCGGCCACAAATGATGGGAGCCCGGGTGTCACGCGTCGAAGACCCCCGGTTGTTGACCGGACGAAGCCGGTTTATGGACGACATTCAAATGCCGGGGATGTTAGAGGTGGCGTTCGTGCGATCACCGCACGCGGCCGCGACTATCGAGTCGGTTGACTTCAGTCGTGCCCTGGCCGTGCCTGGCGTGGTACGGGTACTGACGGCGGACGATTGTCCCTACCTTTTGTGGCAGAAGTCGGCCTATAAAGTGGGTCAGCCGGCGCTGGCACAAGGTGCGGTGTTTTACGTCGGGCAACCCGTGGCGGCGGTGGTGGCGGAATCACGGTATATTGCCGAAGACGCGGCCGAATTGATTACGGTGCGCTATCGCCCCAAAACCCCGGTGTTGGACATGCGGCAGGCCATCGCCGGGCAACCGCGGAGCGTTCACGAGGGCGTCGACAACGTCTTTTATCATAAAGAATACCGAACCCAGGGATTTGAGGAGGCGTTTCAAGCCGCCCCCTATCATCTTCGGGAAACGTTTCGCACCAACCGGCAAACCGCGGTGACTTTGGAGCCGCGGGGAACCCTGGCGATGTTGGATCCCGCGTCGGGACGGCTGACCGTTTACGCGTCGACCCAATCGCCGCATCGGATGCGGGAAGACATCGCGACGATTATGGGGATTCCCGAACATCAGGTCCGGATCGTGGTACCCGAGGTGGGCGGGGGATTTGGAATGAAAGCCACCACATACCCGGAAGACATTGTGGTGGTGGAGGCCGCCCGGCTATTAAACCGTCCGGTGAAATGGATTTCCGACCGGGTGGAGTCGCTGCTGAGCGATGTCCATGCCCGCGACGACATCCACGATGTCGAGGTCGCCTTTGATGCCGACGGCCGGATTATTGCCGTGCGGGATCATTTAATGGCCGATGGCGGGGCATTTGCCCCGTATCCCTATTCCGGAGCGGTCGGCGAGACGAGTTTGGCATCTCGCGTGTTGACGGGGCCGTATGACATCCCGCATCTGGCCACGACGATTGATTGCACCTATTCCAACAAGACGCCCTTGGGGGCCTACCGAGGCGTCTGGGGGCCGATTGCCTCCTTTATTCAAGAGGGGATTGTCGATCGGGTTGCCCGGCATTTGGGACTCGATCCGGCCGAGGTCCGGCGTCGCAACATGATTCGAGACGAGCAATTTCCCTATCGTAACGCGGCCGGCATGATCTATGATGCGGGCTCGTACCGCCAGTCGTTGGAGTCGGCGCTTTCGTTGATTGACTATGACGGGTTTCGCGCGCGACAAGCCGAGCTTCGGCAAGCGGGGCGCTATCTCGGCATCGGGATTTCCGCGTTTGTGGAGCCGACGGCGATGGCGTCGTCGGAAGCGGGATCGATCGGCTATGAATCGTGTACCGTGCGCATTGAGCCCTCGGGCAAGGTAACCGCCGCGCTCGGGTTAGGTCCGACCGGGCAAGGACATGAGACGACGATGGCCCAAATATTGGCCGATCAGTTGGGGATCCCGCTGGAAGACATCGTGGTACTGCACGGGGATACCGATAGCGCGCCCTTGGGGGGCGGCACCGGAGGCAGCCGTAGCGGCCCTATCGGCGGCGGTGCCGCATTAGTGGCCGGAAGGCAAATGCGGGAACGTTTGAAAACCTATGCCGCCCAACTCTTAGAGGCCGCCGAAGAGGATATCGAACTGGGCCAGGGGAAGGCCTGGGTGGCCGGTGTGCCCGATCGGGCGGTAACCATTCGCGAAATCGCCGAAACCGCCTATATGAACGTGCGGAAGATTCCGCCCGGGCTGCCGATTGGATTGGAGATTACCGCCCGCTATCTGCCGCCGCGGCCGGTGAGCTTTTCCAACGGTACCCACATTGCGGAAGTCGAAGTGGATATTCATACCGGTCTGGTGCGGGTTACGCGGTATGCGGTGGTCAACGACTGTGGCCGGTTAATCAATCCCACCATTGTCGAAGGGCAGATTCACGGCGGGGTGGCGCAAGGCGTCGGGTCCGCCTTGTTGGAAGTTTTGCGCTATGACGAGCATGGGCAGCTGACCACCACCTCTCTGTTGGATTACTTGTTGCCGGAAGCCCCGGATGTGCCGCGCATGGCCATCCAACATATTGAAACCCCGTCGGAAGGGGAAGGGGGCATTAAAGGCATGGGGGAAGGCAGCCTGATTGCCTCGCCGGCGGCCATTGCCGGGGCCATTTCCGATGCGTTGGCGCCGTTTGGCGTCCTGGTCAACACCTTGCCGGTAACCCCCGGCGACATTTTAAGCTGGGTGCACGGGGATAAGGCATAAGCCGGGGACAATCCCCGGCTCTTTTTTTAAGGGGGCACGATAATGGGACCGGAGGCCTTATGGCAGATTCGAACCTGGGGCCAATTGGCTTTTCATCCCCATGAGCCATGGCTCTTTTTTACCGAACGATGGTTTGATCCGGCTACTAACCGGTCTTGCCACCGCATCATGCGTGGAGTGTTTGGAGGTCTTGAATGGCAACGGATTGAGCCGTTTACCGCCGGGAATTCCGATACCCGGCCGGCGGTATCGCCAGATGGCCGTTGGCTCGCATTTATCTCGGAGCGGTCAAAGAGCGCCGCACTCTGGATCATGCCACTTCAGGGCGGCGGCGAAGCCTGGCCCTTAACCGATTTTGAGGGTGCGGTGAAAGATTTCGCCTGGCATCCCGATAGCGACCGGTTGGCGGTGGTGCTGCATCTCGAAGGGGGGATTCTGCGTCCGGGGCGGGATTCCGACGAGCGGTCACCCGCCGGCCGGGGCATGTCCGATTGGCACGCCTATTACACCCGGGATGTGCGGCATATCACGCGCCAATATTACAAGCTCGACGGAACCGGGTATTTTGACCGGGGGCGGGATCAACTGGTACTGGTCAGTCGGAGCCGACAGGAGGTTACGGTCATAACCGGCGGGTTTGACGATTTTTCGTCACCCGTCTGGGATGAGAGCGGGGACACCTTGTATTTTTTTCATCGGCCAAGCGATCATCCCCACCCGCTGCATCCCTTGATTAATCGGATAGAGTCCTGGCACCGAATCACCGGGCAACGCCGGGTATGGACCCATAACCCAGGTATTTTTTCCCGTCTGGGCCGTAGTGAAGACGGGCGCTCCTTATTGTTTTGTGCCGAGGATCCCGCGGATCATGGCTACGGGCTGACCCGCCTTTATCGTCTGGATCTCGCGTCCGGCGCGGTCGAAAATGTCTCGGGGATGTTGGACCGGTCGGTGGGCGACGAGAGTGTGACCGATATGCCGGCACCGGAGCATATGCTTCCTTACGGACGGTCGGATCGAATCTGGATGCCGGTTTCCCGTGAAGGTCGCGTGGTGTTAACGGAATTTAGCCATGATCAGGCGACATTGTTATGGGATGCGCCTCGGGTGGTCTACGATTTTGCCGTGCGCGGCGATTTCGTGGCCCTGGCCGTCGCCGACCAAAGCCACCCGTCCGGCATTCAATTGGCCCGATTAGGGCAGGAAACCGGACCGACGGCTTGGGCGCCTGGTGTGCCGGAGGGCGAGGCGATTTTGCCTCGGCCGGTCCGGGCGATATCGGCGGACGGTACCCCCCTTCAAGGCTGGATTTTGGTACCGCCAAGCGCGGGCGTTAAGGTTCCCGCGATTTTAGAGATTCATGGGGGCCCCATGGCCATGTACGGCGAACGCTTTATGTGGGAATTTCAATGTTTGGCATCTCGGGGCTTTGCGGTCGTGTACGGAAATCCCCGGGGATCCACCGGGTATGGCGCGGCGTTTTGCGGCGCGATCAAGGGACATTGGGGCACTCGCGATTATGAGGATGTGCTGGCGCTTCTCGATACCGCGGTGGCGGAAACCCCCGGGGTCGACGCTCACCGGTTGGGGGTCGCCGGGGGCAGCTACGGAGGATTTATGGTCAACTGGCTCATTTCCCACACGGACCGGTTCCGTGCCGCGGTGACCATGCGCTCGGTGGTAAACCGGTTAAGTGCGATGGGATCCAGTGATCTCGGCTTTTTGCGCGTACCGCAATATGGCACCAAGCCCTGGTGGGAAGAGATTGAACCCTATTGGCAACAGTCCCCCCTAAAATATGCCGGTCAAATTCATACTCCCGTCCTCATCGAACATCAAATGGAGGATCAGCGGTTGCCGCTGGAACAAGGCGAGCAGCTCTACGCCGCCTTAAAATATCTGGGTCGGACGGCAGAGCTGCTCTTATATCCCGGCGAATCCCACGGGATGAGTCGCCAAGGGAAACCCTGGCACCGGGTTCACCGCATGGAAGCGATCTGTCGATGGTGTACCCGTTATTTGGGCTCATCCTCGACAATGAGGACCTGAGTCATATGATCGCCCTGTCGGATGGCGTCTAACACGTCAAATCCCTCCACTAACTGTCCAAATACGGTGTGGACGCCATCCAAATGGGGTTGGGGCGAGTGGCAAATAAAAAATTGACTGCCACCCGTATCCTTTCCACGGTGGGCCATCGATAGGGCTCCACGAATGTGCTGATGGGGGTTGCCTTCGGTTTCGCATTTGATGGTATATCCGGGGCCGCCGGTCCCGTCCCCCCGGGGACATCCGCCTTGAATGACGAAATTGGGAATGACCCGATGGAAGGTCAATCCGTTATAAAAGCCGGAACGGGCCAGTTGGGCAAAATTCGCCACGGTGCCGGGGGCTTCGCCCGGAAATAAGTCTAAAACCATCCGACCCTTGTCGGTTTCGATGATTGCTTGCATAGGGGCCTCCTTGGAAAATCCGGATATCATCCCGCCGACGGGGTGGTACTCATGTGGGTCGGTTGGACAACCCGGGTGTGATAAAGCGATTCGGCTAATGCCCATTCGGCCGGTTCTAGCGGGTGGTCGACCAAATCATAAAGTTCGCGAAACCCTTGGATCAGACGGGCTTCGAGAGATTCCAGGGTTAACTGGGATTGTCCCGGCAAACGGACCAAGGCGGTTACCGCCTCCGGCCGGAGGCGGAGGTCACTGCCGGCCCGTTCATAAAACTCTTGAATCAAGGCGGTGGTGGCCACCGGATCCTGATCCCAGAGCACCATGCCGCTGACCAAGGCATATCCGCCGCGAATGGTTTGGGCGATGCCCGCAATTTTCTGTCCGTTCGCGACCAGGTCAAACGGGCCTTCGCAATAGGAGCCCTCGGCCCGACCAAAATCCGCCGGGATGCCGAGTTGGCGTAATCCTAAAATTGCCCCCCAAGCCATTTCCCGGAAGTTTTTCTCCCATTGGGTAAAATCGCGGCAAGGGCGGGTCACCCCAAAACTGAGGCAATGGCCGTCCAAGAGAACGGCGGATCCGCCGCCAAGCCGCATCAACACCGGATAGCCCAACGATTCCAACCATTGCACGGCCTCATAAAGGCGGGGCAATCGTCGGTCTTTGGGACCTAACAACACATAGGCGGGTTGATGGCGAATAATCACGGCCGGTTCTCCGCTGGCGGCGGTGGACCGTGCCACGGTTTCCGCCAAGACGGGTGACAGGCGAAGCTGTTCCGGCGGTGCTTCGCGCGAGAGTTGAACGAGTCGGGCTCTGGGCCGCATGCTGTCCATCCTTTACCGCAGAAGTGGGTCGCCTTCGTTGTATCAGACTTAACCGCCGGGGTCAAGTCAGCCCGATCCATATCCTGGTGACGGACCGGCTATAATATGGGGGGCAGTTGAAGGGGGATAAAAAGGGAATGCGGGGAGTCCGGTTCAGTCAATTGTTTTGGCGATTAGGCAGCGGGATCTGGTTGGGGACGATTTTTTTCTTTTTTGTCGGGATTGCCCCCAACATTTTTGTCTTGGTGCCGATGCCCTATTCAGGGCGATTTGTCACCCATATTTTCCCCTTGTATTATGCGATTGGGTTGATAGCCGGCGGCGTGGCGTTTTTGGCCGGCCTTGCTTTGGCGTGGACATCCCGTCGATCGGGACGCTGGCTCTTGGCGGCAATAACCGGATTGGCGTGGGTACTGTTATGGTATGCGTATGATCTGCTCTTACGCATGCAGCATCTGTCGCCCAATTCAGGGCCTTTCCAGGGCATGCACCAAACGTCGATCGTGGTCAACACCATCGTCATGGTGGTATTGCTGGTCGCGTACGTGATTGAAGCGTTAGTGGCATAATGGCATGTGATCACGGGGGCTCCGTCACGGGGCCCCCGTCTAGTGGTTAGACGAACGTCACGTGGTAATGGCGGAGCCACGCATCGGTTTGAATCAAAAAGGCAAAGAGCTGAGCATTGCCCATCAGTTGGCCAAACCAAGGAATTTGCGCGGCATCGGGGCCGGCGGCGATCATGTTCCGTAGTACCGTCTGATTCACGAGCGGTCGCAAAGGCGAGTGGGTATCCTCCAGTATTGCTTGGAGCCGATCAGCCATGCGATAAAAATAGCTCGGGTTCACTGTCGACGGATAGGGCGATTTGCGGCGGTAGACCACATCCGAAGGCAGCCAGCGTTCCGCGGCCAATCGTAAAATCCCTTTGGGGTGACCGCCATAGTTTTTCATCTCCCAGGGGATGTTCCAAACATATTCCACGAGGCGATGATCACAGTAGGGGACTCGCACCTCGAGGCTGGCCGCCATGGTCATCCGGTCTTTGCGTTCCAATAACGTGGGTAAAAACCGGGTGATGCTGAGATAGGCAATTTCTCGAATGCGGGCCGACTCCGGCGACTCCCCGGCCAGGTGGGGCACTTCGGCCAAGGCTTCGTCATAGCGATCTTGGACATACTGTTCCGGTTTTAGATAGTCGATGAGCTCGGGGGCCAATACGCGGATACGATCGCGGAGCCTTAGCGACCAGGGGAAGGTATGGGCGGCGAGAGCATCGGCACGGTGAAACCAAGGATAACCGCCGAAAATCTCGTCGGCGGCTTCGCCGGAGAGGCCCACCGTCGCGCGTTCTTTAATATGCTGGGCGAAGACCAAAAGCGAGGTGTCGACATCGGCGTGGCCGGGGACATCGCGAGCCAGAAGAGCCGGAATGAGGTACTCATCCAGCTCGGGAGTGTCCAACTCCACCCGCTGATGCGTCGTCTCCAGGAATTCGGCCACGCGGGTGACCCAGGGATCGTCCAAATTGGTCTGAAACCCGTTATCCCGAAAATAGCGGGCCATATCTTTAAATTGGATGGAAAATGTCCCTAGAGCATCTTTCTGTTGCTCCCGAAAAGCTTTTTGGGCCATGGCGGTGACCAAGCTGGAGTCTAACCCGCCGGAGAGAAGGGTGACCACCGGAACATCCGCCACCAATTGCTTTTCGACCGCGTCCCACAACAAGGCTTCAATGGTTTCTGCGGTTTTTTCGACCGAATCGGGATGGGGATGGCTTTCCAAGTGCCAATAGGGTCGTACGGTTAACCCGGAAGGGCGGTAAATCGCATACTCACCCGGGCGAAGCTCTCGAATCTGCCGAAAGATCGCATGCCCCGGGGTGCGCGCCGGACCCAAGGTAAAGATTTCGGCCAAGCCCGTGCGGTCGACTTCCGGTCGGATGGCCGGGTGGGCTAAAATCCCTTTGATTTCCGAGGCGAACACCAGGCCCGACGGGGTTTGGGCATAGAACAAAGGCTTGACGCCCAACCGATCGCGAGCAAGAAACAAGGTTTGCCGGTCGCTGTCCCAAATCGCGAACGCATAGATGCCGTTCAGCCGTTCCAAAGCCCCTTCTCCCCAAGCCATGTAGGCGGTCAACAAGACTTCCGTGTCCGAACGGCTGCGGAAGGTATGGCCGAGGGCGGTGAGTTGTTGGCGGAGTTCTTGAAAATTATACAGTTCCCCATTATAAACAATGGTATATACATGACCGTGTTCGCGTTTCGACATGGGTTGCATGCCGCCTTCGGGGTCGATGACGATCAGCCGACGGTGCGCCAAACCGGCCCGCGGCGTTACCCAGCTTCCGCTACCATCCGGGCCGCGGCAGGTCATGGGGGCCGCCATGTTCTCCAGATCGCGCTGATGGGCGACCACGTTTTGTTGCCAATCTATCCAGCCGGCTATGCCGCACATAAAGGCGCCTCCTTCACCAAAACGGTTCCAAGTGTGTGCCAGGTTGGTTCTTACAGCAAAATACTCTATGCTGGAAGGCAGGGAATGGCCGGGATTTCGGTCTGCCACATAATGGTGTCGGAGGGAGCGAGGAGAGTAAATGGTGGCGATTGCCATGGGGAGCCGGTCCGATTGGGAAACGATGAAGCATACCGCCGAGATTTTAAGAGACTTGGCGGTGCCGCATACCGTACACGTCTTATCGGCCCACCGGACACCGGACCGCATGCTGGACTTTGCACGTGAGGCGGCGGACCACGGGTACCGGGTGATTGTGGCCGGGGCGGGAGGAGCCGCCCACTTACCGGGTATGATGGCCACGGTGACTTTGTTGCCGGTGATTGGGGTACCGGTTTTGAGCGCCGCGTTACAAGGCCTGGATTCGTTACTTTCGATTGTTCAGATGCCGGGCGGGATTCCTGTCGCCACGATGGCCATCGGTCGGGCGGGCGCGATTAATGCGGGGCTCTTGGCGGCGGAAATTCTGGCCTTACAGGATGACGGCATCCGCGAACGCCTCGCGGCCTATCGGGAGAACCTGCGGCGCACGGTGATTCAGAGTGAGGAGGCAGTACGAGAGGCATGGCAGACACAAGGCGCCTCCGAGTAGGCGATTGGATTGGCATTTTGGGCGGCGGACAATTGGGGCGCATGATGGCGTTAGCCGCGCGCGAAATGGGGTTTCACTTGGTGGTGTGGGATCCCGACCCCGACGCACCGGCAAAAGAAGTGGCTGACGTTTGTTTATGTAAGCCCTGGGATGACCCGACCGGCCGTGCGGAGATGTTGGCGCACACGCAGGTGATTACCTATGAATTTGAAAATGTCGATCCGGGTTTGGCGGCGGCGTTAGCCGAAAGCGTGCCGGTATTTCCTCCCCCCGCCATGTTAACCACGACCCGGCACCGGGTGCGGGAAAAAACGGCCGTGCGGGCGGCCGGGCTCTTGACCACGCCCTTTCGGCCCGTTTCAAGCGCCTCGGATTTGGCCGAGGCGGCAAAGACGGTGGGATTGCCCGCCATTTTAAAGACAGTTGAAGGGGGCTATGACGGCAAAGGGCAAGTCCCTATCTCAGATGCCTCCGAGATCGACCGGGCCTTTGACACGCTGGGGGCCGGTCAAGTCGAATTGATTTGGGAGCGCCGGGTGTCTTTTATTCAAGAGGTCTCGGTCATCGTCGGCCGCGGCATTGACGGACGGACAGTGACCTTTCCAGTCACGGAAAATCATCATGAAAAAGGTATTTTAGATTGGAGCGTCGTCCCGGCCCGCATTAGCGAGGCGGCGCGACAGCGGGCGGATCAGGCGGCCCGTCGGCTCGCCGAGTTTTTGGGATTGGTGGGGGTCATGGCGGTGGAGTTTTTCGTGACGGCGGATGAGCAGGTGTTAGTCAACGAGATGGCTCCTCGGCCACATAATTCCGGTCATTGGACCATCGAGGGGGCGTTACCTTCTCAATTCGGGCTACACATTCGGGCCATCAGCGGGTGGCCGGTGACCGAGCCGGTGTGGCTCGGACCGACCGCGATGAGCAACATCTTAGGCGACCACTTGCTTACAGGGCCATGGGATTTAGCCGGGCCGCTCGACCGGCCGGGGGTATCCGTTCACTGGTATGGCAAATCGGCCGTTCGGACCGGCCGGAAAATGGGCCATATCACGGCCGTGGGGTCGTCTCGGGAGGATGTTGTCGAGCGGGTGATCACGGCACGCCAGCAATTGGTGTCCGCCAAGGAGGGACAGGGCCATGCCTAGGAAGAGTCGGCGCGCCTTAATTGTGCAAGCCGCCGCGGAGTTATTCGCGACCAAAGGATTTCAAAAAACGACGGTGCGGGATATTGCCGAGCAAGCCGGCGTGCTGTCCGGCAGTCTCTATGCGCACATCGAGACCAAAGAAGATTTGTTTCTCGAAATTGTGCGCCTGGCCGCCCACAATTTCGAGCAAGCCGTATTGCCGGTTATTACCGGTACCGAGGCGCCGGACGTGAAATTGCGGGCGATGGTCAAGGCGCACATCCGGGTGATTGAGGAATCTCGGGCTTGGGCGCAAGTCTATCTGGACGATTCGGTGGAGTTATCGCACGAAGCGCGGGCGGAAGCGCGCCGGCTTCGACGCCAATATGAAGATTACTGGGCCCGGTTGATTCGGCAAGGCAGCCAACAAGGCGTCTTTCATGTCGAGGACGAAACGCTGGCCCGTTTCTTTGTACTCTCGGCCTTAAACGGCGTGGCTCGGTGGTATCGCCCGGAAGGGCGGTTATCGGCACAAGCGGTTGCGGACATCTATGGCGATATGATTCTACGCTTGTTGACCGGCCAGTCATGGCATGAAATTCATGCAACAGGAATTGACAGGGGGTAAATCGGAGCGCATAATACTATTTACAAGCAAGCGCTTGGTTTGGAGGCGTTATAGCCATGCCAGAACCCGAGAGCCACGACGAATTTCTTGATCGCCTCAACCGGGGCGATTTGATGGAAGCCACCGATACCATGCCGGATCGATATCGGCAAGAGGTCCGACGCATTCTCCGGATTCATCAAGCGACTCTAGTGGTGTTAGCGGCCCAAGAACGCGAATGGGTGGTCAAAGCGCCCCGTTTGCAAGATAAGCTGGAGCTGATGTCCGAGATTCAAAAGGCGATGGGCCACGCCAGTTTACTGAATGTCTTGTTGCAGGAGTTGCCGGCCCACACCTTAGACTTCCCGATCCGTTATCCCGAGGTCCTGGATGTGCCCTTGAAGCACTGGGAGGATGTCGTGTTGCGCCATTGGTTCATGGCGGGCGGGAGTCTCATTGTGCATGGGCTGGCATTATCCGGCTCGTATGCGCCCTATGCCCGGGTGCTGAAACGGATGGTCGATGAGGAGCGGTTGTCGTTTCTTTTGGCGCAGAACTGGCTTTTGAGCTATCATGCGCCGCGTGCACCGGAGCGCTTCGCTCACGCCTTTAACCGATTGTGGTTCCCCATGTTGCGATTTTTCGGACCCCCGCTTCTTCCCGGTCTCATCACTCACCAAAGTTGGGCTTTAACCTATCATTTACGTGCGAAGAGCAATGAAGCGCTTCGGCAAAAGTTTCTCGCCAAATTTGTGCCGCTCAGTCGCGAACTAGGTTTTGCGATCCCGGATGAAACCCTCCTTTATGATGCCGGCACGCGACAATGGCAGTACCGGTCGCTGGATTGGACCCACCATCCGGGGTCTCGGCGACATCTGGGCCGCAGTGATCTCGGGTTGCCCAAAGATGTCGAATCCCTTAAGGAGGTGGCGGTCCATGAGTTCCGGGGATAGTCGACCGATCGCGATCATGGCCGTCGTCTTAAGCTTGGCCGACGATGAATTGGTTCGGGCGATGCAAGCGGTCAAGGCGTTACAACAGGCACCCGACCTAACCGGCTGGACGGCGCTTGGGGCCATGGCGCAAGACGGTTTGGGCCATGCTCTGGCCTATTATCGAATTTTAGCCGAGTTTGGGTCGGATACCCCGGATCAGTTGGCGTGGTTGCGGCCGATCCGGGAACGGCGCAATACCGTGTTATGGGAACTGCCGGCGACAGGGTATGGGCCGGATCAGGTGGTGCGGCAATACATCTATGACGTGTGGGATAGTGTACGGCTGGCCGGGCTGGCCACCAGTGCGTTTTTACCCTTGGCGGAACGGGCGGCCAGTTTACAGCGGGAAGTCGGCTACCGACTTTTGCAGGATGAGCGGCTTTTAAACGAATGGGCGACCGATCATGAAGGCATAAAGACTCTTAAAACGTCTATTGCGCATTGGCTGTCCTGGGCCGGCGATGTGACCCGACCGCCTGCGCCTCCGGAAATTCTGGAAGAAACCGGGATTTGGCCGGGCGTCTTGGCAACGGAGGGACAATGGCAGCGTCAACTTCTGCGGTTTTTGAGTCCTTATGGCATCACGGAGGTTTCGGCCACGTGTCCGGCCAATGGTCGGGAGGGCCAACACACCCATTATTTAGAACCTATGCTGGAGGAGTGGTCCAATGGTTACCGCGAAATCTGGCCCCGACGGGGAGCGGATGACCGTGAGCGCCGAGGCTATTTTCGACGTGTTACGGCAAGTACGGGATCCGGAAATCCCCACGCTTAATATCGTCGATATGGGACTGGTACGGGAAATCCGCCATACCCCGGAGGTTATTCAAGTCGATTTGATCCCGACATTTTCCGGCTGCCCGGGCTTGGAGTTGATGCGCCGAGAGATCGAGCGGCGTTTGAAGGACACCTGGCCTGAGGCGTCCGAGATCCGGGTCCGGTTTCAGTTGAAAGAACCATGGACACCCGAACGTCTATCGCAAGACGGCCAAGAACAGTTGCGACAAGCCGGCATTGCACCGCCCCATTTAGGCGACGCACCGTTGCCGTGTCCGATTTGCGGTTCGCTTAATACGCGGCTCAATGAAGTTTACGCGTCCGCCGCCTGCTTGAGCCTTTACCGGTGCTTGACATGCCATAATCCGTTTTCGGCATTCAAACCCTGGTGAGCCGGATTCCCCGAATTCCGAGATTGTAATTAGTTCCTTGGCGTCATTGCGTTTCGGCAAAAGTGGTGTAGAGTGAACAAAGAATGTAGCCGAAAGGGACTAACTTCGACGAACCGGGGAGGGCATATGCAAGTTTGGCCAGTTCTTAATGAAGCGTTTATGATTGCCAGTGCCGTGTTAATTGCCATAGGCTGGTATATGATTCGCCGGGGCCGTAAGGATATCCATCGTCGGCTGATGCTGACCGGATCCGCCTTTGCCACGGCTTTTTTTATCAGTTATGTTTTGCGTACCTTATTGATCGGGGATACCACATTTGCTGGTCCGGCCCGCTATCAAACGGCGTATCAGGTGTTTTTGCAAACCCACGCCACATTGGCCACGGTGGCCGCGGTTTTAGGGATCATCACGTTGCGACGGGCTTTTTTGGGCCGGTTTGATCGCCATAAGAAAATCGCTCCTTGGACCGCTACGACTTGGCTGATTGCGGCGGCCTCCGGCCTGGTGGTCTTTTTGTTACTCTACGTGATTTATCAACCGGGTCCGACAACCAATCTATTTCGGGCGGTGACCTTAGGCCATGGCGGGTAGAGGCAATCGACGACGCGGACAAGCCGACCAGGGGCCACGGCCGAACTATCGGGCGTTGTCCATCTATCTCATCGGGGTCTTTATGGGGGCCTTGGATACCAATGTGTTGGCGCCGGTGTTTCCGCTGATTATCCGGGGCTTCCACATTCATTTGACGTGGGCGGCGTGGACAATTTCGGCTTATACGGTCGCATATATGGCGACGACGGTTTTGGCCGGGGCTTGGGGAGACCGGCAAGGGCATCGGCGTCTTTTTGTCTGGGGCATTGGTCTCTTTGGAATTGCCTCGCTGTTGGCCGCCCTTTCGCCCAATTTCGGCGTCTTTATGCTGGCCCGGGTGATCCAAGGGATGGGCGCCGGCATTGTCTATCCCAACGCGCAAGCCGAAGGTATCCGAGAGTTTCCGGTAGAACGGCGTGGGATGGCGCTCGGTATCTTCGGGGCCGTATTTGGGCTGGCCAGTGTGCTCGGTCCGGTTCTGGGCGGCTTTTTGGGCCAATATTTCGGTTGGCCGGCCGTTTTTCTCATTAACGTACCGATTGCCGTTATTGTGCTGGCGATGAGTCGGCGGTTGCCGGTTTCGGCGGTGCGGGAGCGGCCGGTGCCCGACGTTTGGGGTGGGATCAGCTTTGCGGCGTTTTTGTCGGCCGGTCTTTTGACCGTGATGGTCAGCGGGATCTGGCGGCTGGCCTTTTTGGTGCTTGCCCTCGTATTATTGGGCGGATTTATTCAACGTCAGCGGCGGGTGGCGGTACCTTTCTTGGATACGGTTCCGCTTCGCAGTCGCGCCGGTAGCGCTATGATGGTCGGTGCCGGCCTGATTGGTCTGGACATGTCGGCCGCCGTATTCGTGCCGACTTTGGTCCAACGGACTCTTCACTTTACGGTGTTGTCGTCAGGATTGGCCCTGTTGCCGGCCGCCTTTAGCGGGGCCGTGTTTTCCGGGGCCGGCGGCGTCATGTCGGACCGGACGGGCCCGCGCCGGGTTTTGATGATGGGGTTGGTGGCCGGAGCGATCGGGGGTCTTCTTCTCGCGTGGCAACCTTTGACACTCACTCGGTTTATCATCGCGATGATTGTGCTGGGCATCGGTACCGCCTTTACCATGGGGGCGCCGTTAAATCGGATGGCCTTGGCGCTATACCGAGAGGAGCAATCCGGCGAAGCCTTGTCGCTCGTGGCCGTCTTTCGGGGGTTGGGACTGGCCGCCGGTCCGGTGATTTTGACCACCGCCGCCCAAATGCATGGATTTACCGGAATGTTCGGCAGTGTCATGGTCGCCTCGTTGGTGGGGGTCGTGGCATTTTTGTTCGTACCCGACGTCCGGCCTGCCAAACGGATGGTGGAAGCCCCCAGCGAATCTTAGCCGACGGACCCGGAGCGCTTTTGGGGGGCCTCTAAGGAACTATCCAGGCGATATAGCCAAAGTAGGGCATGGTCGGTCAACCGACTGAATTCGAGCCGCCAATAGCCTTGGGGCGCATGTTCCATGGCAAAGCGCGCGCCATGGACTAAAAACCAAGCCGCCCCGATTTGGATTTTGGATAGGATGATTCTGACTTGGTCCGTGTATTTCATGGCAATATTATGGAAATCAGGGCGACTAGAGTCTAATTCTAAGGGATATTTTGGGAGGCGGCGAATGGGCATCCGATTGGGGATTATGGGCGCGGCGAGGATTGCCGAACAACAGGTCATCCCGGCCGCCCGCCGGACGGCGGACTTTCAGGTGACGGCTTTTGCCAGTCAAACCCCGGCAAGTCGCAAGCGGTGGCAGGATCAGTTTCCCGAGTTGAGGGCCTTTAGCGACTATGAGGCGTTGATCACTGCCGACGAGGTGGATGCCCTCTACATTGCATTGCCGAACGCGCTCCATGTTTCGTGGGCCCTTCGGGCGCTTGCCGTCGGCAAACCGGTGCTGTTGGAGAAACCGGCGGCTTTAACCGCTCAGGACGCAGAGGTTTTACGGGAGCGTGCGAATCAGTCGGGTACGGTTGTTATGGAAGCTTTCATGTATCAGTTTCATCCGCAATTTCAGTGGCTTTCCCGTGCCTTACGGTCGGGGCTGATTGGCTCGGTACGGCATCTATATGCGGAATTCGCGTTTTTGTTGACTCACCCGAAAGACATCCGGATGCAACCGGCACTCGGGGGCGGAAGTTTTTGGGACGTCGGTTGTTATACCGTGCATATTACCCGGCAACTTCTTGGGGCGCCACAAGCGGTGTTTGCGCGCCGAATCGATGGGCCTACCGGTGTGGACATCCATATGGCGGTGCAACTCATCTATCCCGATAAGACGGCCTCGCTTCGGGCCGGTTTCGATTCGGCGGATGTCCAGGGGGTCCGTGTGGTGGGGACAGGCGGTGAACTCGGCCTGACGCACCCCTTTCGGCCCGATATGGGGGAAGCTCAGCAATGGCATAACCAGACGGTGGACGTGGTTCCGCCGGCGGATTTATACGGGCTGGAACTCCGGGCGTTTTTAGCCGCGATTCGCGATCCGGGAGGACTCGGACAAACTTATCTGAACGATTTGGTGGAACAGGCCCGGCTGATGGAAGCGGTGATACGGGCTAGTCAAGCCGAGGCATTGCAATCGTTTTAGGGGGCCTTTCGGTGTCACCCGTCAGCCAGAAGGGGCTGGCGGGTTTTTCGCACTTGAGCCCTTTTTTCCGGTGATATATACTGTCGCTGATAGTTTACGACGTAAATAGCTCGGAGGATAAAGTATGGCAGACCGTATCCTGGTAGAGAACTTGGTCAAACGGTTTGGCTCCGTTGAGGCGGTGCGCGGCGTCAGCTTTCAAGTGGGTGCACGAGAGGTGTTTGGCTTTTTGGGTCCCAACGGCGCCGGTAAAACGACCACCATTAAAATGCTCTCGACGTTGTTGGAGCCGACCTCCGGCCACTTATCGATCGATGGCGTGGACGTCATGCGTGAACGCCAACGGGTTCGGCAAATGATTGGGTTGGTCTTTCAAGAACCGACGCTGGATGAACGCCTGACCGGGTGGGAAAACCTCTTGTTTCATGGGCTTTTGTACGGGCTGTCGGCGGCCGATACGAAGCGGCGGGCCGACCCCCTGTTGGATATGGTGGGGCTGAGTGATCGCGCGCATAGTCTGGTGCGTACGTACTCGGGCGGCATGAAACGGCGGCTGGAACTGGTGCGGGGGCTCATTCATCGACCGAAAGTCCTCTTTTTGGATGAACCCACCGTCGGGCTTGATCCGCAGACGCGGGCGCAGGTCTGGGATTACATTGTGCGTTTGAAAGACACGGAAGACACGACGATTTTTGTGACGACCCATTACTTGGATGAGGCCGAACGCTGTGAACGGGTAGCCATTATGGATCATGGTCAAATTGTGGCGTTGGGGACACCGGAAGAATTAAAACGGCGTCTCGGGCATGAAGAAATTCGGTTGACGACGCCCCCCGTAGATTCCGGACTGGAAGAACAGTGGCGCGAGCAATTGGGAAGTGCGCTAAGTGGCGGGGAGGGTCGGTGGATCTATCAAACGGATAACGCCGGACATGATGCCGCCCACGTCGTATCGGTCATGGGAGAGGCTATTCGCCAAATGGAAATTCGTCGGCCCACATTGGAAGACGTGTTTTTGCATTTGACGGGACGGGAAATTCGGGAAGAGGGGCCGGCTCCGACGATGGCACCGCCCGGATGGCGGAGGGGGCGATAGGAATGGTGGCTTTACGCGGAATTTACGTTATATGGTTGCGCGAAATGATTCGCTTTGTGCGCGAACCCATGCGGGTGGTCGGGATGGTGGCCCAGCCGCTCTTGTACTTGTTACTGGTCGGCAACGGGTTAGCCCATGGGTTTTCACTCAAGTCAGGCCCGGGTATCAACTATTTATCGTCCATGTTTCCCGGCATCATCTCCATGTCGGTCCTGTTTACCAGTATGTTTTCCGCCATGTCGATTGTGTGGGATCGAGAATTCGGGTTTCTCAAAGAAGTGTTGGTCAGTCCCGTTCCCCGCTATGGTATCGCGTTAGGGAAAGCGCTGGGGGGAGCGTCCGTAGCGGTGCTGCAAGGCGCATTATTGCTATTGTTGGCGCCTTTGGTCCATGTCGCGTTAACCTGGGGCATGTACTTCGGAATGCTGGGCATTTTGACCCTGATTGCCCTGGCCCTCAATGGACTCGGACTTCTCATCGCCAGCCGGATGAGCTCCATGCAAGGGTTCCAAGTGGTGATGAACTTTCTCATCATGCCGCTATTCTTTTTAAGCGGGGCACTCTACCCGTTGCGGGGGATGCCGGCTTGGTTGGGCGATTTGATGCGGGTGGATCCGCTCACGTATGGCGTCGATGCGCTCCGTCACCTGGTCTACGGCTCCGGTCTGGTCGCTCGCATGATGACTCAATTCCATCTGTCTACGGATTTGACCGTTATCTCGGGAATTACCGTGTTGTTGCTCGGGCTGTCGACTTGGGCTTTTGCCGGAGCCCGCTCGCAATAGCCAGAAATTGGCGCCGGGATTTCCCCGTAAATCCGGGTAAGGACACCAATCGGGGGTGATAATAACGGCACATCATCCGGAGGAGGTGACAACACGTGGCCCAAGGAAGCACAACGGGAAATCGCGCATTGGTGCGCGGCGCGGAGCGCGCTTTAGACCAGTTCAAGTATGAAGTGGCCCGAGAAATCGGTGTAACGGGCATTGAGGACGGCTATTGGGGGGAGATCCCTTCGCGTCAATGCGGTGCCGTCGGCGGACAAATGGTTCGCAAAATGATTGAGATGGCCGAGCAGCAATTGGCCGGACGCTCTCGATAACACCCCAACATACAGAAAAAGGGGCTGTCCCGACCGGACAGTCCCTTTGTTTGGTCCAAAAGGGTTTACGATCCGGCCAGAGCGGTTTGAGGCAGCGCATGCGCGAAGAAGGCGAGAGTTTCGGCCCAGCCGTCCCGGGCCGCATCCGGGTGATACGACACCCGACTGTCGTTAAAAAAGGCATGTCCGGCTTCCGGATAAATTTTATAGTGAAAGGTTTTGCCCAGCTTGGCCATGGCTTCGGCAACACCCGGCACCAAATCGATAATCCGGTGGTCGGTTCCGCCATAAAAGCCGTAGACCGGGCACGCGATGTGCGCCATATCGTCCGGCTCCGGAGCCATGCCATAGTTGCAGACGGCCGCTTTCAGGCGCTTGGTTTTGGTCGCCAGCAAAAAGGAAAGCTGGCCCCCCATACAGTATCCGACACTGACGACCGGCAGGTTTTGATCCGCAAAATGGTCAACCCAGGCGGCCAATTGGCGTGCATAGGCTTGATTGTCCCGCGGCGCAAAGAGTTTGCCTAACGTTTCGCGAATCCCGCTTTGGCGGGGTTCGGGTTCTTTGGCCCCGTATTGTTCGCGGATTTCGGGATTAGCCCAGCCGGTCGGCGGCATGGTGTCGAGAAATTGTTTCACCCATTGAATTCGCTCCGGCGTGAGGGCAGGGTGCTTTTCGCCGAGAGAGTACAGGTCGGGTGCCACTGCCCGGTAACCTGCGGTGGCAAAACGGCGTGTCATATCTTGGATATGTTCATCGACTCCCCAAATTTCCTGAATGACCAGAACTACCGGCAGAGGATGCTCTGCGGCGCGGGCCGGCACGGCTACGTACCCGTTCATCGATTGGTTATCAACGGGAATACTCATCCATTCGGTGTTTAAATCCATCGGGTGTTGACGCCTCCTGACTAGTCCAATCCTCAACATCTTATATAGTACATCAAATTAACTAATATGGAAAAGTTCGGCTAAAAAGCGCGGTGTCCTATAAACCGGTTCGTATTACGGCGTGCCGGCCAGGAACGTTAAGCGGTCGATATCGAGACGTCGTTCGGCGGGCCAGTTATAGGCTCCTTCTCCCACCATCTCCTCAAGAAAATTCTCCGTAATGATGGCCTCCGCCACTGCCGGAGTGGTGGGCTCCGGGGGAAATTCCATGACCCAGATGAACGTCCGAGCGGGGTCGATGTCAGGTTGCCGGAAGGCGATAAAAACATGGTGAGCCACGGGGGTAACGCTCACGATGTCGACGCTCGGCAAAGGCGGCACAGGCCGAGAATCTTGTGCGACCTTGCGCAACGAGTCATACACGAGCTGGCAGGTTGCCAGAATTAAGCCATTGTCGGCACTCATCGATATCCTCTCATGGGTACCTCATCCGCTTGTCACCTGCTCCGGTCTTCCCGTAAGTCGTAACGATGCCCGGTTCATGGCCGTCGGAAACGTGATGATGACGGCACGGCATCGCCCGTATCGGGGCACCGCGCGGATGGGCGAGCGTGTCAAATACAACTGAAGACAGACGGTGTCATGGTGGATCTTGCAAAAACGATTTTCTCCACGAATGACCCGGCGGTCCTTTTTTACATGGCGAAAGAAGGCTGCCCCTTTTGGGACAGCCCTCGAACGTCTTTAGGAATGGGTCAACTGACCCGCCTGATGGTGGATCGATTCCAGCCAGCGTTCCACATCCATGGCAGCCCGACAGCCGCTGCCGGCGGCGGTAATAGCTTGGCGGTAGCGCGGATCGGCCACGTCGCCGCACGCGAATACCCCTTCGACACTGGTGTAGGTGCTGACCCCGTCCACCTGAATATAACCCACCGGATCAAGCGCCAATTGGCCTCCGAGAAATTCGGTATTGGGCCGGTGGCCTATCGATACGAAAATGCCGTCGGCAGGCAAATCTTCGAGCGCTCCCGTTTCGTTATTCCGTACGCGAAGCCCGCTGACTTTGCCGTTTTGCGCCAGCACTTCAACGGGCGTGCGATTCATTTGCCACCGAATCTTGGGGTTTTGGTGGGCGCGTTCTTGCATGACTTTGGATGCCCGTAGAGTATCCCGCCGGTGGACGATGGTCACTTCGGACGCATATTTGGTCAAGAACAGGGCTTCTTCCATGGCGGAATCGCCGCCTCCCACCACGATGATGGGTTTGTTTTGGAAAAAAAACCCGTCACAGGTGGCACAGGTGGAGACCCCACGGCCAATGAGCTCGGCTTCACCGGGAATTTCTAGTAATTTGGCACTGGCCCCGGTGGCAATAATGAGCGCTTCGGTGGTATATTCGGTGCTTTCGTCCACCACCACCCGAAAGGGGCGTTGAGACAAGTCAACGCTCGAAGCGCGTCCGTATTCAAAGCGGGCCCCGAACTTTTCGGCCTGTTTTTTCATGTTTTCCATCAAGTCCGGGCCTAAAATGCCTTCCGGGAATCCCGGAAAATTTTCCACCTCTGTCGTGAGCATCAGTTGCCCACCGGGTTCTTCGCCTTCAATCACTAAGGGCGACAAGTTGGCCCGCGCGGCATAGATTGCGGCCGTATAGCCGGCCGGACCGGTACCGAGAATGATTACCTGTTCCGTTGGCATTCCCCTTCACCTCTTCCAAAAAGTACCCCTGATGGGTATCAGTATACCATGTGTGTTGGTCTTTCGTAGTGTGGCGAATTCTTGCCGAGGAAATCCCTGTCTACGCGAATCGACATAAATCGGATACACTAGAGGTAATTGGGTCGCGGAAGGGTGTTCTGTCGTGGGGTTCAAAGAAATTTTGCGCCACCCCGCCCCCTGGGGGCCGAAAACCATCCGGGGTTTTCGGGAAGCCGGCATTGTCACGTTGGTCATGGTGATGCTCTCCTATGGCTTATTATGGCTGGGCGTGCAAGGAAAAATCGGGGCCTCGGTAGCCTTATCGGGCCAGGGCGTGTCCTTAGTCGTGATTATCGGTTCGGTTGTCAAAGCATTTAAACTCCGTCGGCAGGAAATTGACGCCTATGAACAATCGTCGGATCGGCCCTAAAGAGATCTCCTGGGTATAGTTTTGGAGAGACATCGCATGCTAGCGCCAAGACCCAATGATAGGGGAGGAATCACCCATGGGAATGTTGGCGACAATGGCGATGTGGGCAAGTTTGGCCGGCGGTATGGCGGGGCCGATAGCGCATGTTCAGCCGGCGGTCGTGGTGCGCTTAGGCCATAACCGGATTGATTTACCGTTTCGGGCAGGCCCTACGCCGTTGACCACGGATATCACCGAAGCCGAACAGGTGGCTCAAAATGCCGTGGGAGGCGGCATGGTGGAGGGGGTTACCGCCAGCGTCTGGGCCGGAAAACCGGTGTGGCTGGTCACCGTACGCCATCTTGGACAGGATTGGCACGTGATGGTCAATCCGGTGTCCTATCGGACCGAGTCGCAAATGCCGGTGCCACGCTAATTCCCCAGACTCGAAGGGGTCTTTCGCCCCAGGCGAAGGACCTTTTTCGTGTTAAGATACCGGTAAGAACCGGACGAAAGGATGGACGCGGTGAGGAGTGTGGCCGGGAATCCGACCGTCCGCCTGTTTGTCGGGAGCCTTCTGGCATCGGCGGATCGGCAACCGTTTGTGGAGTATCAGGCCGCTTTACGACATGCCGGTTGGCAGGGCGCGTTTGTCCGACCCGAAACGCTCCACCTCACCTATGCGTTTTTGGGCGATACGCCGGTGTCGGCGATTTCGGAGGTGATCCAGCGCATAGAGGCGGTGCTTCCTCGTCAATCGCTGCCCGTTTTGTGGGATGTGACAGGGACTTTCGGGCCTCGCGCCCGTCCTCGGGTGCTCTGGGCGGGTAGCCGACGGCCCGCTCTTGGGTTAATCGAGTGGGCCCGACGCATCGGCGACGTTCTTGGCCCTTGGATCGCCACCTCCCCCGGCGCTTGGACACCTCACGTGACTCTCTTACGCATTAAACACGTTCCGGATTCTTCTATGCGGCCGGTCTGGCACCCTTTCACCACCCGGGTCACGGCTATCCAGCTGATTGAAAGCCGGTTGACGCCGGACGGCCCGGTCTACCGCGTGTTGACGGACTTCTCCCTGAACGACTAAAGTGGTTCCGGGGAGCTTTAAGGCATATGGTATACTGTGGACGACTATGCTGTGGGCAACGCCCTAAGGGGGAGGACAGGATGCGCATCCCCAGTCGGTTCAGGTGGGTTGCCCAGTGGATTAAGACACACCAGTGGGTCGGATGGGTGTTGGCCGGGTTAGTCGTCGCTGGCGCGGGCTATTGGACCATATCGACGGTGGGAAGCACAATCGGGATCCGCCAGGCCTTTCATGCCTTGTCCGATGCCCTGCAGGATTTGACCGTGGCGCTGGGCCCGTGGGGACCGTTGCTGTTGATTTTGGCCTTGGCCGCCCATAGTGTGGCATTTGTGTTTCCTATGGAAATTCCTACACTGGCGGCCTTTTCCTTGTACGGGCCGTTAAATGGTTTAGCCATCGTCTGGGTGGGATCCATGCTGGCGGCCACGATTTCCTATTTGATCGGGAAATGGTTGGGCCCCCCCGTGTTGAAACGGTGGGAAGCCAACCCGCGTGTCGCCCAACTGACCCGGGCGATTGGGCATCTTAACCCCTTAGCGCTCATTTTGTTACGTTGGATCTCCTTTATTCCTTTCGATGTCCTGAACATGATGTTCGGAGCTTTTAATGTGCCCCTAGGCCGGTTTCTTTGGACGACAGCGGTAGGGGTATTGGCTACCAACGTGGTCATGGCATTTTTATATCATTCCGCGGTGCATGCCCACTGGACCGAATTGGTGACCGGTGCCGTTCTGGTGTTGGGGGCCGGGTGGCTGATTTGGTGGTGGAACCAGCGATCCGGCCAATCCATGATGTCTCTCACCCCCGAAAAGGACCGTTTTACACAGGGTTAGGGAAAAATCCGCTGCGAGACAAAAAGGCGTTTAAAAATCGAGGTTCATCCAGTCCCACCGCCACCTCGACGGGCGACGGAGGATACGGACCCGATCGGCTATCGACTACCGTCATCCCGCGTGTGAGGCGGCCTGTGGTTTCGATGGCGACCGGGTAGCGCTCGGTTTGCACCAGGCCGGGATCTTCCGCGACAAAAACGGCTAAGGCGTCGTGGATGGGGCACCAGTCTTCGAACACCGGCGAGATCCGGCGATATGCTTCAAGATAGAAGCGGGTGGCCTGATAAAAGAGTTGGCTCGCGGGATCGTTACGACGCATGCCTTCCACCATGTCCCGAGTGAGCCGGGCTTGATGGGTCACATCGAGACCGACCAGTATGGTCGGGATGCCCGCCGACAACACCAGTTGGGCGGCTTCCGGGTCACCCCAGATATTGGCTTCGGCCACCGGAGTAACGTTGCCGGGACAAAAGGCGGCACCCCCCATGACGACCAGTTGTCGAATCATGGGCGCCAGCTCCGGGTCGTAAAGCAGGGCACGGGCTAAGTTCGTCAGCCGGGCGACGGTAATGATGGTCATGTGTCCCGGATGGGCCCGGACCGTCTCCCGAATAAATTGGGCGGCATCGCCAGGCGTCGGCTTCCGAAAGACCGGCGGCAACTCGGCATCCCCCAGTCCGTTATGGCCATGAAAGTCCGGTACCGGACCCTCCCAAGGGGTCCAAAGCGGCTTTGCGGCGCCCGGCACTACCGGAACGTCGGCGTTGGCCAGTTCGGTAATCAAGAGGGTATTGCGGGTGGTCGTTTCGACGTCCGCATTGCCATATCCGGTGGTAATGCCGAGAACCGTGAGAACGGGCGACCGTAAAGCGCTCCAAATCGCCCAAGCATCATCAATGCCCGTATCCACATCGAGAATGACAGGAATTGTCACGGGGCATTCGCTCCTTTCCGTTGTCTTGTCTATTGTAGTCGATCGGTTACCTTAGGGGCAGAATAACCGTTTAGATAGAGGAGATTCGGAAAGGCCGGTGGCATTCGGATGTGGTGTGTGCCTCCGGGAGGCCCGGCGATCCATCGTCCGGCCCCCGACCGAGCAAAAAACCTGATAACGGCAACCGCCGACCGCCTCAATACCAATCCGGCCGCCCGAGCGGCGGGGCGACAACTCCTTTGGCAACTCGTCAAGGGGAATACCATTACCGGTCAGGTGGTGCGGCAGAGCGGGGATTTCTTGACCATCCGGGAGCAATATCCCCGGACGAATCACCTCGATACCTTTTATTTGCCGCCATCCGCCGTCAGCTGGCAAGGCGGTTGGCAGTTTGTGGGGAACGCGTACCGCGTGTGGCCGCACGAATGGGTCAATCTGACCGTGGAACATGAATCCATCACGGGCATTTTGCCGACGGTGGCCAGTGCCTATGGGCGGGTGCAATGGGCCACCCGGGAATGGGTGTTGATTCGTCCGGTTAAGGTACGTCCCCGGGAAAACCCGGCTTGCGGGATATTGCAAAGCCCGTCGATTGTGGCGCGTATGACGCCGTGGACGGTGTGGAGCAGCCCGCCTTACCGGTTACCGCGCGGCAGTTTACTACAATATGCCGTCTATGGAGGGCCGGAGTCGCCTCGGCTTTTGGGGGCGGTGGAAGATTATGGGCCGGCACCGTGTTCGGGATTGGCTCCCGGACCCTTATAGAGAAAAGAGGGACCCCGTTGGGTTGTTGGGGCCCTCTTTTGACGATCTTGGACCGGATTATTATTGAGTAGCGTCTTTGATGGTTTGCGGAAACCGTCGCCCGATGCCCAGGAGAACGTGTAAAGCGTATTGAATTCCCGGGTCTTTTAAACTGCGCATGAGACCGGTAATGGTAATGCGAGTCGTCGCTTTATCCGCTTCTTCGGTGGCCTCATGCAAGGATTGCATCAACGCCAACCCCAATTCCAAGAGACCGGAGTCGATGGCTTCCCGCAGCGCCAGCACCGAATGGGTGATAAAGTCGATGAGGCGTTCGGTCAATTGCGGGGTGGCCGATTCCCGGAACCCGCGCAAAAGCGCCATCAGTTCGGTGACCGTCTGCCAGGTGCCGTCCCGCGTCCACTCGCCGACTTGCCGGAGAAGCTGGGCCAACGCCGCCCCTTCGTCCTCGGCGGCGCTGACCGTCGCTTCCACGCCCGGCCCGATGTCTTTGACCACCCGGCCGAGCTGGACGCCGAGCGTCGTCATCCGTTCCACCAGATGCGGGCTCGCACTGTCTTTCAGCGCCGTCGCCACGGTGGCCAGTTCCTTCAAGGCGTCCCAGGTCCCCGTCTGGTGCCAGGTCCGGAGCGTCGCGATCATCTCCGTCAGTTCCGGCCCGCTGTCGACGGCGGTGCGGACCAGGTCTTGGGCGGCCGGGTCGGTCAAGGGGGCGGTGAGCTGCCCGAGGGCGGTCGCCATCCCCGCCACCCGCTCCGCCAGGTGCGGGGTCGCACTGTCTTTCACCGCCGTGGCCACGGTGGCCAATTCTTTTAAGGCGTCCCAGGTTCCGGTGCGATGCCACGTCGCCAGGGTCTCGAGCATCTCGGTCAGCGCCGGGCCGGTCTCGACGGCCGTCCGGATTAGCGTTTGGGTCTCCGGTTCCGCCAAGGGCCCCGCCAGTTGCCCCAAGGCGGTGATCATCCCCGCGATGCGTTCGGCCAAAGCCGGGGTCGCACTGTCTTTCACGGCGTTTAAGAGCGTCATCCACTCACTGAGGGTCGCGTCAGATACCTCAATGGTTGCCATAACCAGCCTCCCTCCCGTGGGGGTTATAAAATCCCCGCGGCGGACAACGGATACATCTTGTTGAACGCCAGCTTGTAGAGATGAATCATTTCCGACGGCGCCTGCGGCTTCGGCGGATGTTGATAGTCGAACTTAATGTAGGTGGCTTCCCCGAGGCCGGCTTCAATGAAGCAGAAGACTTTGCCGTCGTAGCGGACCGACCCGAGCCCGCCTCGAATCCGGTTAATCAGGTTGGCGGAGACCACGTCGGCCTCGAAGTGGGCCGTCGAGCCGGCTTTGCTGATCGGGAGGTTGGTGGCGTCGCCCAAGACATAAATGTTGTCGGCGCCGTCCATCTGGAGCGAGTAGCGGTCGGTTGGAATCCAGCCGCCCGCGTCGCCGAGTTCCGAGCGCTTAATCACGTCCTGCCCGGTGTGCGGGGGGATGGACACCAAGAGGTCATAGGCGATCGTGTCGCCTTCGAGGCTGGTGACCGTGTGATTCACCGGATCGACCGATTCCAGGTTAAAGTAGACCTGGGACCGGATGCCGCGCTCTTCGAACACCGGCCCGGCCCATTCGGCGACCGGCTCCAAGGAGTGCAGCCGGCCGATGGGGTAGGTGTAAAAGACTTCGGTCTTGTCGGCGAGGCCCCGGGCTTTGACCCAGTCGTTGACCATCAGGGTGAATTCGAGGGGAGCCACCGGGCATTTGTGGGGGACGCTGACGGTGACCAGGATGCGGCCGCCTTGGAAATCGTGCAACGCTTGACGGAGCTTTAAGGCGCCTTCTTGGGTGTAAAAAATATGGCCGCCCTCGAGAAGCCCGGGAATGGTTTCCGGGGCCGGGCGGCTGCCGGTGGCGATGACCAGATAGTCGTAGGGGAAGGCGCGGCCATCGGTCATCAGTACCTGATTGTGTTCGCGGTCGACACGGTCGGCGGAGCCGACCACCAGCTGTACGCCGGGGTCGAGCAAGGCCCGTTCGGCATGCTGGGCGTCTTGCGGGACCGCTTGGTCAAATGCCATATAGAGAAACATGGGTTGATAGACATGGGTGGCGGATTCGTTGATGACGGTCATCTGAACCTCGCCGCGGCGAATCTCCTGGCGTAATTGACGGGCGACCTGGTTCGCCACCATGGTGCCGCCCACGCCCCCACCAAGCAATACGATACGCGTCATGACAATACTCCCTTCAATGTCATTACTGAATGAAAAATCGGCAAAAAGATAACTGACCGATATTTAAGGGTAAACGGTCGGTCACGCCGACCAACCCCGGGTTAGCGGAGTTTTTTGACCTGGATTTTGTAGACACCGTTGTCTTCGGTGTTGCCCACCACTTCATGGCCGGCCCGCTTCACCCACTCCGGGATGTCTTTGGCCGAGCCTTGGTCGGAGGACCAGACTTCGAAGACGGTGCCGACCGGTTCTTGTCGAATGCCTTTGATGAGTTCCATTAACGGGCCGGGACAAAACGATCCCCGCGCGTCGACTACTTTGACCTCGTCTGCCATTGATGTTTCCTCCCCATTAGAATGTGAGGGACAAGCCGTCGCCCACCTGACCCATAAAGGCGGTTAGGCCCAAGGTATCGTCAAAAATGGGGGCCAAATCGTTGAGGGTCCAGTGGGTCAGATCCATCACTAACCCACAAGCATAAATTTTGACATCGCCAAACTCTTTAGCTTGGCTCAAAATGTCGAGGTAGTTCTGGTTTTGGGACTCGACAATTAATCGGGCCATGGGGCCTTGAGGAATTTGGGCCCGTATGGATTCGTCCTTGTGAAAGGCCGGCATCGCCTCCATGGAGACAAAAATATTGACCGGCTGGCCCAAGCTGGCGGCCACCATGGTAATCATCGCCGCCGCATGAATTTTGGCGTAATCACCGGATAAGAGCATGAGATTAAGGGAACCGCCCATCAGAGGGACCTCCTTTAGCGATTTACGGCCGCATGGTTATAGTTCTCCTGGCATCCTGATAGATATACGGTCCAATATCACCGTAGTCTTTTCGGAGTATGAGGGCAATACCTCCAATGAACCATAAACTTTCGACAAGAACATCCAAAACAAATTATACCGGATGGGGTATAAAAATTTGATAAACCCCCATGATTTAGTAAATACGAGTCCTGTCATCGGGTAAAAAATAATCCACCAAAAGAACTAGTCATGACGTTGGCGAGGGCGGAAAGAGCCGGGGATTTCGTACCGGCGATTCGGACGACCCTAAAACCTCGTTCACATACCGGGCAGCCATAAATAAAAAGTCGGATAGACGGTTGACAAACATCAGCACCGGCCGGGCCACCGGTTCTTCTTGATTCAATCGATAAATTTCCCGTTCCGCACGGCGACAGACGGTAGTGGCCTGATAAAGGGCGGTGCCTGGAATGCTCCCTTCCGGCAGGGTAAAGGGTTTCCACGGCGGAAGGATTGACCGCCAGTGGTCAATCCACTGCTCGAGAATCTGGGTGTCGCTTTCCTGGGTCGCGACCGAAATGTTTTTATGGCCTCCCGATAAATCGTGGCCGACCATAAACAACTGATGCATGAGTTCGGTTAAAAAGGCTTCGAACTGGGTCCATAGGGGATCCGGACGATCAGGCCGATAAACGGTCAATAGGGCCCGCGCATGACCGAGCATACTATTCAATTCATATAACGAGCCATAGGCGGCCACCCGCACATGATGTTTACTCACTTTCTCGCCGGTGCCGAGCCGAGTTTGACCGTGGTCGCCTTGGCGGGTATAAATCCGTGACATGGATGGGAGCCTTCCCTTCTAATGCATTGAATCCGGCGAATTGCGCCACTCGATAAACGTTTCGGCGGGTGTGCGCCGGGAGACCGGGATGACCTCGGGATACCCCAGGCGTAACAACACCACCAGCGCTTCCGAATCCGATAATCGGAGCCATTGGCGGAGCGGCGGGTACGCTAAGCTGGCGCCGGTTGACCAATAACTCCCCAGTCCCCGGTCCCAGGCCGCCAGCGTCAAAGCGTACACGGCTAAATTTACCGCCACGAAGTCGTCTTGCCGCCGTTCCGGCTGGGCATCCAGTTTTTGCACGGCGGCGATAACGGCCCCCGATTGCCGGTACTCGTCCCGCGCTCGTTGGGCACGGGCTTCCCGATCAGGTCGCTCCCGGCGACTCTCGAGCACGGCATGATAGCGTAGATCGGCCAATTCCTGTTGGGCATGGCCTTGGATGACGATAAAGCGCCACGGCTCGGTACGATGGTGATTGGGCACCCATACCGCATATTCCAGTAATTCCCGTAACTGGTCCGCCGGGATCGGAGTGTCTTTCAACTGCCGTACCGAACGCCGCGTCCGGATGGCCTCGAGAACTTCCATGGGGCGCCTCCTTACTGATGGGGCCGGTCGGGGCTTGGTGGGGGCCGAGACCGGCCTACTCCGTAAGCGTACCACATTTTGGCTTATCCGGGTTCGGATTGGTTGACCGTTAAAATGACGGTGCCGTTGTGCAAATCATGCACAATCGCATTCGTAATGCGGGAGAGCCACATGGCGACGCGATCGCGTTCGATCTCGTTGGGGGCGACAAACACCGGCGCCATGCCACCATGTACCGCATCCTTGTCGGTGGTGACGATGGCGAACATTATAGGGGTTGGGGCATCAGCCATGGGAAGGGCGCTCCTCCTTTCGGGGCGCCGATTGACGGCGCATCGAATTATGAATCCGTGACCATTTGCCGGATTCCAAGACGGGTGTTCGCTTGATGGCTTGAATCAGCTTTTCCACGTCCCGTTCGACCGGCAAAATGGAGAGGGCGGCCAGACCGGTGCCGCCGGGCATGTCCATCCGGCATAACGGGGTTTGTTCGGGATAGCCGACGTCTTTTTGCACCCCGACGGCGGCGGCCGATTCATGGGCAATCGCTTGCCGTTGGGCGATGTTCCAGAGAGCCGCTTCTCCCCGGGCGTTTTTCGGCTTCAGTACCACTCCCAGACCATACTTTTCATAGCGTTCGCGCGAGTCGGGTAACCCGACTTCCATCATCATGACGGGGCCCACATACAATAACGATCCTTTTTCAAAGCGTAATTCCGCCGGCTCAACGTCGACCAGTTCCCCCATTCGAGGGCCGGACATAAACATCTCCCCGACAATCAGGGCGATAGCGCCGACGATGATACCGCCCCAGAGGTGGAACTCGGCGGTGGCCACCGAGGTGACTAATGCGACTAACATCGCGAGGTAGTTACGGGCCTCGTAGGTGATGGCGATGCCTTCGATATACCCCGCGCCGCGACCGACCAGAATCAAATTCTCTTCTTGCTCCAGCGTTTTACGCTCGGTCGTACGGACATCGCGAAATTGCGTGGCGGCCAGCGTCAGGAACGTCGCGGCGGTAAATTCTTTCCCTTTGAGCGACACGATGATGCTGGAGCCAATCATGGCCGCAATAATCGCCAACGCGATTTGCGAGACGTAGCCGGAGGGAAATCCCGGGTAGTGGCTTCGGCCGCTGCGGAGATACAGCAGGCGGGAAAGAAAGCCGGCGATAAACCCGACAATCATGGGTGTCCAATCAATCGGAGTGGAAGAACCGGACATGTCAGCCTCCTTAAATGGATGCAAGTGGATAGGCGGGGTTAGTATTCCCGCGGCGCCAGATTCTACGCGTAACGGACGAGGCCAAGGGCATACTGACAACACATGAGGAGGGGCAAACGTGCCACAGTATTTATGGGTCAAGGACCAACAAACCCGGGAAGGACAGGATTGGCCGCAGGCGGCCGAGATTATCTGGGTGGATATCGGGCCGGGAGAGGACGACGCGATTCAATCGGTCGTCGAGAACCTCTATCCGGTGCACCCCACCGCCATTCGACGCGTATTGGACCAAGGACGGCCCAGTTTCCTGGTCGAGGATGACGCGGTGGTCTTTGTATTGGCTCTGGTTGACGAGGGGCAGGCGGACGACCTGCGGCGCCTGGCCATCTTTTTGGGGCATCGGTTCTTAGTTACCGTGCATCTTTACGGCGAATCCGACGTGGTTCAACACGCCTGGCAATTTATTGCCCGCCAGCAATTACTCGATGAAGGACCGGACTTCGCGCTTTATCATGTGTTGGAAAATCATCTGCGTGTCTTGAAAAAGGTGGCGCGTCAGCTGGATGAACGGTTTGAATTGCTGCATCGGATTTTACTCAAGCACCCATACCGGGATATGGCGCCCCATATCTTGCCGCTGCGTAAAAAGGCCATGGCGGTGAAACAGCTCTTGGAACCGGAAGTGGCGATTTTTGAACTCTTAAAAAGCGACGAGTTTCCTTATATTCAGTCCCGTCATCGTCCGTATTTTGAAGACGCCACCTATCAAATGCGGGAAATCGTGGAAGAGGTGCAAGCGACCCGGGAAGGGTTGGCGGAAATGGTGGAGGCTTACACCTCGATTCAGTCCAACGAGATCAATAAGGTGATGAAATTTTTGACCATCATCTCCGTGTTGGCGTTACCGGCGACCACCATTGCCTCGATTTACGGGATGAACTTTAACATCCCGGAGATTCACTGGAAATATGGCTATTGGTATTCGTTGGCCCTGATGTTTGTGGTCACCGTCGCATTATTGGCTTATATGAAACGACGGGACGATTTGAATGGTTAGGCTCTGCCAAAAATGGAGAAAATAGGTACACAGCGACGGCGACACAGCACCGTACTACACAAAATGGAGGAAATCCCTGTGGCCTATGAAATGAGCCTACCCGAAGACCATTATGAACCACGTCCGTGGAGCGGAACATTCGCCCAATATTTGGAGCGCGTGGAACGAGCCCCCTATCTGGCGGATACCGCGCATCGTCGGCTATATCGCATGATCATGGCGAAAGGCGGAAAGTCGGCGGACGGACGCTATCCGTTTTTTGCCGACCACTTGTACGGGATCGACGAGACGTTGACGATGTTGGTGGAGGAATATTTAAAGCCGGCGGCGCTCGGCTATGACGTGAAAAAACGCATTTTACTCTTAGTGGGACCCGTCAGCGGCGGAAAATCGTCTTTGGTGACTTTGTTGAAGCGCGGATTGGAGGAGTTTAGCCGGACCGACGCCGGGGCGCTTTATGGCATCCAAGGTTGTCCGATGCACGAAGAGCCGTTACATTTGGTGCCGGATCATGCGCGTCAAGCGTTTGGCGCACGCCTAGGCGTGACCATTGAGGGCCAGTTATGTCCCTGGTGCCGTCATCAGGTGGAGACCGTCTATCGGGGACGAATCGACGAGGTGCCGGTAGAGAGGGTGATTTTGTCGGAGTCGCGGCGGGTCGGGATTGGTACCTATGCTCCCTCCGATCCGAAAAGCCAGGATATCTCCGACTTGACCGGTTCGGTCGATTTCCAAGCCATCGCCCAATTTGGCTCCGAGTCGGACCCGCGGGCCTTTCGGTTCGACGGGGAACTGAATATCGCCAACCGGGGATTGATGGAGTTTCAAGAAATGCTCAAGCTGGACGAGAAGTTTCTGTACCATCTCTTGTCGTTAAGTCAGGAAGGCAACTTTAAAACCGGGCGCTATGAATTGATTTCGGCTGACGAAGTCATTATCGGTCACACCAACGAACATGAATACCGCGCGTTTTTACAAAATCCGCGCAACGAGGCGCTGGCCAGTCGGCTCTTTGTCGTGCCGGTCCCCTATAACTTGGATCACGCGGCGGAAGTCAAAATCTACGAGAAGCTTCTCGCCCCCTACGCCACAAAAGGGCGGCATGTGGCTCCGTATGCGATTGATACGGTCGCCGCGGTCGCTATCTTATCCCGGATCGAGGAAAGTCCGAAACCCGGCGGCGACCGCTTGAGTAAGTTTCTCTTATATCTCAACCCGGAGGACACGGAACGGTATCAAGAATTCCGGCGGGAGGGCTGGTACCAGGGCGAGGGAATGAAAGGCTTGGATCCCCGCTATATCATTAACCGGTTGGCCGTGGCCTTTTCCGCCACCGATGTGGAATGTATCGATGCATTAGATTTGCTCGACCGGTTACAGCAGGGGATTGACGCCAACCCGTTTTGGGATCGCCAGGAACGCGGGAAAATTACGGAATGGATCCGTTTGGCTCGGGAATGGTACGACCGACGCGTGGAATCGGAGGTGCTGGAGGCCTTTGCCCGTGATTGGTCGGAAGAATTGACCAATCTCTACCAAAACTACGTGGACAATGTTGTCCGGGCCGTCAAGTCCGGGCCCGGTAACCGGCATTGGGACGAAGCCTTGCTACGATCGGTGGAAGAACGGATGGGCGTCTCGGAGATCCAGGCTCCGGCTTTCCGGGAAGAGCTCTATACCCGTATCGAAATGGCGAAGAAACAGCATCAAGCGTTGAACTTTTTGGAACACCCGGGCCTTTACCAGGCGTTGCGGCAAAAGCTGTTCGATGATTTGCGGGATGAAGTCAAAATTACCACTGAAGCGCCGGCACCGGACCGTCAACTGCTCGAACGGATCGAAAAAGCGGCCGAACGGATGGTGGCCGGCGGCCGCTACTGTCCACGTTGCGCCAGTCGCGCGATTCATCATGTCGGGAGTTTGTTAAATCGATGAGGCGCTATAGTGTATCCGACACGCCCCGCCACGAATGGAATGTGGCGGCGGATCAACGGCGTCACCGAGCTAAAGTGGAAGAGGCCATTCGGCAGCATTTGGCCGACATGGTCGCCGACGAGAAAATTGTGATGTCGGACGGTCAAAAAACCTTGGCGGTGCCGATACCGGAATTTAGCGAGTTTCGCATTCGCTTTGAGCGGCAGGGGCAGGAATCGGTCGGACATCGGCTAGATACGCCGGGCGAAGGGGACGGACCGGGAACTCCCGGGCAAGGGAATCAAGGCACCAAAGAAGGGGGATCTACCCCCGGGATTGATGTGGAAGAGACGTTGATTACCTTAGAAGACGTCCAACGGGCCGTTTTTGACAACTTGGCGCTGCCCGACCTCGATCTGAACAAGCCGGCGCCGGGGGCGGGCATGGATTATACCCCGGTAACCGTGGCGCGGACGGGTATTCGCTCGCAATGGGATAAACGGCGAACCCTCAAAAACTACCTGTTGCGGCGGCAAAAAGCGGGGGGAGAGGTCACCGGCGGGCTGATTGCCGACGACTTGCGCTTTCGTTTGAGTGAACCGGTGCACCAGGAGCAAGGCGGGGCCGTGGTGATTGCGATGATGGACACCTCCGGATCGATGGGAAGCTTCGAAAAATATTTGGCCAAAAGCTTCTTCTTTTGGACCCAAGCGTTCTTGCGGCAAAAGTACCCGGCGGTCGATATGGTGTTTTTGGCGCACGATGTGCGGGCACGGGAAGTGGACGAAGACAGCTTTTTTCACCGTGGCGCATCCGGCGGGACCGTATCGTCGTCGGTCTACCGACTGGCTTTAGAGGTGGTGGAGACGCGATATCCTCCGGATCGATTTAACGTCTATGCCTTTCATTTTACCGATGGGGGAAATTTGACGTCGGATAATGGACTCGCGGTGGAGACAGGATCGCGTCTGTCCCAGATGGTCACGTTGTTCGGCTATGGGGAAATTCACGACACGGAGCGTAATCCGTCTCCGCTCTATCAGGAGTTTATGCGTCTTAACAATGTCGGTGTCGTGATCTTGCGGACGAAAGAAGACATCTTTAAAGCCATGCTGGCGTTTTTTGGGCCGAAAGGGGAGGTGCGGCATGCTTAAGCCGGCCGAATTGGAACGGATATTGGAGCGGGTGTTTCCCGCGGCGGAAGCCCTGGGACTCAATGTCGGCCATATTCATTTTCAGCTGGTTTCCCCGGAGGATATTCAGGTCTTGGCCTCGCAAGGCGGCATGCCGGTGCGCTATCGCCATTGGAGCTTCGGCAAGCAGCATCAGCGGTTAAAAACCGCCTATGATTTTCGATTGACGCAAATTTACGAGTTGGTGATTAACCACGATCCAACCTACGCGTTTATCGACCGGACGGTCTCTCCCGCGCAGGCGATGATGATTGCGGCGCATGTGGCGGCGCACGCCGACTTCTTTCGGGAAAACCGTATGTTTTGGGACGTGCCCCGTCAAATGGCCACCGATATGGCCCGTCACCGCCGAATGATCGACGGTTGGCGCACCCGATATGGCTTGGAAGCGGTCGAGTCCTTAATTGATGCGGGCCATATTTTGGCCGACTTCACCGGCGAGAGCACCCAGTTTGCGCGTCCGGGGGAGCGGGCCGACGATGTTCTGGGGTATGTGGCCCGCGAGGCTTCCCACTTGGCCGAATGGGAACGCCGGCTGTTAAGCCTTTTGCGGCATGAAGCCCGCTATGTTTGGCCGCAACTCTTGACCAAAGTGGTCAATGAAGGCTATGCCACCTTTTGTCATACCGCCTTGTTGCGGGAGATGGAGTTGACGCCGTCCGAGATGTGGGAAACGGCGCGTCTCAATGCCCAAATTGTGGCGGTCAACCCGCCTCAGTTGAATCCCTATCGGTTGGGCTACCTCCTCTTTCAGCAGGCATATCTACGGGGGGGCTGGCCGGAGGTGTTTCGCGCCCGCCAACTCTATGACGACGTCGGACTCGTGCGGGCCTATTTTGATCCGGCGTTGGCCGAACGGGCCGGTCTCGCCGTTTATGCCGAGCGCGAAGGCACAGTCCCGCCGCGTACCCTTAGCGGGACCGAACTGGCCGAAGCGCTGATTCGGGATTTGGATCATGCCGGCATTCCGCGTATTCGGGTCGAGGAAGCCCAATCGCATGATGGGGTACTGGTCCTGGTGCACCAACATGACGGGCGCGATTTGGATTTTGCCGAACTGCCGTTTGCATTGAAAGCCGTCAGTCAGCGAATTTGGCATGGTCCAATTAAACTCTGGACCGTGCGCCAACGGGTTCCGCATATGGTGTCGCATAACGGCCAGGACTGGCTCGATCACGTGGTATAGCGACTTAACATGTCGTCGAGGTGTCGGCGGGCCTCGATTAAATTCAGTCCAGGCTCCAAAAAGAGATCGCTGGGAACGGTAATGATGCGGGATGCCCAAGGATGCCAACCCGGCCGATCTAAAATCTTGTCTACGTCGACGCGGCGACCGCACCACGACGCCACAATCAAATCGGGCTGCCGCTCCAGCACCGCTTCGGGCGTGACGATCCGGTCGCGGGCAAACGGGGCTCTCGCGAATTCGGGAAACGCCAGCCGTGCGCCGGCCGCCTCGATGAGTTCCGCTACCCAAGGGATTGGACCCATAATCGGATCCCCCCATTCTTCAAAATGAATCGTCAAGGGGAGGCCGGACACGACCGGCGGGGCCAGCACGGCCGATAAAAAGCGGTCGGCCAGCTGTTGGGCGTCCGCGACGACGTCAAACCATCGGCCAATGTGCACGATTACGCGCGCCACATCCGCCAAGCGGGTGGGGTTCGTGAACCATACCGGAATGCCGTGTTCGGCCAGGGCTCCCACCGTTTGATGTTGAAGGTGCGACGTCGCGATGACCAGGTCGGGATTCAGCTCCCGAATGGTGTCGAGATTGGGATTCGTAAATCCGCCCACTTTGGGCAGCCGCCGGGCTTCCGCCGGACGCCGGGTAAAGCCCGATACGCCAACCAATACCGATTCGAGCCCGAGGGCATAAAAGATTTCCGGCAGTTCGGCCCCTAACGTGACCACACGCGTTGGCGCGTCCATCGGCCTCAATGACCTAACGGCCATAGATAGGGGATGATTAAACTCGCCGCGACAATGGCAATAATCCACCAGCTGGTGGCGGAAGGACGTCGCTTGCGTTTCGGGGGTCGGGCAGGCGACGTTTTTTTCCGCGGTCGAAACGGAATCACTTTGGCCATGGCACGCTCTGCCGCGTGACCGGCTGACGGCGGTAAGCCGCATTCGGTGCATAATTGGCCGCCATCTACCACTTTTGCTCCACAATGCTCGCAATACATCAGGGCCTGCCCTCCCCCTTCAATCATCATGCCATCCATTTTAGCCCAAACGGTTCGAAAATATTAATCGCGTTACTGGAAACTGCCGGTATTCCTTTTGTTAAATTCCCGGGCCAATTCCGTCGGCCGCCAACGTCCTTTTTGCATGATCCACCCTCGGGCGTTTAAAAAATAGACCAGTCCGAGATGCGTTTTGGCATCGGCCGCACGACCTTCAATCAACAAATTGGGGACCTCCGACACGGGAACGATTTTCACGACAATTTCTTCGGTCGGATCCCAGTGGGTTTCCCCTGGCGTCGGATTCACGGTATAGTAAAGATGCACCTTATGCCGTGACAGCCCGACCGACGGATAGAATCGGGAAACCAGGCGCATTTCTCCCGCTTGATACCCGGTTTCTTCCGCGAGTTCGCGGCGGGCTCCTTGGACCGGTTCTTCACCCCGGCGTAACCGACCGGCCGGGAGTTCCAAGATGCGGCGGCCCAGGGCCGGACGAAACTGCTCGACCAACACAATGCCTTCCGGCACCTCGGCGATGACGGCGCATACGTCCGGCAGCACCAGGTACTCGTGAATATAATGAGTTCCGCGTACCGTAACGGGAACGCGCCGGATACGGTTTCTCAGCAAAATTATGGCTCCTCTGCACACTCTATTACCGTTATTATAGCAAGTAGCCACCCAAAATGGGAAAGACTGACCCTGAAGCCCGTCGCGGGTGCCGATAACGGACAAAATTACGCCGTTCACCCGGCAGATCTTGCCGGGAGTCTTCGAAATGAAGACAATACCGTTCGAGGAGGTTTTTTCAATGGCAGTGGTCGTCAATCAGGTGACCCAAGAGGGCGAAATCTGGATGGCGGATTTGTCCATCCATTACGGGGTGTATCGTCGCGAGCATTATCCTGTCCGGTTAGTGGATGTGCCGCGTGCTCCCGAAGGTTGGACGGAGGACCGGCAGCGCCAGCGGATAGCCCAATTTGTCACTGAACAGGTGATGACGCATATGCGGAAAGGCTCTTTACCCCCTCGTGGCGTACAAATTCATGCCCCGGCGCTATGGCAGGATCCCTCGGCGGATCATTCCCTGGCTTCGCCGGCATCGTAAAATTTTAAGGTTCGGATTGCCTGAAGGTGCAGTACAATTTACATGTTCCCTGAAATTATCGGCATCAACCGGATAATTCACAATGTTACATAGGGACGACATAAAGGAGGATGCGTGATGCCAGAGCAAGGGTTTAAGGCCGGCTTGGAAGACGTGGTGGCCGGTACCTCCGAAATTTGTTTCATCGATGGGCATGAAGGGCGTCTGGTCTACCGGGGCTATAATGTGGCGGACCTGGCCGAAACGACCAGCTTCGAAGAAGTGGTGTACTTGTTGTGGAATGGGGATCTCCCCAATCGTTCCCAACTTGATACGTTGAAGGGTGAGTTGATGCGAGCCCAACAACTTGCGCAGCCGGTGAAAGACTTTCTCAAATCCCTGCCCCCGGAGACGTTGCCGATGGATGCCTTGCGAACGGCCGTCAGTGTGGCAGGGATTTATGATCCCGACGGCAATGCCATGTCAAAAGAAGCCAACCACAACAAAGCGGTGCGTTTAGTGGCTCAGATCCCGATGATCGTGACGGCGTTTGACCGGTTGCGCAAGGGGTTGGACCCGGTGGATCCGGACCCGAATTTGTCCTTGGCGGAGAACTTTCTTTACATGTTACACGGCACCCGGCCCAAGCCTTTGCACGCGCGGGTGTTTAATACGGCCCTGATATTGCATGCCGACCATGAGCTCAATGCGTCGACCTTCTCCGCTCGGGTGACCGCCGGCACGTTATCGGATCTGTATTCGGCTATCACGTCGGCGGTCGGGACCTTGAAAGGGCCTTTGCATGGCGGGGCGAACGAACAGGTCATGCACATGCTGGAACAAATCGGCACGGTAGAAAACGCTAAACCCTGGGTAGAACAAGCGTTAGCTCGGAAAGAAAAAATTATGGGCTTTGGCCATCGAGTTTACCGCACCGAGGATCCCCGGGCCATTATCTTGCGGCGACTGTCCAAAGAAGTCGGAGAAGACGCCGGGGACTTAAAGTGGTACCACATGCTGAACGAGATCCGGGAAGTCATGATGGCGGAAAAGAAGTTATATCCGAATGTCGACTTATACTCCGGGTCCATTTACGCGCAAATGGGGATTCCGGTGGATCAATTTACCCCGGTCTTTGCCGTGAGCCGCATTTCCGGCTGGACCGCACATGTGCTCGAACAGTATGCCCACAATCGCTTAATCCGGCCGCGGGCCGAATACACCGGGCCGACGCACCGGACCTTCGTTCCTCTCGCATTACGCTAAGACGACGGCGGGTCGGGCTGAAACGTCCGACCCGTCTTTTTCGGGTCGACCGCACACGCGCCCGTTTGAGGCCAAACCGGTCGATGGAGCAGACGACTTAATACCAACGATCCGAAGGGGACAACCCACAAGACGAAAAACCAGTGGCTGACGAAGCTTCCCATTAGCCCCAAGGCCATGAACGCCCGTGACCAGCTGCTACACATCGGTCCTCACCTCTACGCCCTATTATACCCGAAGGGGTGTTTTTTGTTTTCTACGCCGTTCAATGGGGACCGGCATCGGCCTTCGCTCTTTTAGCCGGACCATTCGAGACCGTGGTCTATCCGCCTTCTCGTTCAATCAGGGTTTCACGTTCTTAGACCTGAGGGTCGGACATACCTTGTATCAGGATGGACAGGAGGGATCGGTGTGGACACCCCATGGCATACCCTGAAAGCCCATGAAGTCATCATGGAACTCGGCAGTGACAGAGAACGGGGACTGAGTACAAGCGAGGCGGCCAAGCGACTCCAACAGGTGGGGCCGAACGCCATCCAAGAAAGTGCCGTAATTTCCCCGTTAACGATTTTTTTTAACCAATTTAAAGATTTTATGGTTCTCGTCCTTTTGGCGGCTACCGCGGTGTCCTTTGCCTTGGGCGAGACGGGCGATGCCTTGACGATCGTGGCCATCGTGGTGATGAACGCGGTGTTGGGGTTTATGCAAGAATATCGGGCGGAGAAATCGGTCGCCACGTTGAAAGCCTTGACCGCTCCCACCGCGCGGGTCATTCGCGGCGGGGTGTTGACGGAGATTTTGGCCGAAGAATTGGTGCCGGGGGATGTGGTGGAGCTTGAGGCGGGGGATCGAGTGCCGGCGGATTGCCGGGTGCTGGAGGCCATCGAACTTTACACGCTTGAAGCGCCGCTTACCGGAGAATCGTCGCCGGTCGCCAAGCATACGGATCTGCTGGCCGATCCCCAATTACCGGTCGGCGACCGCAAAAATATGGTCTTTATGGGGACGGTCGTGGCCCGCGGTCGGGGACGGGTGGTCGTGGTGACCACCGGCATGCAAACCGAAATGGGAACCATTGCGCATTTAATTCGGGAGGCGGTGGACGATCAAACGCCGCTTCAGCGACGTCTGGAACATTTGGGGAAAATCCTGGTCATGCTGTCGGTCGTCATTGTGGGGGTGGTGGTACTCACCGGACTGGTGCGCGGGGAACCGGTTTATCAAATGTTTTTGACCGGGGTCAGCCTGGCCGTCGCGGCGATTCCGGAAGGATTGCCGGCGATTGTAACGATTGCTTTAGCGCTAGGGGTTCAGCGCATGATTCAAGCGCATGCCATTGTGCGGCGCTTGCCGGCTGTGGAAACCCTGGGCTGCACCACCGTCATTTGCTCGGACAAAACCGGCACCTTGACGCGGAATCGGATGACGGTGACTGACCTTTGGGTGGCCGGTCAACGCCTGGCGCCGACGGACCCGCCGGTGTCCATCCGGGAGCAAGAGGTCTTTCAGCACACGTTGCGAGGGGCCATTTTATGTAATAATGCCCAATTACCCTCGGAAAATACAGGCGACGGGGATCTCCCGGGGCATGGGGATCCGACGGAACTCGCCTTGTTATGGGCCGGCGTGGAAGCCGGCATTCGTCCCTCGGAAGTGAACCAGGCGTATGCCCGGATCGCCGAGATTCCGTTTGAATCCGAACGGCAGCGGATGGCGGTGGTGGTGCAAAATCAGAAAAACCAACGGTTTGTTTACGTGAAAGGAGCTCCTGACGTGCTTTTGGCCCGCTGCCAATATGCGGAGTGGGCCGACGGACCGCGGCCGCTGGACGACCGCTTACGCCGGGAGATTTTAGCCGCCAACGATGCCATGGCTCAGGATGCGTTACGGGTGCTGGCAGTTGCTTATCGGCCGCTCGGTATCCAGGAGCCGAAAGAGGCGTGGGAAGATCGCCTGGTGTTTTTAGGGTTGACCGGCATGATGGACCCGCCGCGTCCGGAAGCGATCGAAGCGGTGCAAAAAGCCCATCACGCGGGGGTCCGCACGGTGATGATTACCGGGGACCATCCCGAAACCGCCCAAGCCGTGGCTCGTCAGTTGGGGATGCTCAGTGCCGGAGACGAAGTGGTGACCGGTCGCCAGTTGGATGCCATGGACGATGAAGAACTCGAGTCGCGGGTGGAGCGTATTCGGGTTTACGCTCGGGTTTCGCCGCCGCATAAACTCCGCGTGGTGCGGGCCTGGAAAGCCCGCGGCGACGTGGTGGCGATGACCGGTGACGGGGTCAACGACGCGCCGGCCGTCAAAGAGGCGGACATCGGAGTGGCGATGGGGATCACCGGGACCGATGTAACGAAGGAAGCGTCGGCCATGATTTTGACCGACGACAATTTTGCCACGATTGTCCGGGCGATTGAAGAGGGCCGGGCGATTTACGATAATATCCGTAAGTTTATTCGCTACTTGTTATCGTGTAATATCGGGGAAGTGCTGGTCATGTTTTTGGCGGCCTTTATGGGATTGCCGCTTCCGTTGCTGCCGATTCAAATTCTCTTTGTCAATTTGGTCACCGACGGATTACCGGCCATGGCCCTCGGGATCGACCCGCCTGCTCCGGGTGTCATGGACCGTCCGCCCCGACCGCCGCAGGAAAGCATTTTTGCGCGGGGATTAGGGACAAAAATCGCGTTTCGCGGTATCTTGATCGGGATCAGCACGCTCGCGATTTTTGCATTGGCCTTGGGGCCTTGGGGAATGGGCCTGCGGTCCGCTCGAAGCATGGCGTTAGCGACCCTGATCTTGAGTCAGTTGTTTCATGTTTTTGATGCCCGCAGCGAAGATCGGAGCTTCCTGGAAGTCGGGCTTTTTTCCAACCCCTGGGCGGTGTTGGCGGTCTCGACATCGATTGCCATGTTGCTTTTGGTGATTTATGTCCCCGGTTTAAGCCAACTGTTTAAAACTGCGCCGTTGACCGGGCATGACTGGGCTTGGGTATTGGTGGCTTCCGGTTTTATTCAATTGTTGTCGGCCGTGCGCGATACGGTGCTGCGCCCCATTCAGCAAGTGTTGAAAGCCGTGGTACGATAACCGCGAGATTCGAGAAAGGAGCCTCTAGGGTGCCAAGGACGTATCACTTTACGAAATTACATGGGCTCGGTAACGACTACTTATATTTTGACGCGCGGGAAGGCGGTCCTTGGCCGGACTGGTCGGCATTCGCGCGGGCGATTTCCGATCGCCATTTTGGGGTGGGCGCCGACGGCATTATCGTGATTGAACCGTCGACGACCGCGGAAGTGCGCATGCGCATTTTCAACGCCGACGGCAGCGAGTCCGAGATGTGCGGCAATGGACTTCGGGCTTTAGCCAAGTGGCTTTACGATCGAGGATGGGCCGGTACCCGCCAACTCATTGAAACCGGAGCGGGCCTCTTGGAGCCGGAAATTGTGGAAACCGAAGGCGGTAAAGCGACCCGAATTCGGGTGAACATGGGGCCCCCCCGCTTTCGTCGGAGGGATATCGGGATGTTGGGCGATCCCGATGCGGAAGCCTTAGACGAGGCGGTAACGGTCGACGGCCGGCGGTTTTCTCTCACATGTGCATCCATGGGCAACCCTCATGCCATGATTTTCGGCCCCATGATGGACGAAGCGACATTGGCTCATTACGGGTCCCGCATCGAAACGGATCCCTTGTTTCCCCGGCGCGTCAACGTCCACTCGGTGGAGGTGCTGGACCCTGGCCATATCCGTATGCGTCATTGGGAACGGGGCGCCGGGCTGACCTTGGCTTGTGGTACCGGAGTGGCGGCGACTCTGGCGGCGGCCCACTATACCGGAAGAACCGGCCCTCGGGTGGAGGTCGAAGTCCCGGGCGGCATCTTAGAGGCGGAGTGGGAAAATCCGCCGACCGGCCCCATCTATTTGACCGGCCCGGCGGTCGAGGTGTTTTCCGGGACCTATGAGTGGCCGGACGACGTGTAAGGTCTTAAGCACCGCTGAGAAGGGCTCTCGAAAGGGAGCCCTTTCCGCTTGCGGGACGCAAGAAGGGGCAGACAGCCGATGACGGTTGGCGGTCAGGAATGGGAGGATTCTCGTATCCGGCGGCGTCGCCTTTCCCACCACCACCAAAGGGCACCTAATACGACGAGACCTCCCACGATGGGGGCTTCGTATTGCTTCGAGGATTCGAGGGCGCTGACGACATGGGGTCCTAAAATGTAGCCGAGGGTCACGGCGATAACGGCCCAAATCGCCGAGCCGACCACCGTGTATAGCACAAAACGCGCTAGCGACATTTCGAAGAGGCCGGCCGGATAGGAGATGACGGCGCGGACACCGGAGATGATTCGGCCGACGAGCACGATGATATCCCCGTGCCGCTGAAAATAGCGCTCCCAGTAATCCAGCCGTTCGGGTGTGCGAAATAAAAACCGGAAATATTTCAGCATGACCGGCCGTCCGCCCAGTCGGGCCAGCCAGTAGGCTCCAATCCCCCCCAGCGTGCTACCGGCGACGGCCGCCAGCAGAACCACCGGGTAGGAAAACCGGTGTTGAGAGACCAGGTATCCGGATAGCAATAAAATGATTTCATCGGGACTCGGAATGCCGAAACATTCAATGAACAAGACTACCGTGACCGCGAGCACGCCGACATGATTCAGCCATCCGCTCACGGTATGGATCAAGGCTAACAAATCGCTCCACCTTTCTGGTCCGCCACCAGGTTAGTATACCGTAACGTCAAGCGTTTTCTTCTCATCGCGAACCGGGTACACTATTAACGCGCAAAGGCTTGAAAACGTAGCGCTGGCACGAGGTGAGGGATGGGCATCCGACAGTGGGCGGTTTATGGCGTAGGCGGCGTGGCGCTCGTTTTGATCGTGGGGCACGTGGTCGAGGCGAGTCGTCGTGAGACCCCTTTGCCCGCCCTATCGGCCCGCCAAATCTGGCGGGCGGCCCAAAGCGCGGTAGCTACGGAACCGTTTGGTGAGACGTTGGCGGTGAGTGGGCCCCATCAACCGCCGGTCTGGGAGAATCTCTACGAAAACGGGCCATCGTCCTGGCGCTTGGAAACGTTAAGCACGTCCGGGCTCCCCGTGACGGTGTCGGCGCGGCAGGGGACGGTCGTGGGGTTATGGACATATCGGCCGACGGGGGTTACGACTCGGCTTTGGTCCGGGATCGCGGGGGCCCCGGATCCTTGGGCATCGGCTTTAAGCTGGTCCTGGCAGTCCGGGTGGCAGCCGCGTGTTCGCATGACGGACATCCAAGGTTTGCGGGCCTATGAAGTCCAGTTTCGTCCGTTACGCCCGGCGCCGTCGGCTCCCGAGGTGTGGTGGTGGTTTCAGGCTCCTTATATGATTCCTCTCGGGGTGCGTTGGCAGATGGGGCACGTCACATGGCAGGCGATGCCGCTGGTGTTTACCAACGGGAGTCCGGATACGTCGGCGGACCCGCCGCCGAGCCTCCATCCCCGTCGGCAAACGGGCCGGGCGTCTCCGGCCGGCCTCTGGGCGTGGCCTTTTAATGGCCAAATGCCTTGACCCGTCAGGCTAATTGACAGTGTCTTTTATTTTCAAGTACGATACCATCGAACAACCAGAGATCGCCAGGTCCATGGGACAGATAGGGAGGAACCCTTTGGACATCAAGCTTATCAATATTGGTTTTGGCAATATCGTATCCGCCAATCGCATTGTCGCCATCGTCAGCCCCGATTCCGCCCCGATAAAGCGCATTATTTCCGAGGCACGGGATCGTGGGGTGCTGATCGATGCGACGTATGGCCGTCGGACGCGGGCCGTGATTATTACCGACAGCGATCATGTCATTTTATCCGCGGTTCAGCCTGAAACCGTCGCCAATCGTCTGGGCAACCGCGAAGTTCCGCAATTAGACGATGACGGTGAAGAGGAGGACGACGAATAAATGTCACAACGCAAAACCGTGACTCAACTGGTGCAAGAATCCGAAAGCAAGTACGCTCTCGTGGTAGCGGCGGCACGGCGTGGCCGCGCCATCATGGACGGGGAGCAGCCCCTGACCCAGGTGAATGCGACCAAGCCGGTGACGGTAGCGTTGGAAGAGCTTCGGCGTGGATTGATTACGGTGGAAATTCCTCCGGTCGGCATTAAATAATGCGGATTGTGCTGGGAGTGGCCGGCGGCATTGCGGCCTATAAAGCGTGTGAGTTGGCTAGCCGACTGACCAAAGACGGCCACGACGTATCGGTCCTGATGACGCGAACGGCCACCGAATTTGTGTCGCCGCTGACCTTCCGGGCCTTAACCGGTCGAGCGGTCGCGGTGACAATCGGGGAAGAGCCTTTCGGGCCGCTTTCGCATGTGCATTTAGCGCACTGGGCGGATGCCATGGTGATAGCTCCCGCCACCGCGGATCTACTGGCTCGTTTGGCCGCAGGACGAGCCGACGATATGTTATCCGCCGTCTACTTGGGATTTCAGGGGCCGCGGCTCATAGCCCCGGCCATGGAGCCGGAAATGTGGGCGCATCCGCGCACCCAAGCCAATGTAGCCGTATTGCAACAAGACGGCGTGCGGTTTATCGGCCCGATGGCGGGGCGCATGGCGTCCGGCCACTATGGCGTGGGGCGGTTAGCCGAGCCGGAAACCATTCAGGATGCCTTGGTCGACTTAACGACCCCCAAAGATCTCGCCGGTCTTCGAATGCTCATTACGGCCGGCTCAACCTGGGAATATTTTGATCCCGTGCGCGTCATTACCAATCCCGCGACGGGACTCATGGGTAAGCTTTTGGCCGGACAAGCCGTGCGGCGGGGCGCCGAGGTCGCGGTCGTGGCCGGTCCGGGGGTTACCCCGCTTACGGAACGCACCGGCTTGGTGTGGGATACCGTGGTCAGCGCCGAGGAGATGTTAGCCCGGGCGCTTGTCCGCCTACCCGGGATGCACGTGGTGGTAGGCACGGCAGCGGTATCGGATTTTCGCCCGGCGAAGCGCGCCGAACAAAAAGTGCATAAGGCGGCGGTGGGACTCTCGTGGCCGGTAGAGCCGAATCCTGACGTCATTCGCACCTTGGCCGAGCAAGCCGATCCGGGTACGCTGATGATTGGATTTGCTGCGGAAACCGACAATATTATCGAATCGGCCCAACGAAAACGGGTTGACAAAAAGCTGGACGCGGTGGTGGCGAACCGGGTCGGGCTGGGGGTAGGGTTTGGCACCGGGGCGCATGAAGCGTGGTTGGTGACGGCCGACGGGGTCGAACCCATGCCGGGTCATCACAAAGAAGAGACGGCGACCGCCCTCTTAAACTGGGTGGCGCGCCATCGGCCCCCGGCGTGAGAGGATAAAAACGGATGGTGCGGGTGGTCGATGTTGTGGTTGATCGGGTGGTCCAAGCGTTGGATCGCCCCTTTACGTATTGGGTTCCCGAGGAACTGGCCGATCACGTGGATTTGGGCTATCGGGTGCGGGTGCCGTTGGGGCGGGATGTGGCCTGGGGCATTGTTGTAGCCCAGTCGAATCGGGAAGAGACAACCGGGCTGAAGCCGGTACTGGCGGTACCTGATGCGTTTCCGGTGCTCACGCCGAAGTTGATTCCGTTGGCGCACTGGCTTTCCGAACGGTACTTATGCTATTTGCCGCAAGCGATTCGGGCCATGGTACCCAAAAGCGTTCGGTCAGGCCAATCCAAGAGCGCCCGCGGGCGGACGGTCTGGTACCAGACCGTCAAACCCCGTGAAGGCCGCGCGTCCCAAAAGCAATCGCTCTATCTGTGGCTTGCCGAACATCAACCGGTAACCCGGCAAGCGGTGTTGGCGGCGTTCCCGCAGGCCGGGCCGTTGTTGCGCCAACTTATCCAGGAAGGGGTCGTGGCCGAGAGGTCGGCGCCCCGAGAGGTCCGTCTTGGTTCGGCGCCCTATTCGTTAACCCCTGACCAACAACACGTGGTCGACACGATTTGGGCCGGGCGCGATCGGCCGTGGCTTTTGCAGGGAGTGACCGGATCGGGAAAAACCGAGGTCTATTTGCACCTTTTAAGTCGCGTGCTTGGCCAAGGGCGCCAAGGGCTGGTTCTCTTGCCGGAAATTTCGCTTACGCCGCAAACCGTGGCCCGGTTTCGGGACCGCTTCGGGTCGCGGGTGGGCGTATGGCATTCGGGACTCAGCGACGGGGAACGCCGGGACACCTGGCATGCGGTCCGCGAGGGGCGAATGACGGTGATTGTGGGGGCCCGCTCGGCGGTGTTTTTGCCTTTTCTCGATCTTGGCTTGGTGGTGCTGGACGAGGAGCATGAGCCGAGTTATAAGCAAGAGGAACACCCCCGCTATCATACCCGTGAGGTCGCCTTATGGCGCGGCCGCCACGAGGGGGCGCTGGTTGTCCTAGGTACCGCAACCCCGGCGTTGGAAACCCTTCATCGGGCCCATCAAGGGGAGTTGGGCTGGACCGTGCTTTCGCGGCGGGTGGCCGGTTGGCGGTTGCCGACGGTGGAGGTGGTGGATATGCGGCAAGAGTTGCGGGAAAACCATCGCCACATTTTTAGCCGACCATTGTTAGCGGCCATCGACCAAACCCTAGCCCGGCAGGAACAGGTGGTGTTGTTTTTAAATCGGCGGGGCTACTCCACGTTTGTCTTATGCCGAAGCTGCGGGCAGGCGGTCGAATGTCCCGACTGTGCGGTGACCATGACCTATCACCAGGATTCCGAAAAGCTGGTATGTCACTATTGCCAGCGCCAACAACCGGTGCCCACCCGCTGTCCCGAGTGCGGCAGCGACAAAATCCGTTACTTTGGAGCGGGCACCGAGCGGGTTCAGGCGGAAGTTGAGCACCAGTGGCCAGGGGTGCGCGTTTTGCGCGCCGATCGAGACGTGCTGCATACGCGGGATCAATATGACCGGCTTTATCAGGCGTTTTTGCAAGGCGAGGCGGATGTCCTGGTCGGGACCCAGATGATTGCCAAAGGACTGGATTTTCCTCGGGTATCGCTGGTGGGGATTGTCGCCGCGGATAGTGCGCTCAATTTGCCGGATTTTCGCAGTGCCGAACGGACGTTTCAACTTTTGGTGCAAGCAGCCGGGCGGGCCGGTCGGAGCGAGCGCGGCGGACGCGTGATTATCCAAACGTATAATCCCGAACATTATGCGTTGACATTTGCGGCCCAACAGAACATGGAAGGGTTTTATCAAGCGGAAGTTCTCCTCCGGCAGGAACTGGGGTATCCGCCCTTTACCGAACTGTGGCTATTAGAATGGATTGGACCGTCGGAGACGGCGGTTCAATATGCGGCCCGGGTCGCAGTGGAGTGGCTGCGTGAACGGCTGAACGCCCCCATCTTAGGTCCCGCGCCGGCCCCGATTGCCCGACTGCGAGGGCAATATCGCTATCATGCCTTGATTAAGAGCCCGAACGGTGAAGACGTTACAGATCTCTTGCGGGAGTTGCCCCGCCCGGATCCGGTATCCTTAGCCGTCACGCGGGATCCGTATTTTATGATGTAGGGAGGAGGCGACAGGGTGGCACGGATTTTGTTTTTTGGTACGCCCCTTTATGCCCAAGTGATCGCGGCGGGACTTTACCGTCGGTTGCCCGGCGACCAATGGCGGGTTGTGACCAAACCGGATAAGCCCCAAGGGCGGAAACGGGTGCTCACCCCCTCGGCGGTGGCAAAATGGGCGGCGGGGGAGGGGTTAACGGTTGATAAGCCGGGGCGCTGGCAAGACTTTTTACCTGTCTGGGAGGCCTTTCAACCGGATTGGATTGTCACCGCCGCGTACGGCCGGATTTTACCCGACACGGTCCTCCAATTGGCCCGTTGGGGCGCCTATAATCTCCATGCGTCGTTATTGCCGCGCTGGCGGGGACCGAATCCCATTGCCTGGGCGATTCGGGCAGGCGACGAGGTCACCGGGGTAACCCTCATGGCGATGGATGCCGGCGTGGACACCGGACCGATTGTGTTGCAAGACAGGGTTCCGATCGACCCGACCGATACCAGGGATACGCTGACGGTGAAACTTGCCGAGTCCGGAATCCGGGTTTTTTTCGAGGCACGTCGGCTCTACGGGGACGGGCCCTGGCCGGCGGACCCGCAACCGAGTGCGGGGGTTACCATGGCGCCCAAATTTCAAGATCATGAAAGCCGGATCGTATGGCAAGAGCCCGCCCTGGTGATTGACCGCTTGATTCGCAGCATGAGTGCGGAACCAGGGGCTTATACTATCTGGGAGGACCAACGGATTAAAATTTTGGCGGCCGAACCGGTGGCGAAAGCCGCCGAAGGGCGTTTCGGTCGCGCCATTTTAGACGGCAACGATTGGTTGGTGACAACGGGGGACGGTTATTTACGGGTGCGGCAGATTCATCCCGCCGGTAAACGGCCGATGACGCCGGGCGATTTTCTTCGGGGTCGCCGGGACAAAGGACTGGTGATATTCCAATGACGGCCGGTGCGGTCAAACGAGTAAACGCGCGCCAGGTGGCGCTGGACACGATTGCTTTGGTGGAATCCGGGGCCCCTATTAATGAAGCGCTATCCCGCGTCAAAGGGCTCTCGTCCGCCGACCGGGCTCTCGTGACGCAACTGGTCTATGGTGTGGAGCGCCAGCGGCGGTTTTTGGACGCTTGGATCGGCCAGTTGCGCCAGGGACCGGTGGAGCCCAAGATTCGTAATATTTTACGGCTGGCGCTGTTCCAATTGCATTTTCTCGATCGGATTCCGGATTATGCCATTTTTCATGAGGCGGTAGAAGCGGCCAAACGGGTGAATCCGCGGGCGGCGCCGATGGTCAACGCGGTATTGCGTCGGGCCCAACGACAACCACCGACGGCGTTGAGTACGGGCGAAGCCTACTCCCATCCCGATTGGTTGGTCGACCGATGGCGATCGCGTTATGGCGATTATGTGATTGACATTTTGCGGCGAGACAACGAAATACCCCCACTCACCCTGAGAGTGGACATCGCCCGCACGTCGCGTGAGACGATTTTGGATGAGCTACGGGATCGTGGGCTGGAAGCGGAACCGTCGCCTTATGTGCCGGAGGCGATCCGGGTGAAAGGCGCGCTGTGGCTGGAAGACTTTCCGCCCTTTCAAAGCGGGCTGGTGATGGTGCAGGACGAAAGCAGCATGTTGGTGGCGTGGGCATTAGATCCAAAACCGGGTCAAACCGTGCTCGATATGGCGGTCGGTTTGGGCGGCAAGGCGCTTCATGTGCTCGAACGGACTCAAGGACGATTGCGCTTGACTGCTGTCGATTTATCGTCGGAGCGGCTCGCCCGTTTTCAAAGCGTACTGCGGGAACGGGGTTTTGACGCAGAGGTGCGCGTCGAGGTCGGGGACGCGTCGCGCCTTTTAGTCCACGAGACCGAGCGATATGATCGGGTGCTGCTTGACGCTCCCTGTAGCGGGTTAGGGGTTTTACGGAGACGGGTCGATGCCCGCTGGAAAAAAAAGCCGGAGGATTTAATGCCGCTGCAAAGTATGCAAAAACGGCTGTTGGCGGCCGGCCTACGGGTGCTGAAACCCGGCGGTGTATTGGTCTATAGCACGTGCTCGGTCGAACCGGAAGAGACCTGGGCGGTGATTGACGAGGCACCTCGCTGGGGGGGACGGCGGGATTCCGTGATACCGTTTTTGCCTCACCCGGCCTTAAACGAATGGGTGTCGGCGGGGGTTTTGGCGTTGCCGCCCGGCGCCCTCGGCATGGACGGCTTTTTTATCGCGCGCCTGGTCAAGCCCGAGGCGGGAGAAATGGGGGATAACAATGTCCACGTCAGTACCGATTGATGATCCGTTGTCCAAGGCCCCCGGCGAATGGCAACAGTGGATGACCGACAGGGGCTACCCGGCATTCCGCGGCCGACAGCTTTTCGAATGGTTGTGGCGGCACCACATCCGGCACTATGACGACATCACCGTATGGCCGAAAGACTTGCGCCGGACGATGGCCACGGCCATGCCGTTAAACCGATTGGAATTGGTCAAGGCGGAGGCGGCGGAGGACGGCACCACCAAATTATTGCTGGAACTGGCCGACCGGCAACGGGTGGAAACCGTGATTTTACCCCACGACTATGGGCATAGTCTTTGTATTTCCTCGCAAGTCGGGTGTGCGATGGGCTGTCACTTCTGCGCCTCCGGGCTTAAAGGGCGTATCCGCCAGCTTAGTGCCGGCGAAATGCTGGATCAGGTGGCCTACGCCAACCGATGGCTTAAACCGCAAGGGGCGCAGGTGACCCGGATCGACATTATGGGGATTGGAGAGCCGTTGGACAACTATCCGAACGTAATCCGGTTTTTGCATCTGGTTCACGATCCCTTGGCGATGGGGCTCGGTTACCGCCATATCACGGTGTCGACGAGCGGAGTCGTTCCGAAGATCTACCAGTTGGCCGACGAAGGGCTGCCGGTGACGCTGGCGGTATCCTTGCATGCACCGACGGATGCGTTACGCAGTCAGTTGATGCCGGTGAATCGAGCCTATCCGATCCGGAAGTTGATGGACGCGTGCCGCTATTATGTTGAGCGGACCGGGCGGCGCATTACGTTTGAATATTTATTGCTACGGGGCATCAATGACCATGACGAGTTGGCCGTGAAGTTGGCCGAACTCGTGCGCGGATTTCCCAGCCACGTCAACCTCATTCCGTGGAATCCGGTCGATGAGCATCCCTTTTTGCCGTCGCCGTCGGCGCAAGTTCGGCGTTTTCAACATATCGTGCAAGATGCGGGAATTTCTTGTACGATACGGAGAGAACTGGGCCAAGAAATTGATGCGGCGTGTGGACAGTTACGGCTAAGGGAGGAGGAACCGGTATCACCCTGAGAACGTATGGGCGTACGCACCGCGGCTTGGTCCGTCCCAACAACGAAGATGGATATTTAATCCGGGCGGTGGAACGGGGAGGCTTTTTGGTCGCGGTGGCCGACGGGATTGGTGGAGGACCGGCCGGCCAGGAAGCCAGCCGGATTGCGCTGGAAGCCCTGGATGACGCGGTCGGGACGGATGTGCAGGACGTATCGCGGCTGGCGGCAGCCGTGTCGTTAGCCAATCGCCGAGTCTACGAATCCGGTCAGCAAGACGATATGCTGGCCGGTATGGGAACCACGCTAACGAGCGCCGTGATATTTCCCGACCGGCTGTATTTGGCGCATGTGGGCGATTCCCGCGCCTATCAAGTGGAGCCGGACCATTTGGTCCGACTCACGATCGATCATTCCTTAGCGGCGGAAATGGAACGGGCCGGCGGGCTCACGGCCGACGAAGCCCGCCGTCATCCCAACCGCAACGTTCTGACCCGGGCTGTGGGACCGTTTGATCGCGTCCGGATTGATGTGGCGGATATGCCTTGGAGTCCGGTGAGTCGTCTCTTACTGTGTACCGACGGCTTAACCTCGGTTCTGAGCGACGACGACATTTTTAGGCTATGCCAAAAGTTTTCGGGCTATGAGTTGATCGACGAATTAATTGGGGCGGCGCTATTACGCGGGGGGCCGGACAACATAACCGTGGTCTTGGCAGAGGATGTTCGCGATCCGGGTGAGAACAATGGTAGGTAGTGTATTAGGGAACCGCTACGAAGTGTTGGAGCGCATCGGCACCGGGGGCATGTCTTTGGTATACCGGGCCCGGGATATCACCCTCAATCGGCTGGTGGCCGTCAAAATTTTAAAGCACCAATGGGCGGAAGACGAGGAGGTCGTACGCCGATTTGCCCAAGAAGCCCGCGCGGCGGCGTCATTGGTCAACCCGCACATCGTGCAAGTCTATGATGTGGGACAAGATGAGCCCGACATTCATTATATGGTCATGGAACTGGTAGCCGGGGAGACGTTACGGGCTAAAATCGATCGCGATGCGCCATTGCCGGTGGAAGAAGCCCTCAATATCGCGGATCAAGTGGCCGAGGGGTTGGAGGTTGCCCACCAAAAGAAATTTGTCCATCGGGACATCAAGCCGCAAAATATTTTGTTGAGCACCGAGGGGACCGTCAAAGTGACCGATTTTGGCATTGCCTATGCGGCCACCACCGGCACGTTGGTCAATACGGGATCGTTATTGGGAACCGTCCAGTATTTGAGTCCGGAGCAGGCGCGCGGTAAACATGTCGGTCCCCAATCGGATTTATATTCGCTGGGTGTGGTCCTGTTCGAGATGTTGACCGGGCGTTTACCGTTTGAAAGCGATAGTGCCATCGGGGTGGCGATTAAACATTTGCAGGACACGCCCCCTCGCATTGAGACCATTCGCCCGGACATCCCGCCCGCGGTGGCGGCTTTGGTGGATCGAGCGTTGGCGAAAGATCCGGCGGATCGCTATCAATCCGCCCAGGCCATGCGGCGGGACATTCAACGCATTTTGTATCCCCAAAAAGATATGGCGGTTGAGGCGCCGGTACCGGTACCGGCCGGGGAGACCGGGGTATCCAGAACCGCCCAAAAACCGAAACGTCCTCCGCGCCCTAAATGGTTAGGTTGGGCACTTGCCGGTGTATTAGCGTTACTGGCGATTGGCGGAGGCTGGTTGTTGTTTCAACACTGGCTTAACCCGCCCACGGTGGCGGTCCCCAACGTCCAAGGACGCTCGGTGACGACGGCGCGGCAGATGTTGAGTCAAAAAGGGCTGACGTTGGTCGTGGCGGGCCATGACCCGTCGTCCGTGGTGCCGAAGAATTTTGTCGTGTCGGAAACACCGGCGCCGGGCACGGCGGTTAAAGCCGGCCAACCGGTGGAGGTGGTGTTGTCCTCGGGACCGGTAGAAGTCATGGTTCCCGACGTACGCGGCCAAGATAGTTATAGTGCGCAACAGGCGTTAACCACGCTCGGATTGCGGGCCAAAACCCGGCGGATCAAAAGTAGCCAACCCGCGGGTCAGGTCGTCCGGCAGTCGCCCCGACCGGGCGCGTCCGTTCCGGCCGGCTCGGTGGTGACGTTATGGGTGGCCAGCGGTCCTGCGGTTTCGCATACGGTGATGCCCAATATCACCGGCCTGACATTGAGTGAGGCGGCGAGTGCCTTAATCGGAATGAATGTGAGTGTCGGGACGCCCACGATGCAGTGGTCGACGGAGCCCGCCAATACCATCATTGATCAAAGTCCGGCGCCGTTTTCCACCCTGTCCGGTAGCACGACGGTTAACGTGACCGTATCCAACGGGCCGTCGCCGGAGAGTGCGTCGTATCCGAAAAACATTACCGTGGCCACCTGGACGGTGCCGGCCAGCGCTCCACCCAAATCTGTGCTCAAGGTCGTCGTCACCGATCAAGCGGGCAATGAAGAAGTGTCTTATCAACAAGTGAATCCGGGGACGAAAGTGGAACTGCCAATTACCTGGTACGGCGATAACGGGCAGTTAACCGTCTATTTGAACGGGCAAGCGGAACCTCCGGTCGTCTTGACCCCGTCCGGCAGCAGTTCGGCGGCGCCGTCGTCCAGCGGGACGTCACCGTCTCCGTCGGCCGGAACCGGCAACAGCGGCGGCAATGGCTAGCCAAGGGAGTAAAGCATGCAAGGACGGGTGACGCTATTGGAGGCAAACCGGCCCACCGTGACGACGGCCGACGGCGTGTCCTATTTATGTTATCTCCGGGGGCGCATTAAACGGGATATCGGCCGGGTGCTGGTGGGCGATTGGGTAGATTTTGAGCCGACGGATGCCGGAGAAGGGTGGATTCGGCACATCTACCCGCGAAAAAATCAGTTGTTGCGGCCACCGATGGCCAATGTAGAAGGACTCTTTGTTGTCTTTAGCGTGAGCCAACCCAAGGGCAGTCTGGAATTGCTGGATAAACGGCTGGTCTTGGCGGATCTCACCGGGCTGGCGGCGGAGATTATCATCACCAAAATCGATTTGGCCGATCGGGACGTGGTAGAGTCTTTGGCGGCGGTTTATCGGCGGGCGGGCTACCGTGTATGGCCCGTCTCCGGTCACACCGGGGAGGGATTGGAAGCCTGGCGGACGACCCCTCGCGAGGGCATTTGGGTGTTCACCGGGGAAAGCGGGGTAGGCAAATCGACGCTTTTACACCGGGTGCTGCCCGAAGAGGAAGTCGTCGTGCAGGGCTTGAGTCGGATCGGGCGGGGGCAACAAACGACTCGCACGGTACGCCTTTACCCGTTAGGGTCGTTTTGGTTGGCCGATTCCCCCGGATATACCGCGTTGACCACCACGGTGACCGATCCCGCCCGCATTCGCGAGGCCTTTGGGGAATTTCGCGGCATCACCTGCCGCTTTCATGATTGCTGGCATCGGAGCGAGCCGGATTGCGGGGTGCGGGATAAGGTGGCTCAAGGAGACATTGCGGCCTGGCGGTATGCGCATTATCTCGCCTTGTTGCAAGAATGGGTTAAGTCGTATTAAACGAGAGGAGGCCTCTTATGGCGCCTGTTCGGATTGCGCCCTCGATTTTATCGGCGGATTTCACGCGCCTGGCCGACGCGATCGGGACGGTATCATCCGCCGCCGACCTTTTGCATGTGGATGTCATGGACGGGCGATTTGTGCCGAATATTACCCTCGGTCCCCTTATTGTGGAAGCCGTACGGCGGACGACAGATTTACCGATCGATGTGCATATGATGATTGTGGAACCGGATCGCTATGTGGCAGATTTTCGAAAAGCCGGGGCCGACATGATTTCGGTACATGTCGAAGCGTGTCCACATCTTCAACGGACGATTGAGCAGATTCGGGAGACCGGAGCCTTGGCCGGAGTGGCGATTAATCCGGCGACACCGGTGGAGATGCTGATCGACATTCTCCCGGATGTCGATTATGTTTTGGTGATGAGTGTCAATCCCGGATTCGGCGGACAAACGTTTTGGCCGCGTGCCGTGGATAAGATTCGGCGATTGGCGGCGCTTCGGGGTGAGCGGGAGCGTCCGTTAATCGAGGTGGACGGCGGTATCAACCAGGCGACGGCGGCGTCGGTCATCGAAGCCGGGGCGGACATCTTGGTAGCCGGGTCCTTTGTCTTTGGGGCGGAGAACCCGAGTGCCCAAATCGAAATTCTCCGCCAGGCGGTGGCACCTTTGTAAGCCTTCCTTCGTACGATGATGACTGCCACTCTATCGGGTGGCAGGGGAGGGAAGGCAATGGGACCGTACCGTTTTCGTTGGCGCGGACTCGGCAGCGGACGCCGGAAATTAGGCGGAGCCGCACTGGAATTGTCGGGGGCCGTGTTGATTCTGAAAATCTTGCCCCTGTGGATTTGGCCGTTGGGGATTGGACTTTGGTTATTATGGGCCGGAATTGGTCCGTTGGTGATTGGCGGGGCCCTCATTTGGATTGGTTGGCGACTGTGGTCGAGCTGGTCATAGCGGGTCGCCGGTAACTAAGAAAGGACGGGATTCTCATGCAGGTACAGGTCGTGAAGGTTCCTCGCATTGTCGGCAAGCTTTTACAAATCGTCTTAGGGATTTGGAGCGCTAAATAAGATGGCGGGAGATTATCGCATTCGGGCGACAGCAGCCGATGGTTTGCTGCGGGCGGTGGCGGTCAACACTACCGAGACGGCACGGCAAGCCGAAGAGATTCATCAAGCCTATCCGGTGGCTGCTGCCGCCCTCGGGCGGCTTATCAGTGCCGCAGCCATTTTGGCCACCGATGTCAAAGATGACAGTCGAGTCGTGGTCGAGGTGGACGGCGGGGGGCCGCTCGGCCGCCTGGTGGCGGAGATACGGGGCGGAAGGGACATTCGTGCACGCATTCAACATCCGGAGGTAAACCTGGACCTGCGGGCGGACGGCAAACTGGCGGTTGGACAAGCTGTCGGGCAAGACGGCTATTTCCGGGTTTTGCGCGAAGAGCCCGTATCGGGCGGCTGGTATCAAGGCCAGGTGGAACTGGTCAGCGGTGAAATCGGTGAAGATTTGCTGCACTATTACACCCAGTCGGAACAGGTTCCGAGTGCCGTGGCTCTCGGCGTATTAGTGGGACAAGAGGGCATTCAAGCGTCCGGCGGGATCCTGCTGCAAGCCTTGCCGGGATTGGCGGACGATCGCGCCCAAGTACTGACCGAGCGGTTTCAGCGGTTGGACAGCCTTAGTCGGCGATTGGCGGCCGGGGAAACGCTAGAAGCGGTGTTAGGGGAATTATTGGGTTCGGATGCCGTGTTGTTTGAACCGGAACCCATCGGCTGGCACTGTTGGTGCGAGCGCGGTCGGATTGAAGACATTTTGCTGTCTTTACCGGACGGGGACTATCAGGACTTGATAAACGACGGCGGCGCCGAGGTGACCTGTCACTTCTGCCGCACCGCCTATCACTTTACCCAAGAGGAATTGGAAACTTTGCGTCGGGGAGCGTAGCCTAAATGGCGCGCTCCACCCGCCCTGACCGGAGACAACGAGTGCAGACGTAAATACGCTGGGTCCGCCCATTAACCCGGGCTCGCACGCGTTGGATATTCGGACGCCATACCCGCTTGGTCTTTTTGTGTGAATGGCTCACATTATTGCCGTGGGCCGTGTGTTTGTCGCATATTTCACAACGGTATGCCATGTCCGTGGACCTCCCCTCAACACGCTGACATTCCCGGCTATGTTAACATAGAGGCAGATAACTTGGCAAGTCGGGGATATAGGGGGCTCTCATGGAACGTCAAACCGAATTTGGGTCCACAATTATTGAAGATGCGGTGCTGGCGACCATCGCCGCCGAAGCCGCGTTGGCCACCGACGGGGTGGTTGCTTTGGGGACACGCCGATGGGTTAACGGTAGCGTGGTGTTGATTCGCCATCCGGATCCCAGTCGCGGCGTCAAAGTCACCGCTTTGGACGATGGGGGCTATCAACTGGATCTCTACGTGGTGTTGCTCTACGGCGTGAAAATCGGCCGGGTGGGGCGGATTTTAGCCGAGCGTGTGCACCAGGCCTTAACCGAGGCGGTGGGCGTTGCCCCTCTCCACATCGTGATTCATGTGGAAGGTGTGCGCCGTCGAGACGACGCACCTTCCGACTAAACAAGGAACCGACCGGATTTCGGGGCACCGCTTATGAATGAAGAGGAGGCGGAATATTGGCCGACGGTTCTTTACCCCAAACCGGTGCCGGAATGTCCCGGCGGCCTCGCAATGCCGGCGGCGACGGTCCGCGGGCTTTGGGAGATCCGATTACCACGGTACCGGGGGTGGGTCCGAAACGCGCCCAAGATTTGGCCAAGTTAGGCATCACCCGTGTGGGCGATATCGTGACGCTTTGGCCTCGACGGTACATTGATCGGCAACATATCACCCCGATTTGGCAACTGATGGCGGGAGAAACGGCGACTGTCAAGGGCCGAATTCAGGATGCGCGTGTGGTGGTGACCGCGCGTCAACGGTCCGTGTTCCGGATTACGTTAGATGACGGGACCGGCCGGTTAGAGGTTACGTTTTTTCATGCCGCGTGGCTCCGTCGTCAATTGGTGCCGGGGTTATCCTTGTTGGTGACCGGACGGGTCGAGGCATTTTCCCATCGATTGTCGATGGTCCATCCCGAATTCGAAGTCTTGGAGGAGGGACGGGAGCCGCTCCTCGGGCTGATTCCCATCTATCCCTTGGCCGGGGATCTTCGGCAGCGGTTTTTGCAAGAACTGACGCGCCAATGGGTTCCGCGGCTCGTCCCGCAAATGCCCGATCCGATCCCGATGGCCATACGACAAAACGAACGTCTGCCGGATCGGCATTGGGCCGTCAAGACGATTCATTTTCCTCCCGATTCGAAGGCATTGGAAGAGGCGCGCCGTCGCCTGGTCTTCGACGAATTTCTGCGGATTGCGTTGGCGGTGTTGTGGTTGGCCAAGCCGGACGGGGCGGTCAAAGGCCCTCAATTACACGCGGACAACCCGTTGGTCGCCCAATTCCTTCAGGTGTTGCCGTTTGAACTCACCGCGGGCCAAAAACGGGCTTGGGACGATATCCGGCAAGATTTGACGGGTCCGGATCCCATGGCACGCTTATTGCAAGGGGATGTGGGATCCGGCAAAACCGTTTTGGCGGCCTTGACCCTGGTGACCGCCGTGGGGTCCGGCTGGCAAGCGGCCTTGATGGCGCCGACCGAACTTTTGGCCGAGCAACATTATTTGGTGTTGCGCCGTCTTTTGGAACCGCTGGGGATCCCGGTCGTGCTCCGTACGGGCCGCCAAGCCAAAGATGCGTCTTTGACCGAGTTGATGGCGGGTCCCACGCCGTTAATTGTTGTGGGTACGCAAGCGTTGGTCTCCGAGGGTGTGCAATTTGGCCGGTTGGGGGCGGTGGTTATCGATGAGCAGCATCGATTTGGAGTGCGCCAACGGGCACGGTTAGGCGAAAAAGGCCTGATGCCGCATATGCTGGTCATGACGGCCACCCCGATTCCCCGAACCTTGGCGTTGACGGTGTATGGCGACTTGCAATTATCTCGGATTGAGGGCAAACCGCCCGGTCGGCAACCGGTGACGACCGTACATTTGCCGATGAGCCAGCGTCGCCAAGCCTACCAAGCGGTGCGCGATGCGGTACGGCGGGGCGAGCAGGCCTATGTGGTGTGTCCCTTGGTGGACGATAACGAAGAGGGGCAAGGTAAAGCGGCGGTACAACTGGCGGACGGTATGAAACAGGTGCCCGGATGGCGCGTGGGAGTAATCCACGGCAAAATGTCGGCCGAGGAAAAGTCTTCGGTGATGGATGACTTTCGTCATCATCGACTGGATGTGTTGGTGGGCACCACCATTTTGGAGGTCGGGGTGGATGTGCCCAATGCCACGATGATGGTCATCGAAGAAGCGGACCGTTTTGGTTTGGCCCAATTACATCAGTTACGGGGCCGGGTCGGGCGTGGCGTCAAACCGTCGACGTGTTACCTGCTGGCCGATCCCAAAACGGAGGAGGGATCCGCTCGGCTCCAAGCGATGGTGGAAACGGACGATGGGCTGACCTTGGCGGAGCGGGATCTTGAACTTCGGGGCCCGGGGGAAATTCTGGGCATGCGCCAGCATGGATTGAGCGGCTTTCAACTGGCCAATCCCCTGAAAGATTTAGCCTGGTTGGAGCGTGCGCGCGAGGTGGCCCGACAGCTGATAGAGGAAGATTCCCGGTTGGCCCGACCGGAACATCAAGCCCTTCGCCAGTGGGTGTTTGAGGCGTTGTCGGAAGCATTGCCGGGTCAAGTCTTGCACTAACCTAAAAGAACAAGCTATGCTTAGAGAAGTTAAGACCGGTCGACGAGACCGGACGTACAACGAGCCAGCATAAGGGGGTGAAGAGATGCTGCCCGCGTTATTTGTCGCGCACGGATCGCCCATGATGGCGGTGGCAGAAAACGCCTATACCGAATTTTTGCGCAGCTGGGCTCTGGATCATCCGAAACCGTCGGCGGTGGTCATTTTTTCGGCCCATTGGGAGTCGTTAATCCAGAAAGTCAGCCGCGTCGTCCGCTATGATACCATTCATGACTTTGGCGGATTTCCGGCCGCGCTTTATCAGATTCATTATCCTGCGCCCGGTGAACCGGCGCTTGCCGATGCCATTCTTCAGCGGTTTCAACAAAAGGGTCTGACGGCCCAACCGGACCCGAGCCGGGGACTGGATCACGGTGCATGGGTGGTCTTGCGCCTGTTGTATCCTGACGCCGACGTCCCGGTGGTGGCGTTGTCGGTCAATTCCCGGCTGGCTCCCGCCGATGCGTTTCGGATCGGGCGCGTGTTGGAGCCTTGGCGAGCCCAAAATGTGCTCGTTATCGGTAGTGGGGTCACGGTGCATAACTTCGGTTGGATCCAGCCGGAGGCTCGCGAGCCGATGGATTGGGCGGTCCAATTTGATGATTGGGTCGATGAGCGCATTATCGCCTGGGATACCCCCGGTCTCTTTCTTTATCGGCAAAACGCCCCCTTTGCCGATCGGGCGGTACCGCTCCACGGACGGGAACATTTTTATCCGTTGTTTTACGCCATGGGGAGCGCCGACCAAGCGCGCCGGGGGCAACGGCTTTTTCAAGCGTATCAGTACGGATCGTTAAGTTATGCGGTGTGGCAGTTCGGATAACGGATCCTTGGGACCGCAGAATCGGGGACGACCTGGACGTTTCTTCAGAACCTCCAGGTCGTCTTCGTTTTTCTTTCCCGTGAACGGTTGCTCCCTTGCGGCAATGTTTGTAAAATAAGAGACATCAGACGTCTAATATTTATGGTGGATACGTTTTATATGGGAGAGGAAAATGGCACAATTACCTGTGATCGAAGACGCGAAAGAACGGCTCTGGCCCTGGTTGACCGTTCGCGAACAAGCCCGTGTCGAACACATTGAACCGGCTCAACCCGAGAAGTTGCCCGAAAGCCCGAGAGAACTGGCCCGGCTGATTGATCATACGTTATTGGCGGCCGACGCTACCCCTCAAGACGTGGCACGGTTATGCGATGAGGCGAAGAAATGGGAAACCGCCAGCGTGTGCGTCAATTCCCGGTTTGTTCCCTTGGCCGCCAAGGCTCTTCTGTCTACTCCCGTACGGGTGGCGGCGGTTGTCGGATTTCCGCTGGGGGCCATGCTGTTGGAGGCGAAAACGTATGAAGCCCAGGCTGCCGTGGCGGCAGGTGCCGGGGAGTTAGATTGGGTCATTGCGGTCGGATTGCTTAAGGCGGGTGAATGGGCCGCCATTTTGGATGAGCTGCGGGCCGGACGAGAAGCGGCCTCGGCGTCGGTATTCAAAATCATTTTGGAAACCGGATATTTAACGGATTTGGAAAAGGTCATGGCGGCCTTGGCGTCGGTGGCGGTCGGCGCCGACTTCGTGAAAACGTCGACGGGTTTCGGGCCTGGGGGAGCTACGGCGGAAGATGTCGGTCTTTTGCGGCTCACAGTGGGGAGAGCCGCCGGCGTAAAAGCTTCGGGCGGCATACGACATTGGTCGCAAGCCCGGGAACTTATTCAGGCGGGAGCCAATCGACTCGGCATGAGTCAAACCGGGACGATATTGGAGGAGTTTTCACGTCATGATTGATATTATTGAAAAGACGCGCGACGGCCGGCCGTTATCGTCCGATGATATTCAGCGGTTGGTCGAGGGCACGGTAGACGGGCGTTGGCCGGACTATCAGCTGGCGGCATGGCTGATGGCCGTGGTCTGTCGCGGGTTAACCGAGGAAGAGACGTTTCAATTGACGGGAGCCATGGCGTTTTCCTCCGGCCGCCCGGAGCCGCTTGGTTTAGTGGATAAACATTCCACCGGTGGGGTCGGCGACAAGACGACCTTGGTTTTGGCCCCCCTCATGGCCAGCTTAGGCTATCCCATGGCCAAAATGTCGGGGCGCGGACTTGGACATACCGGCGGGACTTTGGATAAGCTGGAGAGTATTCCCGGGTTTCAGGTCGAGTTGCCGTTGGAGACCATTCGTCGACAAGTGGAACAAGTCGGGGTGGCGGTGGTCGCCCAATCCCGCGACTTGGCGCCCGCCGATCGGCGGTTTTATGCGTTACGGGATGTGACCGGTACGGTCAACCAACCGTCATTAATTGCATCGTCCATTATGTCGAAGAAACTGGCGGCCGGGACACCCCATCTGGTACTCGACGTGAAAGTCGGCAACGGGGCGTTCATGACCGACGTCGAGCCGGCCCGTGAATTAGCGCGCCTCATGGTGTCCATCGGCCGTTACTATGGCCGCAAAGTCACCGCCTTGTTGACCCGCATGCAACAACCGTTGGGGTGGGCGGTGGGCAATGCTATCGAGGTCAATGAGGCAGCCGACTGCTTAAAGGGGCAAGGACCCGCCGATTTGCGGGAAGAAGTCCTGGCGCTGGCGGCCGAACTCATCCACCTGGTGACCCAAGAACGTGTGGCGACCGCCTGGCAACGCGCAGCCACCGCTCTCGACCAAGGGAAAGCATGGGAAGTATTTGGCCGATGGGTACGGGCCCAAGGGGGCGACATGGCGGCCGTGGAGCGGGGACTCCCTCTAGCCCCGGTCCACCGCGTGTGGCGGGCCGAAGAGTCGGGGATAATCCGGCAAGTGAATACGCGGGCCGTCGGGGAGGTCGCGCTAATTCTGGGGGCGGGCCGTCATCGCCTAGATGATCCGGTGGATCCGGCGGTAGGCCTCCGGGTGTACTTGAAGGTGGGGCGTCGGGTGGCCGCGGGCGATGTGCTGGCGGAGGTCTTTGCCGAATCCGAAGATCACGCCGAGCGGGCTCTGAAGACCCTTGCCGGAACCGTCGAATGGGGTGACCCGGGGAACGTACCGGAGTTGGTCTTGGGCCGCGTGAGTAGTGAGGACAGTCGTTAAAGGGGAATCGCCATGCGAATCGTATTGATCGTTATCGACTCTGGCGGCATTGGGGATGCACCCGATGCCGAGCGCTTTGGGGATGGCGGCGCCAACACCATCACGCATACCGCGGAGGCGGTTGGGGGGGTGGCGTTACCTCATTTGGCTCAAATGGGGCTGACGCGGCTGACACCCGTTCCGGGCACGGATGACGAACCGCTACGAGGGGTTGCCTATCCCCTGATCCCGTTAGCGAACGGCAAAGATACGCTGGCCGGGCATTGGGAAATGATGGGGATCACGGTGACCGAGCCTTTTCGGACTTTTCCGCAGGGGTTTCCCCGTGAGGTGGTCGACGAACTGGAACGTCGGTTTGGTCGGCCCGTTTTGGGCAACGAAGTGGCATCCGGAACCGAAATTATTCAGCGACTTGGCCCCGAACATGTGAAGACCGGGAATCCGATTGTCTATACATCGGCCGACAGCGTGTTGCAAATCGCGGCGCACGAAGAGGTGGTGCCCGTCGAAACCCTCTATCGCTGGTGCCGCGAAGCCCGGCAGGTCATGCAGGGGCCGTATTTGGTTGGCCGTATCATTGCCCGCCCCTTCATCGGGCCCCCCGGCCATTTTGTCCGAACGGCGCGGCGGCATGATTTCTCGGTGGAACCGCCCGGGCCGACCGTGGTGGATCATCTGTTTCAACAGGGCATTGAAACGGTAGCCATCGGAAAAATCGGGGATATTTTTTCCGGTCATGGATTTAACGACCATATTCCGACCCAAAACAACCAAGACGGGCTGGAACGCACATTGTTCGTATTGGAGAAGCAAGCGAATCATCACCAATTTATCTTCACCAATTTAGTTGACTTTGACTCGCAATACGGGCATCGGCGAAATCCGGTCGGTTATGCGGAAGCGCTGCGGAGTCTGGACCGATTCTTACCACGGCTTTGGCAAGAACTGAAAGCCGATGATCAGATATGGATAACGGCTGACCACGGGTGCGATCCCACCTACCGGGGAACCGACCATACCCGGGAACGGGTACCCTGGTTGGCGTGGGGGCCGTCCTTAACCCCGTTTGTGGGTTCGGCTCGTCAGGGCCTTTCCGATATTGGGGCCACCTTGGCGGCTCTTTTTCATGTTGAGCCGGTAGGCCATGGTCAGCCCGCCGTGGAATTGCTGACGCCTTCCACGCTTCGGTGATGGGCATGCGTGAAGCGATATGGGCCCTCTTGGCCGGATTTATTTTAGGCGCCCTCTTTCGTTGGCTTAAATTGCCGGTTCCCGCCCCCAGCAGCTGGGGCGGCATTTTGGGCATTATCGGAGTCTTCTTGGGGTTTTCTCTGATGCAATACTGGCTCAAATAAAGGGGCTGTCCTGTCCGAGAAGGGGCAGCCTTCTTTTTGGGGCGGTATAGGGGGCCATCCGGGGATGACAAAAGATTAGGAGCAACCCGCCTCCCTGGTGGCCTTTTTACCAAAAGAGGCGGGTTTGTTTGATCCCCCCCATGGGGTTTTGGTTATTGGCGAAGCGAAGGACGCCTTTTGAGACAATCTTCTTAGGATTTAACCGATATCGCCGAAAGTTCCGATGTGCAGGCCGGACACCGTACGGCCTGGTTCGGAATGGCGGTATAGCAAAAAGGACAGCTCTTGACTGACGCCACCGGGGCCGGAGACGGTTTACGGGCGTGCCGAATCCCCCGTAAAGCCAAAAAAATCACGAGTGCGACGACCAGAAAATTGACGAGTGCATTGATGAAAAGCCCGTAGGCAATCACCGGCGCGCCGGCGGCATTGGCCGCCGCCAGGCTCGGGTAGTGGCGGCCCGAGAGGTTGATGTACAAGCCGGCGAAATTGACGTGTCCCACCAAGAGTCCGATCGGCGGCATCACCACGTCGTTCACAAACGTGGCGATAACTTGGCCAAACGCCGCGCCGATGATGATCCCGACGGCCAAATCCAAAACGTTTCCCCGGGCGATGAACGCTTTAAAGTCGTTCCACAACATGGTTTCCTTCCCTCCGTGGCCATGAAGATACGTGTCGAAAGTATACCGGATGAGGCTCCGGGAGGAAACATATCATGGCCCTTAAGCTCTCGGATGAAGACAACGATATTTTCGTTATCCACGTTTACCGGGTGGAACGTTCCGTCGATTCTTGCGCAATTTAATCAACCGGCGATAATAGTGCGGAATCGAGGTCGCCTCGTCTATCTGGGCTCGTACGTTGATGCTGACGGTAGCCACCAGAAATACCGTACCCGGCAGCCTCTGGTATAATGGCGTTCTAAGCCGTTCGAACAAGGAGGCGGGCCGATGACGCTGGCAGATGCAATCGAACGTGCGGCAAAAACCCTTCCGGCTTTCCGGCAAGAATTTCGAGAGGACTTGCTTCTCTTTCTCGAGTCCTATTTTTCCCAACACGTTAGCCTTGTTGCTAATCCATCGCAAGAGGTTAGGCTAAAGTCGCCCGATGATCTTCTCGTGGCTTTTCGGGTAGACGTGCCCCCGTTTGGTGTGCATGTCAGCTGGATCTGGAGCGCCCAATTCCGCCGGGTTCAGGCTGTCCGGATGACGTCAACCCACACGGTGCCCTTGCCCCCGTGGTGCTATACCATAAATGATGCCGTGACCTATCTGAAGCAACGCGGCTATATTCCGTCGCCGTCAGGCGGGGTCGAACGACCGTCGGCCTCATACGCGGACTTGATGCCTTCCACGTTGACAATGCCTGATGAGTCGTCGATGGCATGATGATCCACGGAAAAACAATATGACGATGGGCCTTGAACGATTCGTCCGCACGTGTTGCCGTGCCGTCCCGACGGGAAGCCGGTCGGATACTATGTGTCTCAATTTCAGCGAAATTTATTGACAGACTGTCTAATCTCTTCGCTATTCCTTTCCGTTACTATGGAACTAATGACAGGGGAAGGGGGCCGAGCAGCTTGGCCAATATCAAAGACCGGCAAAAACGGTATTTGGTGCCGGGTGTCACCACCTACTATGAAAAACCTTTGGTGCTTGTCAAAGGAGACGGCCGTCGGGTGACGGATGCGACGGGTCGGACCTATTTAGATTTTTTTGGCGGGATTTTAACGGTATCCGTGGGTCACGCCCATCCCGCGATTGCTGCGGCGGTAACGGATCAGGTCAATCAATTGGTGCATACGTCGACGCTTTATATTACCGAACCGATGGTGGACTTAGCCGAAAAGTTGGCCGAGATCACACCGGGCGACCTCGAACAGAGTTTCTTTACCACCAGCGGCACCGAAGCTAACGAAACGGCGGTGGCCATGGCACAGTTGGCTACCGGCCATCAAGACGTGTTGGCTTTGCGGCACAGCTACTCCGGTCGCTCCCAGGCAGCCATGGGGTTAACCGGCCAATCGGCCTGGAAATTAGGCGGAGCCGGGATGGCGCTTCCTATTCGGCATACGCAGAACGCCTATTGCTACCGGTGTCCCTTTGGCAAAACCCCGGACCGTTGTGGCTTAGAGTGTGCTCGGGATGCCGAAGCCTTTATCCGGACGGCGACCTCGGGCCGGTTGGCCGCGTTAATTGCGGAACCCATTCAAGGGGTTGGCGGATTCATTACCCCGCCGCCGGCATTTTTTCAAGAATTGGTTCCGATTGTGCGAAAATTTGGCGGCCTTTTTATCGACGACGAAGTACAGACCGGATTTGGTCGGACGGGCAAACGCTTTGGGATTGAGCACTACGGTGTCGTCCCGGATATTATGACGTTTGCCAAGGGGCTGGCTAACGGCTTGCCGATTGGCGCCACGGTGACAACCGCCGCCATTGGCGCCCGTTATACCGGGCCGACCATTTCCACCTTTGGCGGCAATCCGCTGTCGATGCGAGCGGCGTTAGCGACGTTGAACGTCATCGAGACCGAAAACTTGACGGAAAACGCCCGGGTTACCGGTCTTTTGCTTCGTGAAGGGCTCGAAGAGCTCTCCGATCGGTATCCGGCCATCGGGGATGTGCGAGGACTGGGGTTAATGCAAGGGTTGGAATGGGTCCGACACGATAAAACCCCGGCGCCGGATCTCGCGGCGGAATTTTTGGAAGCCACCGGCGAATTGGGCCTTTTAGTGGGTAAAGGGGGACTCTACGGAAACGTTATCCGCATTGCCCCACCGCTCACCGTTACCGTCAGTGAAGTGCGGGAGGCCCTCGAACTGATGAATCAAGCAACGGCATTGGTGTACGCTCACCACCCGGAGCTTCAAGATATTCCTTCGACCCGTATTCATTACGTTTAACGAAAGGCTCTGGAGAAGGAGAGATCGACACGATGGCACAACCCTTGACCCATATCATTGGCGGTCGGCCCTTTGCGGCAACCGCTACTCAATGGGAGCCGATTTACAATCCGGCGACGGAAGATGTTTTAGCTGAAGTGCCGCTCGATGATCAGACGGCGGTGTCGGCAGCGGTGGACGCGGCGTCGACGGCCTTTTCCTCGTGGAAGAATACCCCGATATTTGAGCGGGCACGGATCATGTTCCGATATTGGGAATTATTGCAGCGCCATCGGGAGGAACTGGCCCGTCTGGTTACTCAAGAGCACGGCAAAGTTCTTGCGGATGCCGATCAGGAGGTTGGCCGGGGAATTGAAGTGGTGGAATTGGCGGCTTCTGCTCCTTCATTGTTAAAGGGTGAAATCTTACCGTTAGTGGCACATGGGGTAGAGGCCAGCATGTTACGGGTGCCCCTGGGAGTGGTGGCGGGCATTACACCCTTTAATTTTCCGGCGATGATTCCATTATGGATGATACCTCCGGCCGTGGTCGCCGGGAACACGTTTGTGTTAAAACCGTCGGAACGTACCCCGTTGACGTCGATGCGGCTTTTGGAACTGCTGCGGGAGGCGGGCCTGCCGGATGGGGTGGTGAACCTGATTCACGGCGGGAAATCGGTGGTGGACGCCGTTTTGTCCCATCCAGAAATCCGGGCGGTGTCTTTTGTCGGGTCGCAACCGGTTGCGGAATATGTCTACCGCACGGCGGCTTATCACGGTAAACGGGTGCAAGCGCTGGGAGGGGCCAAGAACTTTCACGTCGTCATGCCGGACGCGGAGTTGCCCAAAACGGTCGAGGCCCTTATCGGCTCCGCTTTTGGGGCGGCCGGTGAACGCTGTCTCGCCGGCTCTGTGGTGTTGGCGGTCGGGCACGTCGCCGATCGTTTGCAAGACGCGCTGGTGGAGGCAGGCCGGTCCATGACGGTGGGACCGGGATGGGAGCCGGGGACGGATATGGGGCCCTTGATTCGCCAATCGCATCGCGAACGGGTGCGTGGCTATATTGCCCGGGGCATTTCGGAAGGCGCCCGTCTGATTTTGGACGGCCGACAACATGCGTTACCGGAGCGGGGATTTTTCTTGGGACCCACTATCTTTGACGGGGTGGACCCGAGGATGACGATTGCACGGGAGGAAATATTCGGCCCGGTCCTCAGTATGATCCGGGTGCCGGATTTGGCCACCGCCGTAGCGATTGCCAACGGGTCATCATATGGCAATACGGCGACTATCTACACCGAGTCCGGCGGGCATGCGCAATATTTTCGGGATCACATTCAGGCGGGCATGGTGGGGATCAATATCGGCGTGGCGGCTCCTGTGGCAGTGTTTCCGTTTGCGGGGTGGAAGCACTCCTTTTATGGAGACTTACATGCCACCGGTATGGATGCCTTCATGTTCTACACAGAACGGCGGGTCGTGACCGCACGTTGGTGGCGGTAGGTCGTCGAAATAGTTGTGTCGGGGTATAATGTGGGGCAGCAGCCAACATTTAGGAGGACCTATGCACACATTACCCCCGGCTTTTTTGCGTTTTACCCGCCAAACCAGTTATTGGCTCAGGTGGGCTATTGAAGTGTTGATTTTGGCCACGTTGGTATTCGGTATCATCGGGTTTTTGGTCCATTGGAGCCCCCTTTTAGGACACCCGCAGCTCTTGTTGTCGAATCTGCGGGGAGTGATGGAGGACATCTTTACGTTAGTGTTGTTGGTGGAGATGCGCGATTTGTTCCGTCACCTGTCGCCTCCGCGCCTGCTGGACATTGTGGCCACGATTTTGGCCCGTCAACTGGTTCTGAGCCGAAACTTTCATGAGGCTTTGACGGCCGCGGCGGCCATCGCGTTAATCGTCTTGATTCGCGGTCTTTGGAGCCGATTTTTCGTTCGGGACGACGAGACGCCTTGACCTGGAGGGGTGATTGTGGCTCAAGGGATCCGCAAAGGGCTGATGATGCCGAAGGCATGACATTTGAGGGTTGGCGGTTGAGCGGGTATGGTGATGAACTCGTCGTCTGCAACCGGCGAATCGAAAGCGAGTGAGTTAAGGCAATTCGCTAGGCCATTTTCCCGTGCGGAGGACGCATCATCAACAACCGTTCCAGCCAATCGACGTCCTGGTGTCCCTCCTTTTCAAAAGACATTTTTGATAAGGCAAATCGCTCTTGACAAGACGCCAATCGCCTTTTATAGTGAAAAGCACAACTCGACAGTAAGTGAATGCGATGAGCGGGAAGAGTAGCTGTGGCGGAACCTTTCGAGCGAGCCGGTGAGGGTGGAAGACTGGCAAGGAAGCAACAGTGAATGGGCCCGGGAGCAGCCATCCGAACGGTGTAGTAGGCATGGACGGACTCTTCCTCCGTTATCCGGGAAGGCATATCGGACATTTGATGTCCCGTATGGCTGAGTGAGGCCTTTCAAGCCTAAATGGGGTGGCACCGCGGAGTTCCCTTCGTCCCTTTGGTTGGACGAAGGCTTAATTGTTTTTGCGGAGGGATATGGGTGCAACGAATGGACACGCATCACGGATATCAAGTCTGGGACGACGGGGAAAGTCCGTATATTGCCGTGGTGAATTCATACGCGGTGGATCAAATCACCCCCATTTCGGCTTTCTTACGCCTTAGGCCCCTGGGCGCTCATACGTTGTTGGAAAGTGTCGTGGGTGATGACAAGGTTGCCCGGTATTCCTTCATTGCGCTGGGCGAATGGGCTCGGGTACTGGAAGCCGACGGACAGGCGGTGTTGGTCAGTCCCGAGGGCACTCAAGTTGCGGGAGACCCGATCCCCTTAATTCGGGCGCAACAACAGCGGCAAAAGGTTTATGTGCCGCCGGAAATTGAATTGCCCTTTACGGGGGGCGCGATTGGTTACTTTGCCTATAACTGGGTCCAACGGCTAGAAAATATGCATAGTCGTCATCCGGCCGACGGGCCGGCTTGGGAATGGGTGTGGCCCAAAGCGGTGGTGGCGTTTGATCATCGCCAACAAACCGTGACAGTCATCGTGGAGTCGCTACGGGAGCAATTGGCTCAAGCCGAATCCCGATTGGAAATATTGGTCGACGGATTACGGCAGCCCGTGATGTTGGCGGAGCCGCGCGTGCAAGCGTTGACGGCCATCGAGCAAAACGTTAGCCAGGACACTTTTGAATCCATGGTGCGACGAGCGAAAGAATATATTACCGCCGGCGATATTTTTCAAGTCGTGTTATCGCAAAAATTATCCTGCCGGGTTAAAGGGGACGCGTTTTCGCTCTATCGCCGATTACGGCGTATCAACCCGTCACCCTATTTGTTCTATGTCGAGACGCCGCGACGGACCTTAGCCGGTTCCTCACCGGAAACTCTGGTACGGGTAGAGGGCAACCAAGCGGTTAACCGGCCGATAGCCGGTACGCGTCCGCGGGGAAAGACGGTCGAAGAAGACAATCTTTTATGGAACAACCTGATTAATGATCCCAAGGAACGGGCGGAACACGTCATGCTGGTTGATTTAGCCCGGAATGATCTAGGTCGTGTGTCGCAATACGGCACGGTGGAAGTCTCGCAATTCATGACCAAAGAACTGTATTCCCATGTCATGCACATCGTATCGGAAGTGCGGGGCACTCTACGGCCGGATGTGGATGCGCTGGATGTACTGGCTGCCTCGTTTCCGGCCGGGACGCTAACCGGAGCACCTAAAATTCGGGCCATGGAGATTATCGACGAGCTGGAACCGGAAGGACGCGGCGCCTACGGCGGAGTAGTGGGGTATTGGTCTCATCGGGGTACGTTAGATGCCTGCATTACCATTCGGACATTGGAAATGACGGGTGATCGCGCCTTAGTCCAGGCTGGAGCCGGGATTGTGGCCGACTCGGATCCCGCTACCGAATATCAGGAATCCTTGAACAAGGCCGCTGCCGCGTTGAATGTGCTGACCAGCGGAGGGGATGAATGGCTATGATTTTAGTGATTGACAACTATGACTCCTTTACCTATAACCTCGTGCAATATCTCGGTCTTTTGAGCACGGTGATTGTGCAGCGGAACGACGTGTTGAGCGTCGACGACGTATTGGCGTTAAAGCCGGACGGCATCGTCATTTCACCCGGTCCGGGCCGACCGGAGGATGCGGGAATATCGGTTCCCTTGTTGCGCACGTTGCAGGGGCGGATTCCTACGCTTGGGGTTTGTTTAGGGCACCAGGCGATCGCGCTTGCCTATGGCGGGCAGATTATTCCCGCCCCCCGGTTGATGCATGGAAAGGCGGACATGATTTACCACCAGAATCGTGGCCTTTTAACCGGCTTGCCGCAAGGATTTCAAGCAGGACGTTACCATTCGCTGGCGGTCGATGTCAGTCAAGTGCCGGAATTGCAAGTCGACGCCATGAGTAGCGATGGCACGGTGATGGCGATTTCTCACCGGACTCAACCGGTTTTCGGGGTGCAATTTCATCCCGAATCGTATCTCACGCCCGATGGGATGAAAATTCTTGAACAGTTTGTCGAGCGGACGGAAGTGGCGCGGGAGCGGGGGTTAATCGTATGAGTGAGGTCATTCGAGACAGTTTAGAGCGTCTAACGGCCGGCCAATCTTTGAGTGAAGAACAGGCATTTTCGCTCATGGACGCAATTATGGGCGGGGAGGCGACGCCGGCCCAAATTGGCGGGGTGTTGCTCGCGTTGCGGGTGCGAGGGGAAACGGTGGACGAAATTGTCGGCTTTGCCCGAGCCATGCGGCATCACGCGACGGCCCCGTCGATTCGGCGGCGGCCGGTTATTGACACCTGCGGAACCGGCGGCGACCGATCATTTACGTTTAACGTATCGACCGTCTCGGCGTTTGTGGTGGCCGGCGCCGGATTGCCGGTGGCCAAGCACGGTAATCGCTCGGCGACCTCCAAAAGCGGTAGTGCAGACATGCTCGAAGCGATGGGCATTCCCATCCAATATGCGGTCGAGGATGTTGCTCGCTTAATCGACACCGTGGGATTCGGCTTTTTGTTTGCCCAGCAGGTGCATCCCTCCATGCGGTATGCGGCGCCGGTACGTCGAGAGCTGGGGGTCCGTACGGTTTTTAACGTGCTGGGACCCTTGACCAACCCGTTAAATCCGGAATTCCAGTTGATGGGAGTGTTTGCCCCCGATTGGGCGGAACCGGTCGCACAGGCTCTGGCCCGGTTGGGCATTGATCGGGCTGCCGTCGTCCATGGCCATGGGGGTCTAGACGAAGTGTCCCTCTCAGGTCCGACCCGCGTGGCGTTGGTTGATCAAGGCCAAGTGACGGTCATGGAAATCACTCCCGAGGAGCTGGGATTGCCGCGATATCCGCTGGGAGCGTTTCAGGGGGGAGATCCCGCGACCAACGCCCGCATTTGCCGCGATATTTTAACCGGCGAGGCGGCGGATGCCATGACCGACCTGGTGTTGGCGAATGCGGGAATGGCTCTTTATGTCGGGCGGCGTGCGGCCTCGCCGGCGGAAGGGGTTGAACTGGCGCGTGATAGCATCCGCCAAGGGCGGGCGCTTGAGGTGCTCACCCAATTGATACCGCAGGAGGAATCGTCCGATGTTTCTTGACCGAATTGTGGCGTCCGTCGATGCGCGGGTCGAGGCCCTTCGGGACGAATGGGCGCGACTCGAAGAAAAGGCCCAAAACATGCCGCCGACCCGCTCGCTGGCCGATGCGTTACGGGCCGATCCGGGGACGCTTCAGGTGATTGCCGAATGCAAGCAACGATCGCCGTCCAAAGGGTGGTTAACCGACCATTATGACCCGGTCGCGCAAGCTCAAGGCTACCAACGGGCGGGGGCGGCCGCGATATCCGTTCTCACCGAACCGGAGTTTTTTGCCGGCGATCTTGCCCATTTGCGGGCGGTGCGGGAAGCGGTATCGATTCCGGTTTTACGTAAAGACTTCATTCGCCACCCGGTGCAGATTGCGGAGGCGCGGGCGGCCGGCGCCGATGCCGTGTTATTGATTATCCGCATTTTGGAACCGGACCAATATCGAGCGTTGTATGATTATGCCACCCGATTGGGGCTTGATGTTCTGGTTGAAATTCATTCCCCGGTGGAGGCCGAGGTTGCCTTGACCGCTCACCCGGCCATTATCGGGGTGAATAACCGCGATTTGGACTCTTTTGAGACGCGTCTGTCTTTTTCTCAGGAAATGGCTTTAGCGTTGGGGCCGGACATTATCAAAGTCAGCGAAAGCGGCATTCATCAGGTAGAGGATTTGCGCCAGGTCCGGGACTGGGGGTATCAGGCCGTATTAGTGGGAGAGGCCCTGATGCGCGGCCGTCCGTTGTTGGAGGAATGGCGTGCTAACGGTTAAGATTTGCGGGATTCGGGATGCCAAGACCGCTCAATGGGCCTTTTCCGAAGGAGCCGATTATGTCGGGTTGGTCGTAACGCCAAGCCCGCGGCAGCTCTCATTGGCAGAGGTTCGGCACATTCTCGCGAGCGTTCCCGGACGATTTGTCGCGGTCGGTAAGGACGTTTCGGAGGACCTTTTTCGCACGCTTTTGGACCTGCCTTTTGCGGCTATTCAATTACATGGCCGGGTACCCGACAGATGGATTGACCGCGTGCATGATCAGGGGAAGCGAGCCATTGCCACCACACTCGATCCGGCAGCCGACGTGGTGTTACTGGACGGGCCTATCCCGGGAAGCGGGCAGGTTCGCTCGTGGGAACGGCCCCGGTTTTCCCGCCCGATATGGATTGCTGGCGGACTGAGCCCCGACAATGTGCGGCAGGTGGTGGTCCGGTTGAAACCGGACGGGGTAGATGTCTCCAGTGGAGTCGAGCGGCAGGGACAAAAAGATTGGGAACTGATCGCACGTTTTATTAAGGAGGCACGACATGGCGACGCGAGTGCATAAAGAGGAATGGCCCGATCAACACGGCCGGTTCGGCCGCTTTGGCGGCCGGTATGTGCCGGAAACGTTGATGCCGGCGATTGAGGAGCTGGAGCAGGCCTATCGTGCGGCTCGACGGGACCGGGAGTTTCAGAAGGAATTTCAAAGCCTATTGAAAGATTACGTCGGACGACCGACACCGCTTCGACGGGCCGATCAAATGAGCGCGGCTCTGGGATTTGATGTCTATCTGAAACGGGAAGATTTGAACCATACGGGTGCCCATAAAATTAATAACACGATCGGCCAGGTGCTCTTAGCCCGTAAAATGGGTAAAACGCGGATCATTGCAGAAACCGGGGCCGGGCAGCATGGCGTGGCAACGGCCACGGCGGCGGCGCTGTTTGGCCTCAAGGCGGAAGTTTACATGGGCCGGGAGGATGTGCATCGACAGGCCCTCAACGTGTACCGCATGAAGCTTTTAGGAGCGGAAGTGCACGCCGTCGACTCCGGCACCAAAACGCTGAAAGACGCGACCAACGAAGCATTGCGCGATTGGGTGACCAACGTGCGTACGACCTTTTATGTCATTGGGTCGGTCGTGGGACCGCATCCTTACCCGATGATGGTCCGGGATTTTCAATCCGTGATCGGCCGGGAGGCCCGTCGGCAGTACCTGGCTTTGACCGGGTCGTTGCCGACCCACATTGTGGCCGCGGTCGGGGGCGGATCCAACAGCATGGGGATCTTCTATCCGTTTCGGCATGATCCGGTGGCGCTGGTCGGTATCGAAGCGGCCGGCGAAGGTATTGAGACCGGTCGCCATGCCGCCAGCATCCACCAAGCGGAACCCGGTATTTTGCATGGCAGCCTGAGTTATCTCCTGCAGGACGAAGACGGTCAAATCCAGCCGGCGCATTCGATTTCGGCCGGTCTCGACTATCCCGGGGTGGGCCCGGAGCACGCCCACTTTCATGATACCGGTCGGGCGACCTATGAGGCAATCACCGATCAGGAGGCGCTCGACGCTTTTTACCGGTTGTCTCGCTGGGAAGGGATCATCCCTGCGCTTGAAAGTGCCCACGCGGTCGCTTGGGTCATCAAAGAGGCGCCCCGCCTCAAAGAACAGCACGCTCGGGTGCTCATCAATCTATCGGGCCGTGGCGATAAAGACATTGATGCGGTTTTGCGCTATGAGAGGGGGGAGGCGTAATGAATCAGCGTATCCAGGAGGCGTTTGTACGAGCTCGTGCCGAGGGACGGGCCGCCTTAATTCCCTATTTAACGGCCGGCTATCCGCGGCTGGACTTGTTGCCGGATTTGGTGCAGGCGGTTTCGGAGGCGGGGGCCGACATTATTGAAATCGGCATCCCGTTCTCCGATCCGTTGGCGGACGGACCGGTTTTGCAACAGGCCGCGACGATTGCGCTGGCGAACGGGACGAAAATCAAGGATATTTTTTCCGTCGTGGCGCAATTGGTCCCCAAAGCCCCGCCGCTGGTCTTTTTGACATATATTAACCCGGTTTTTCATATGGGGATGGAAGTATTCGTAACCCATATGCGTGAAGCCGGGGTTGAAGGGGTAATCATCCCCGACTTGCCTTGGGCGGAGGCCGAGGAGATGCGCACCGTGACCCGGTCCCAGGGGGTGGCGCTGATTCCTTTGGCCGCACCGACCTCCACCGATCGGCACCTCAAAGCCATCCAACACGAGGGGGATGGATTTGTCTATGGGGTGTCTTTGACCGGGGTTACCGGGGTACGGGATACCCTGGATGCGGGAGTCGGTGAATTAGTCCGCCGCATTAAGGCGGCCGGACCTTTGCCGGTGGCCATGGGATTCGGGATATCAACCCCTGAACAGGCCCATACCGTAGCGCAAATTGCTGATGGGGTCATTGTCGGTAGCGCATTGGTGAAACATTTGCAAACGCATCCCGATATGGCCGTGCAGGCGGCCTATGAATTTGTGAGGGATCTGCGGAACGCGGTAAAAATTCCTATCTCGAAGGCTTGACACCATTCATCTAAGTGGTGTAATATGCGGGAAATTCATTAATTGCCCTAAAGCGATGATCGGGAAGGGGCTAGGCAAAGCAAGCGGCAGAGAGAGTCGGCGGGTGGTGGAAGCCGAACCCTTGCGCCTAAGCCGTACCCCCGTGAGCGTGCATCGAACCTCGTCCAGCGAGTAGTAGAGAATCCGGCATCCGACCGTTAATCGGAGCGGCTGTGTTAGCAGTCGACAGAGATGATCCAGCAATGGGTCAAATAGGGTGGTACCGCGGAGCAGGCCTTCGTCCCTAAGGGGAGGAAGGCCTAATGTTTTTGGGGCAATCTACATTATCTAAAGGAAGGGTGGTACAGGGTGGAATCAACCAAGACCTTAGAGCCGGCCGTGCCGGTGCGACGTCCTTACAAATTGGTGAGCCGGGAATTTCATCCGGAAGACAGCGTTGTGAAAGTAGGTTCGGTCGTATTCGGTGGGCCGCAGGTCGTTGTGATGGCGGGGCCCTGTGCTGTGGAGAGCCGAGAACAAGTGATGGCATCCGGGGAGTTCATGCAACAACTGGGCGTGCCGGTAATGCGGGGCGGTGCCTACAAACCGCGTACATCGCCGTACAGTTTCCAGGGGATGGGCGTTGACGGACTGAAGTTGTTGGCCGAAGCTCGCGAACGGTTTGGTGTCATGATTGTCACGGAAGCGGTGGACCACGGAAGCTTGCATCATGTGGCGGAATACGCCGATATCATTCAAATCGGGGCCCGCAACATGCAAAACTTTGAATTGTTAAAGGCGGTCGGGCAAACCGGCAAACCGGTGCTGCTCAAGCGAGGCTTATCGGCCACGATTGACGAGTGGCTGATGGCCGCGGAGTATATTGCGGCCCACGGTAACCTCAACATCATTCTCTGCGAACGCGGTATTCGGACCTATGAAACCAAGACCCGCAATACGTTGGACATTAGTGCGATTCCGGTCGTCAAGCAGCTCAGTCACCTGCCGGTCGTGATTGATCCGAGTCATGCCGCCGGTACTTGGCAATGGGTGGCACCCTTGGCGCGGGCGGCGGTCGCCGCCGGAGCCGACGGACTCATTATCGAAGCGCATCCGAATCCGGCGGAGGCGTTGTCCGACGGGCCCCAAAGTCTGAACTTTCCCCATCTGGAAGAACTGGTCGGATCGTTACGCAAAGTTGCGGATGCGGTGGGGCGGCAACTGTGAACGTGGGCATTATCGGGGTCGGGTTGATCGGCGGTTCGGTGGCCAAAGCTCTTACCGGGCCCGACATCGAGCTGTTTTTCGATGATCCTGATCCCGAAACCTGCGCCCAGTTGGCTGCATTAGGGACGGTCGGTCCCTGGCGACAGTGGATTTCCCGGTGCGATCAAGTGGTGGTCGCGGTACCGCTTAGCGTGATGGGAACCGTTCTGACCGAGGTGGCGGACCACATGACCCCTCATCAATGGTTAGTGGAACTGAGTTCGGTGAAAGGGCCGCTGCTGGAGGTCTTTCGACGCCTTCATGTACGCACGCGCTTGTTGCCTTTGCATCCGATGGCCGGTCGCGAGGTTCGCGGGTTTGGCGCGGCCGACGCCGAGCTTTTTCGGGATCATCCCTTATTGGCGATTGACTGGGATGGCCATCCTCCGGATGCTCAACAAGTGGGTTGGTGGGCCAAGCGCCTGGGCATGACGCCGCACGTGGTAGAGGCTCGGCTTCACGACCAGGCCATGGCGTGGGTCAGCCAGTTGCCTTATGTCGTATCGGCCGCGTTACGCCAAGCCGTCGGCGGCCAAATTCCCCCCGGTTGGTTATCGTTGGCCGGACCGGGATATCGCGACACGACCCGTGTGGGGCAGGGCGACCCGCATTTCTGGTGGCCGGTACTCACGGCGAATCGCGAGGAATTGGTGCGGGGAGTGGATGTCATGATCGAGGAACTGAAAAGTTGGCGGCAAGCCTTATTGCCGGAAACATCGGAGGTATCGGCGCCATGATCCGGCTGACGCCCTGGCGGCACCCGTTATCCGCAACCGTCACGGTGCCGGGAGACAAATCCTTGACGCATCGCGGCATTTTGTTTGCGGCCGTCGCGTCGGGAGTAAGCCGCGTCACGGGCTGGCTGGACGCCCAAGATACCCGCTCGAGCCTCCGATTGGTGCAGCAGCTGGGGGTTGAGGTCAAAGAGCTTACGCCGGAGACGTTGGTCCTCGAAAGCCCCGGGCTTTTCGGTCTTCGTGAACCGGAGGACGTGGTGGATTGCGGAAACTCCGGCACCACCATTCGCTTGGCCGCCGGTTTGGTATCGGCGGTACCGGGACTGACGGTGTTCACGGGAGACGTCTCCTTGCGGAAGCGTCCGATGCGGCGGGTATTAGAGCCTTTGGCTTCTCTGGGGGTCCGATCGTTGGCACGCCAAGACGGATATGCCCCGTTTGCGGTGGCCGGCGGTCCCCATCAGGGGGGGACGGTCGAGATGACCGTCGCTTCGGCCCAGGTGAAGTCAAGCCTTTTATTGGCCGGCCTATCGGCTTCGGATCCGCTTACGGTCCGTGAACCGGTGGCGAGTCGGGATCATACGGAACGTCTACTGGCCTATTTAGGCGTGCCAATCCGTGTCACCGGAACCACGGTTACGGTCGAACCGGTGAGCCGGGTGGACCCGCTTGACTTTGCGGTGCCCGGTGACCCGTCCTCAGCGGCTTTCTGGGCGGCCTTGGCGGCCTTGTTGCCCGATTCCCGGCTCTATCTCCCGCATTTGCTGCTTAACCCGACGCGGACAGGATTTTTTCAGGTGTTGGAACGTATGGGCGCCTCCGTTCGGAGCACTGTGGTCCAGACGGCGCCGGAAATGGTCGGCGATGTGGAAATTCTGCCGGGCCGGTTGACCGCAACCCGAGTCACCGCGGAAGACGTCCCGTCTTTGATTGACGAGATTCCTTTGGTCGCGTTGCTGGCGACCCAAGCAGAGGGCGTGACGGAAATTCAGGGCGCTCATGAACTGCGCGTCAAAGAGAGCGATCGGATTCAGGTGACGGCGGATATATTATCGCGTATGGGTGCCGCCGTTGAGCCGCGACCGGACGGCTTTCGCATCGAAGGTCCGACCCGATTAAAAGGGGCGGAAATCGACGCACACGGTGATCATCGGATGGCCATGTTGGCGGCTGTCGCGGCCGCGATCGCGGACGGGGAAACGGTGATTCATGGGGCCGAGGCCGTGGCTATCAGCTACCCCGGGTTTATGGCGCAATACGCGCAAAATGCCGGTCGGTGAATAAGACCGGCGAACGCTCACATACTAGATTCGGCACCAACCTCGGTTGGTACCTTCCGGTTTCTCCTCTCCCACAGTAGCCCGCTCCCCGGCGGGCTACCCTTTTTAGTCGACGGCTTCCGTCGGTGACGGCCGGCGAGGCGCCGGATGCTCGGCCCGCACAGTATCGCGGCTATAAGCTTGGATCCCGTGTAATGCCAAATCCAAGCCTTGTCGTTCAGCCAGAGGATGAACCCGAATCGCCATGGCTTGCCGGATGATCCCTAAGCTTACGGCGGTCAGAAGAAAAGCGAATCCTGCAATGACCAGGGCGCCTAATGCCTGGATGGCGAAGAGGTGCATGCCCCCGCCGGTCAATAGCCCGCCGCGAACGGCAAACAGGCCGACGGCTACGGTCCCCCAGATTCCGTTCAGTCCGTGCACCGGAAACGCCCCGACGGGATCGTCTATATGCATCCGCTCCAAGAGGGGGGTACCTTCGTAGACAATGACTCCCGCCACCGTACCGATGGCCAGACTCGCTTCCGGCGAGACGTAGGCACAGCCGGCGGTAATCGCCACCAGTCCGGCCAACACGCCGTTAATGGCCATCGTGGGGTCGTAATGCCCCTGACGCCAGCGGGACCAGAGGATCGCCGCTAGACCGGCGGCCGCCCCGGCCAGCATCGTATTAAGCACTACGGGTCCAATTAACGGGGAAACGGCGCTTAATGTCGACCCGGCATTAAAGCCAAACCAGCCGAACCAGAGAATAAATGTGCCGGCAAATGCCAGCGGCAGATTGGACGGCCGGAATTCGGTCGCGTGGCGACCGAACCGGTCTTGCCGAGGACCGACCAGCCAGGCGGCCGCCAACGCGGCAAAACCGCCAAAGGTATGAACCACCGCGCTACCGGCAAAATCTCGCATGCCGAGATGTGCGAGCCAGCCGGTCGGGTTCCACACCCAATGGCCGGATAGGGAATATCCGATAATGCCGATCACGATAAAAAGCAGATAAGCACTAAAGCGCATCCGTTCGCTGACAGCTCCCGAGACGATGGAGATGGCGGCGACGGCAAAGGCCATTTCGAAAAACCAGAATACCGGAGCGGGTAAGTGGGCGGGCGACGGCACATGGGTTAGGCCACCGGCGGGCCATGCCATCCACCCGTTATGGCTGGGGCCAAACATGATGCCATATCCCAAGGTGAAAAAGACCAACGAGCCTAAGGTGACGTCGGCCATGACTTTCATGACAATCGACAAGGTGTTTTTGGATTGCACCAAGCCCGCTTCCAATAACGCGAAACCGCCCTCCATGAAAAACACCAGAGCTCCGGCTAAGACGACCCAGACGGTGTTGATGGCGGTCAGCATCCGACCCCCTCCTTCTTTTCTGCATCCGATCCGATGAATCGTGTATGTTAGAAGTTTAGCGAAAAACACCAAAAGCGTCACTAGAAAATTGGATAAGATGACAAAAAAATTCTCATCCTCGGGGATTGACGGTATAAAGCTCGAATAAGTCGCAGTCGTTTGCCAGTATTGGCGAAAGAGGTTGACATGGCTAATAGGGGCCGTTTGGCCCTAGAACGGGCGGGTTAAGGGGATTAGCATAAGCTAGGGGAATTTCGGTTCTGGTTATGGCTCGGCGACGATTGTTGGGAGACCTCTTATCCAGACCGAGCCGGAATTGCTCGGGGTTAGGGCGTCGAGAGGAACCGCCAAGGAAATCCCTAAGACCTAACATGCGAAGGAACCGAACGATGGTAAACCGTAATCGTCCGTGGCATATTGAACAGCAGGGCATTGACGTTATTCCAGTGGAGGAACGGTATGGTCGGCCCGGGGAGATGTTTTGGGTTTGGTTTGGAGCTAACCTGGGGATTTTAGGCGTTATTTACGGAGTTATCTTGGTGGCCTATGGTCTGAATTTCTGGCAGAGTGTGTTGGCCATGGGGCTCGGGTTGGCCTCCTTTGGCCTGGTGGGTGCCTTTACGGTAGCCGGCCGGGATGGAGGTGCGCCCATGATGATGCTGTCTCGTGTCGTGTTCGGTACCCGCGGGAATGCGATGGTGGCGTTCCTCAGTTGGCTTTCGTTGGTCGGGTGGGAAACTATAGCGGTCATTACCGCCAGCTGGGCAGGTTCCGGTCTCTGGAACCAAATCACCGGCCAGGTGACGCCGGTTTGGGGTCAAGTGACGTTAATTGGCGTGGTGGTCGGGGTGACGGTGGCGCTTGGCCTCTTAGGCCAAGCCACGTTGGTCGTTATGCAAAAATTTTTCAGTGCCCTCTTCGGGGTTTTGACATTGGTCATCGCGCTCTGGCTGTTACCGGGCACCCACTGGGCTTGGATCGAGAATGCCAAGCACGGCCCCTGGCTGACCGGATTCGTTCCGGCCTGGTCGTTCATTGTTGCCGGCACTGGGCTCAGTTGGACCAATGCGGCAGCCGACTACAGCCGTTACGTGAGCCCTCGGGTGCCGGGCCGACGGCTTTTTTGGGCGGCTTTGGGCGGGGGAGCGTTACCGCTGGTCGGATTAATCGGGATCGGCATTTTCGTGGGGACCCGGGATCCGGGTTTGGCGGCTGCGGCCAATCCGATTTTGGCGTTGGGTCAACAGGTGCCCCGGTTCTTAGCCATCCCCTATTTGATCACGGTCGTGGGAGGACTCGTCGCGGAGGCAGATTTGAGCCTTTATTCCTCCGGATTAGCCTTATTGGCGCTGGATCTGCCGTGGCGGCGCCAACGCACGGTTCTCTTGGATGCGCTGCTCATGATTCTCGGGACCTTGTATGTTGTGGTTTGGGCGCACAATTTTTATGCCGCGTTTTAGTCCTTTATTTTACTTTTAGGTGTGGGACTGGCCGCTTGGGCGGGCGTATTTGGGGCGGATCAAATGATGTATGGGCGAACGCGGGGATATCCCGCCACTCGGATGACGCCCGGACCTTTTGCTCCCCGGGTTCGCTGGGAAGCGGTCGCCGGATTTGGGTTGGGAACCGTTCTCGGACTCATGGTAACCGCCTCGCCTCTATTTACCGGCCCTTGGGCGGGTGGCATTTTCCTCCATTCCAGTTTAGAATTGGTGGTCGCCGGGGTCAGTGCGGCGGTCATCTACATCACAGGTTCGTTGGCCCGGCGAACGGCAAAGCCGGTTAAGAAGACAGGTGAAAACGTATGGAGCGAGTAAGCGTCGTGGGCAGCATTTTGGTCGACCTCTGGTTAACGGTACCTCGCCTACCCGATCGTGGGGGCGACGTTTTAGCCGAAGAACGTCGGCTTTTTGTCGGCGGCGGCTTTAATATTGCCTACGCGTTGCGGCAATGGGAGGTTCCGGTGCGTTATGTCGGTTGGGTGGGCGGGGGCTCCTTTGGCCGACTGGTTTCGGAAAGTCTTCGTCGGCACGGGGTCCAGCAGGCGTTACCGACGGTCGAGGCGGCGGATACCGGATTTGATATCGTCTTACGCGAACCTGACGGCGAGCGCACGTTTGTCACGACGCCCGGGGTGGAAAGTCGGTTGACCCGGGCCGCGCTCGAGTCGGTGGATTGGCCGGCCAATGAAATCACCTATGTGTCCGGCTATGACTTGTTATATCCCGAGACCGGGCAGGCAGTTTCGGATTGGCTTCGAAATGAAGGCCGGAGCCACCGTTTGGTGTTTGATCCGGGGCCGTTAGTGGGGGAGTTGGCCCCGGAGCGCCTGCAAGTTATCCTGGACCGAACATGGCTCTTGAGTCTTAATCGGCGAGAGGCCTTTCGGTTGACCGGTCATGACACCCCGGAGGCGGCATGCCGAGCGCTTGCGGATCGCTCGCAGGCGTCGATCATTCTCTGGAGGGCCGGTGCGCATGGCGCCTATCTTTATGAGGCCGGGGGTGACGGTCACTATCTCCCGCCCTATCGCCCTCGACAGGTCGTCGATACGACCGGGGCCGGCGATACGCATACGGGGACATTTTTGGCGGCGTGGCTTCACGGGGAATCGGCATTCCAAGCCGGATGGTGGGCCAATGTCGCGGCCGCCCTATCCGTCGAAACGATTGGACCGGCGACAGCCCCACCCAAACAGGTGGTGAAACGGATCCTCCTCGATGCCGGGTCGAATGTCCCGGATAAAGATCGACCTTGACAGTTAATGTCAATCCATCAACATCCGGATCGGCTTACCGATTCACGCGTTCCTCTTACCACCGGATGGGTTTTTATCCATTGAGTGACGCCGCGCGAAATCCGCGATCGGCGAGCAAGAGAACCTTTCGGCGCTCCCTCTCAGATCAGGCGCCTGAGCGACGGACCCAAAAGGTGAGGACAAAAAATCCTGCCCGATACCGGATAGCAGCGTCTTATATAAACTTATATAGAAAACTTATATAGAGATGATAATTTCGGTGGCCTTTAAGGGAAGGGCGGTCTTGGATGGTTTTTCCGTTGGCAGGATGTTCTGCCATTCATCTTGGCTAACCCCGGTGGCAAAACCCGGGGCGACTGAAAGATCCACTACGCCGAAAGACCTATTGCAGGCTACAACCCCGGCCGGATGTGCCAATGCCGCCGGGGTTTTATGCTGGGCTCAATCCCTTTAAGGAGAGTGAGCCTATGGATTTCCCTCGTCATTGCTTCGTGACCGGCGGCAGCCGCGGATTGGGGGCATCGTTGGTCCGCATTCTGGCCGGTCGCGGCCATCGGACAGCCTATTGCGCCCGGTGGCCTCAGGACGATCGGTCGGACATTCCTGCTTTTGCAGGGGATCTGGCCGATCCGGCCTTTCGCGCTCGGCTAATAACAGGCGTAATCGACCGCCTATCCACCCTCGATACCCTGGTCTTAAATGCGGCCGTTCTCGATGATCCGCTGTTGGCACCGGTGTCCCGACTGACATCAAAATCGTTGACCGAGCTTTTGGCGGTCAACTTGGTCGCCCCCTTGGATTTGGTCCGTCAGTTTTTACCGGTTCTCCGTCGGCAGGAGAATCCGTTAGTCCTGGCGATATCCAGTGACGCCGCCCGCATTCCCTATCCGGGATGGACGGCCTATGCCGCCTCGAAAGCCGGGCTTGAGATCGCGATGGAGATTCTGGCTCAAGAAGAACCGTCCATCCGGGTTCACGTGGTGGATCCCGGCGATATGGATACGGCGCTGCATCGCCAGGCCTTGCCTCATGACACCAACCGGTTACGGCGTCCCGATGAGGCCGCCGCGGCCCTGTTGCCGTTAATCGAAGATCCGGTGCGATTTTCCGGGCAAACCCGATTATATCTCGCTGTCAATTCGGTTGGGCGGTTGGCCCTGGTGTCGAGCAAGGAGGGTGCGTCATGACGCCGCCGATTGAGTGGAATTTAGGGATGACGGTAACCGAAGCGGCCGCCCCTCCAGAAGCCGTTGGTCGTTCGCGTGCTCAGGTGCGGCTCTTGGTGGTCGATCGTCGCCGCGGGGTCGTCCGGTGCGAAGAGTTTACCGGTTTTCCGAGTTGGCTTGGACCTGGTGATGTCTTAGTCTATAACGACTCAAGAACCATACCGGCCGCACTGCCGGCCCTTTGGGACGGCGTTCCCGCCCGGGTGCACTTGGCCGTCCGTCTGTCATCGCGCCGCGCAATCGTTGAGAAGAGGCGTGCCGATGGTGGGCCCGATCCCGCCTTGTCGGATCGAAACGCGTCGGTTGCGATATTAAGCCGACTGGGTGATCTGATGGCGTTAGGACGGGTCGTTCGCCGTTTTCATCCCGAGTCCCGGCTTTGGGTGATCGATACCGATCGGGATTTGTACGAGTTGGCGCCTCTTGTCGGAGACCCCATCCGTTACGGCTACGTGGACCGGCCGTACCCCCTGTATTACTACCAGACCATTTTTGGGCGGGTGCCGGGTTCGGCGGAAATGCCGTCGGCCGGGCGGCCCTTTACGTATGAAATTGTCGCGCGGATGGTCGAACGGGGCGTCATCCTCTGTCCGATCACGTTGCATACCTCGGTTTCCAGTCACGAAGTGACCCAGGGGCTCGCGCGTTATCCGGTGTTGCCCGAATATTATCACATCCCGCGCCGGACGGTTCGCCACATCACCGAAGCACGCCAAGACGGCCGTCGCATCATCGCGCTCGGCACCACGGTGGTGCGCGGACTCGAGACCTGGGCGGCGTCCGGATTTGGCCGTCGACGAGGATGGACCCGCTATCTGATCACCCCGAATAATCCTCCCCTGGTGGTGACCAATCTGGTGACCGGCCTTCACGATAATTTCAGCAGTCATCTGGCACTGCTCTATGCTTTCGTCGACCCGCCCTTTTTACGGGAAGCCTACCGGCAAGCCGGCCTGGCCGGATTTCGTTGGCACGAATTCGGCGATTTATCGTTCATCGTCTAACGACACTCCGGTATCATGGAAGGGGAGGCCTTTCATATGAACCCAGCGTCTTGGATCACCCAGGCGGACGAAGTGCGTATCTTAAAACAAATCGCTGAAGCCCTGAACGAAGCCGTCGACATGCCGCAAGCGATGGCTGCCCTGTTGCCGCAGCTTAGCGAGCTACTCGGGCTGACTACCGCCTGGGCGTTTCGATATGACCCCCGCCAAGCCTCGTTTGTGGAGATGGGCGCCAGCGGGCTGCCGCCGGCGTTGGCGGCGGATGGCGCCCGGCCTTTAAGGTCGAGCTGGTGTGAATGTCAGGAACGGTTCGTGCAAGGAAAATTGGACACCGCTATTAATATTGTCCGGTGCAGCCGACTGAAAAACGCCGAGGGAGACAAGGCCGGCCTGCGCTTTCATGCCTCGGTACCGCTCAAAACCAAAGGTCGGCCACTGGGCATCTTAAACCTGGCGGCTGACGGACAACGCGTCTTTACCGCTCCGACTCTGGAGTTTTTGCGTGCAGTCGGCCACCAGGTTGCCGTCGCGCTGGACCGGGCCGCCTTATTGGCCGATATCCGGCAGAAAAACGATCATTTGCGCGCCCTGAACGAGATTGCCCAGCATCTGGCGCGTCTGGACGATCCCTCCGCCATTGTGCGCACTGCCTTGGAACAATTGGCGGCCCGGCTGCAGTTGGAGGCGGTGGGGCTGGTCACCGAACCGCCGGTGCGCGTCCTTTACCGGGTTCACCGGCCGGAGGTCAAGCACGAGGCGATCTATTCCTATGACGCGGATGCCGGACAACGGGCCCCGGCGTCGGAGCGAATCTTGCTAGAAGAGACCCGATCCTTCTGGCAAACACCGCTACCCCAAACCGCCTGGTCTATTCGCATCGAAAGCAGCCTGGCGAATGCGTTCGGCCCGTCCCATCACGACTTGTTGACGGCCTTTGGTTGGCATGTGCAGGCGGCTCTCGACCATGCCCGGCTTAACCATCTTCGAATCGACCGGGCCAAATGGCTAGAGCGCCGGCGGTTGGCCGCCGATTTGCACGATCAGGTCAGTCAACGGCTCTTTTCCGCCCAACTTATGGCCGAGGCATTACGCACACACATCACCGCGCGGCGGATCCCGCGAACGACCGTCCACCGACTATCCGACCGCTTGGACGAACTGTTGCAGCAAAGCCGGGTTGAGCTGCGTTCGGTCATCGATACGCTAAGGTCCCCCGAGCCAGGTATGCGTCGACGCGTCACCGAAAAAATTCAAGCGTTACGGGATATCGGCCCCTGGACGGTCAATCTTACCCTGGACGACGTCGCCCTCTCTCGGCTGACACCGGCGCAGTCCGAAGAGCTTTTGGCGATTTTGGACGAAGCACTGCAAAATGTGATGAAGCATGCCGGGCCCTGTCGGGTGCACGTCCGGTTGGACACGGACGACGGGATTGTCCGATTGATCGTGACCGACAACGGCCAAGGGTTCGATGTGGACAAAGCCCCCGAGGGGTTCGGCTTAGTCAGCATGCGAGAGCGCGCCGATCGATTGGGCGCGGCTTTTCACATCGAATCGGCGGCGGATCACGGCACCCGCATTCAGTTGCACATCCCCTGGGGGGCGTCCCTATGAGCGGGGGAATTCGGGTGGGCGTACTCGACGACCATCCGGTCGTCCGAGAAGGGCTTCGGGCGCTTTTGGCGGCCACCGGGAATATGGACGTGGTGTTTGATGCCGCCTCCGGTGATGAGGCGCTAAAATACCTGACCCGGACCGCTTGCGACGTGTTGCTGCTCGACTGGATGCTGCCGGCGCCTTGGACCGGAGATGCGGTATTTCGGGAGGTTCGACAACGGTGGCCCGCGCTTCGGGTTGTAGTCTTGACCTCGTATTCCGCGTTAGATATCCAAGAGCGTCTCGTAACCGAAGGCGCCGCCGGCTTTTTGGAGAAAACGGTCACCCCGGACGGGTTGTTGTCTGCGATTCGGCACGCTGCCGAAGGCCGAACGGTATGGACCGGTTCCCGCCGGGATCTTTCCGGGCCGGCATTGACCCCGCGTGAATTGGACGTGTTGGGCCGTCTTGCTCAAGGACTGGCTAATAAGGAGATCGCACAAGCGCTCGGGATCACCGAAAAAACCGTTAAAGTGCATGTGGCTCATATTTTCGGCAAGCTTGGAGTAAACGATCGGACCCAAGCGGTGATTGCGGCTCATCAACGGGGGTTGGTGCATCTTGACCGAAACCCCGGATGAGCACGGGGCTCCTGAAGCCATCGCCGATCTACACGGGGACGAAAAAATCCTGCCCGAAATCAGGCAGGAGGAGGCGTGGTCTTTTAATGAAGACCGCGGAGAAAACCAATAACCACTAATACCAGCATGACGGCGATATAGAGGCGTAAACCCCAAAACGACCATCGAATCCATCCTCGCACTTCAGCCCGGGTCAACGGCACGGGCTTTAATTCATCGACGGGTACTTGCCGTTCGTCATCGGCCGGAAAATGCCACATGCGAATTCCCCTCCTCCTATTTTAAAAGAGCCCGGGCCATATCACGGAAAGCCCGTAAATGCCGTTCAGCACGATGAGTAACCCAATGATCAGAAAGGCGACGATATTTTGGCGCGGCGTATTCACATAGGAGCCCATAATGTCGCGGTCGTTTAACAAGAGGAGCAAGAACATAAGGGCCGCCGGCATGAAAATGGCCGCGATGACTTGCACCGTGAGATTTAAGAAGCCCAGCGGCGCATGCGGGATGAGGACGATAGCGGCGGCGATGACCGCACTGACAATACCGGGCAGGTAAAACCGCCACGCCACTTGGGGCGGCAAGTTAATGCTTTTGGGCCAGTCAAAGGCTTCTCCCATGGCCCAGGAGGTGCTGGCAGTCAGGGCAATGGCTGAAATTAATCCGGCTTCGGCGAGCCCGATGGCAAATAAATCTTGCCCCGTGCGTCCCAACCGTTGACCAATTATCTGCAAAATCTGTTGAATGTCGAACGATCCGGCACCCGGTCGCCCATGTACGAGCGTACCGGTCAAAATGACTAGCGCCAAGGCCACAACAACCATGGCCGCCGAACCGAGCGCGGTGTCCATTTGGCCGTGGTGAATGTCGTGAACGGTCATGCCTTTGTCAACCACCGAGGACTGCTGAAAAAACAGCATCCAGGGAGCAATCGTCGTGCCGAAATTGGCCAATACCACGAATAAGAAGACCGGGGTAAATCCGCCCGGCACCGCCCAGGTACCGAGTGCCGCTATGACGGCATGCCAGTCGGGATGGGCCATTAGTGCAAGCGGGACAAAGACCAAATTAAAGACGGCAATGGCCAAGGCGAAACGTTCCCAGGTGTAATAGCGAAGAAAGAGAAGCGCTCCCGCATCCACCAAAATCGCTAACCCGGCGCTGAGGGCGGGCGGTACGCCGAAAACACTGAGGCCGACGGTAATGCCGATGAATTCGGTAATCAACGTCAGCACATTGGCGACGACCAGGTCAATCAGGGAAAACCATCCCCAAAACGCGCCGTAACGGCCCCAAATCATTTCCGCGTGCCCACGGTGAGTGACGGCTCCGAGCCGTACCGTCATCTCCTGCACCGCGTACGCGATAAACCCCGATAAAATCAGGGCCGGAATGAAGAACCCGATACCGTAGGTCGCTCCGGTTTGAGCATAGGTAATTACGCCGCCGGCATCATTGTCGGCGATCATGACTAAAATACCGGGACCGATTAACATAAAGAACAATAATATCCGGTTGAGCCAGGAACGATTTTGCCGTAAGGCGTGGACACGCGCGACGTCTTTCGCGCGCAGTTCGATTTCGTTGGGCTCCTCCGTGTGCGAAGCCCGCAAGGCAGAACGATGCATGTTAAACACCTCCGGTCGTCTCAGCAGGCGACCGGACCAGGTTAGACGCTGGGGTGGTCGACCCGCTGAGCGAGAAATTGTGATGCCATAATGATCTGCTGACCGCTAGGGTCGCCGTCCACGGCGTTTCCCCCTTTCTTCCGTCGTGACATGGTCATGACTTCCGTACTTAGGGTATGTCGCCGACCCCTCCTTTGTCAACCAAAACAACGCGCAATCAGCCGATTTTTTTTATAGGAACTCGCTTCAATACCATCATTCCCCCGAAACGGCCGAAAATCTCCTGACATCATCTGATTTGACCTATTTTGGCTGTTTACCCGGAAAAATAGACGCGCGATTCGTAATTCACCGCGAGAATCGGCGGGTAGCGTGTTGGGACCGGATATACTTGACACGAGCAGAAATAAAAGAATATATCTGTGTAAGATATTATTGAAAACATGACAATAAAGAAGTATAATAGCGCTGAAGGGAGGGTCTGCTATGGCAGGTTTTGAAATTGTTCCGGCGGTTCCGGTGGCTTACGGGCGTGTCGTGGGCGATGTGGGCGGGATCGGTCGTAATCCCTTGGCCGTTGCCTGGCACTGGATGGCTGCGGGCGCACGTCGCGTCCATTTTGAAGAGCTGAGCGCTCCCGACACCGGACGAGGCCCCGCCACCTTACCGGCCTTGGTCCTGGGATGTCGGCAAGGTCCGGCGCGAATTCAAGTCGGCGGCGGTATTCGGGAATCGCGGGTGGCCCGTTTGCTGCGGGCACAAGGCGCCGATACGTTGGTTCTTCATCGTTCGTTGACGGATCCGGATTTGCTCGATGAAATGTTGGCCGCGGTCCGACCGGAAAAAGTCATGGTGGCGGTCAATTTAGAGGAATTGGACGACCGCAAAATTCTGGCTGGTCTCTCGCGGGCTTGGGCTCAGGGCGTGCGGCGGGTCTTGTTGGTCGGCCCCTGGATGGCCCCGACGGTTTTTCCTTATCAAGAAGCCGCGATCAACCGGTTCTTGGATGAACATTGGGAAGTATGGGCAGCCGGACATTTGCAACATCAAAAAACCATTGCTCGGTTAAAGGAGCTCGGAGTATCGGGCGTGATGATCGGGCAAGCGCTATATCAGGGACGACTGTCGTTTAAGGACCTGATGGCTCTTCGGGAACCCCCGGCGGCCAGCTAAAACTGCGGGGTCTCGGGGAGCAAGAAGCGTATCGTTGATAACGTGTCGTCGGCTTCGTTAAGCAACCGGCGCATGGTATACTGGGCATGCCGGATCCGCCAAACACCGATTTGGCGGATATTTTTTTGGGCTGTACCGTATCTTCGGTATGAGGCGAAATAGCGTGGGAGAAGCTAAGATACAGTGCGATAGGGAAAAAATTGGGGATTACGGTCATAGATTTCTTATAGTCGCCAGACAAGATTCTTGATCCGGATCGATAAGATTTTTAATATAAGAGAGGGAATCCGGTGAAGGAAGTGATCGCCATGCCCATACATGGACCGGATGAGCCGGTTTATACTATTGGGGTCATGGCCCGCTTGGTCGGAGTATCGGCTCAGACATTGCGGGCTTGGGAGCGTGAGGGGTTGGTATGTCCACAGCGCACGAGTACGAATAACCGGTTGTACTCGGAAAATGACTTCCATCGATTAATCCGGATCCGAGATTTGGCGGCGCAGGGCATCAACCCTGCAGGGATCCGCGCAATTTTAGGAACCGCCGGCGAACGGCCGGCAGCAAAGCGAGGGTGACGAACAATGGGCAAAGTCGTAGGCATTGACTTAGGAACCACAAACTCGGTGATTGCGGTCATGGAAGGTGGCCAACCGACGGTGATTCTCAACACCGAAGGGAGTCGTCTAACCCCGTCGGTCGTGGCGTTTACCAAAAATGGCGAGCGGTTGGTGGGGCAATTGGCTCGTCGCCAAGCCGTCATGAATCCGGAAAATACCGTGTTTTCGATTAAACGGTTTATTGGTCGACGGTTTGACGAGGTCGGCGACGAACGCGGTCGGGTTCCGTATAAGGTCGTCCAAGGCCCCAATAACCAAGTACGGGTTGACTTGCCGAACGCGGGTAAAGCCATGACCCCGGAAGAGATTTCGGCCATGGTGCTCGCCAAATTGAAGGCCGATGCGGAAAAATACCTCGGCGAGACGATTAGTCAAGCCGTCATTACCGTGCCGGCGTATTTTAATGACGCGCAACGGCAGGCGACTAAAGATGCCGGGAAAATTGCCGGTCTGGAAGTATTGCGGATTATCAACGAACCGACGGCGGCCGCGTTAGCCTACGGGTTGGATAAAAAGAAGAATGAAACGATTTTGGTGTGGGACCTCGGGGGCGGCACGTTTGACGTGTCGGTTTTAGAGGTGGGGGACGGCGTATTTGAGGTCAAGTCGACGTCCGGCGACACCCATTTAGGGGGCGACGACTATGACATGCGCCTGGTCGATTACATCGCCGACGAATTCAAGAAAGAGTACGGCATTGATTTGCGTCAGGATCGGCAGGCCTTACAGCGCCTGATCGAGGCGGCCGAAAAGGCTAAGATTGAACTCTCGTCGGTGACGGAGACCCAGATTAGCTTGCCGTTCATTACAGCCGACCAAACAGGACCGAAACACCTGGAGCAAAAAATCACGCGGGCGAAATTTGAGGAATTGACCCATGATTTGACCGAGCGGTGCATCGGCCCGTTCCGGCAAGCACTAGCCGACGCCAAATTAAGCGAAAGCCAAATCGACGAAGTGATTTTGGTGGGTGGTTCGACCCGGATGCCGGTGATTCAAGAGTTGGTGAAGCGGCTTACCGGTAAGGAGCCTCACCGGGGCGTGAACCCGGACGAAGTGGTGGCTATCGGGGCCGCCATTCAAGGGGGCGTATTGGCGGGTGAAGTTAAAGACGTCATCTTGTTAGACGTGACCCCCTTGTCGTTGGGGATTGAAACGCTGGGTGGCGTGTTCAGTAAATTGATTGAACGGAACACGACGATTCCGACCCGAAAGTCGCAGATCTTCACCACCGCCGCCGACAATCAAACGAGCGTCGAAATCCACGTGCTACAAGGGGAACGCCCGATGGCCAAAGACAATCGGACCTTGGCCCGGTTTAGCCTGACCGATATTCCGCCGGCTCCTCGGGGCATTCCGCAAATCGAAGTGACCTTCGACATTGACGCCAACGGCATTGTCAATGTGTCGGCGAAGGATTTGGGAACCGGCAAAGAACAGCGAATCACCGTGACCGCCTCCACCCAGCTTACGAAAGAAGAGGTGGAACGGATGGTGCGCGAGGCCCAAGAAAAGGCCGCCGAGGACGAGCGGATGCGAGAACTGGCAGAAACCCGGAACCGGGCGGAATCGATGGTTTATGCCACCGAAAAGTCGTTGAAAGAGCTCGGGGATAAAGTGTCGGCCGCGGATCGGCAAGAAGCCGAGGCCGCCATTCAAGCGGTCCGCGACGTCATGCAGAAAGAGGATAAAGAGGCGATCGAATCGGCCTTGTCGCGGTTAGAAGCCAGTGCCCATAAGCTGGCCCAACAGGTCTACCAATCGCAAGCGGCAAGCGGACAAACGCCGCCTGAAGCCGGCGGGGGCGACCAAGGGGACGTAATCGACGCCGATTTTCGTCCCAGTGAATGACGCCCCTTAAAGGGGAAACGGGCAGGCGAGGGCAACCTCGCCTGTTTTGCCTCGGAGGTGAGACACATGGCGGCACCTAAGGATTATTACAAAATTTTAGGGGTCGACGAAAAAGCGGACGAAAAAGCCATTAAGGAGGCCTTTCGCCGCTTGGCGCGACAATATCACCCCGACGTCAGCGGCAAGGCGGGCGAGGAGAAATTTAAAGAAATTAATGAGGCGTATGAGGTCCTTTCCGATCCTCAAAAGCGGGCGGAATATGACCAAATGCGCCGGGGATATGCGTTTCATCAAGCCCGCAGCCGGGGGCCGGGGTTCCAGCGGGTAGACTTCGACTGGAATCCGCGCGATTTTGCCGACTGGAGTACGTTATTCGAGGATTTGTTCCAATCTGACGGCGGTTTTAGCCGACGGTGGCAGACCGATGGAGCGCAGGCGGAGGAAACGGTGCGCCTGACGTTGGAACAAGTGGCGACCGGCGCTACGATTCCTTTGACGGTCAATACGATTCGGGAGTGTCCGGTTTGCCATGGGCGCGATCGCGACTGTCCGCGTTGTGGCGGGCTAGGCCAAGTGGCCGAACCCCGTCGATTTGACGTGAAGGTACCGCCGGGGGTGGAAGACGGGGCGGTTCTCCGGGTGGGCGACTATGCCCGCCTTAAAGTCGAGGTTGAGCCGCATGCGCGGTTTAAGCGGCAGGGCGACGATCTGATTGGCGAACTCATGGTCTCGGTACCGTTAGCGGCCACCGGGGGAGAATTATCGATTTTGCCCTTGGTCGGTAAGCCGGTCACCGTCACCATTCCGCCGCATACCAATCACGGCAAGGTTTTGCGGCTGCGAGGGCTCGGGTTGCCCCGGCGCGGAAGTCAGCAACGCGGGGACATGTTGTTAGAAGTTACGTTGCGTTTTCCCGAACCCTTTACCGCGGCCGACGATGAACATTATCAGGCTTTACGAGCGATTCACCATGAAGGAGGAGGGGAAATCCATGCGCCTCGATAAGTTAACCGTCAAATCGCAAGAAGCCTTAGCCGATGCTCAAGAACGGGCTCGCCAGCGGGGTCAACAAGCCGTCACGCCCGAGCATTTGCTGTGGGCATTGTTAAACCAAACTGACGGCATTGTCGCACCGTTGATTGAAAAACTGGGCGTGCCTTTGGCTCCCTTGGTGGCGCGCGTGGAAGCGGAAGTGGAGAAACTGCCGCGGGTGAGCGGCACCCAAGCCGGCGCCTATCTCAGTCCCGAGCTGGCGGAGGTGATTGAAGAGGCGGAACGGCAAGCCGAACATTTGAAAGACGAGTACGTGTCGACCGAGCATTTGCTATTGGCCTTGGCCAGTCGGCCGAAAACCGCGGCGGGCCAAATTTTGGCAAACTACTCGGTCACCCCCGATCATCTCTTGAAAGCGCTGAAAGATGTCCGGGGCAGCGCGCGGGTCACCGATCCGAATCCGGAGGACAAATACCAGGCGTTGGCGCGTTACAGCAAAGACTTAACCGATTTGGCCCGGCGCGGCAAATTAGACCCGGTCATCGGACGCGACGAGGAGATTCGTCGGGTCATTCAAGTCCTTTCTCGCCGCACCAAAAACAATCCGGTATTAATCGGGGAGCCCGGAGTCGGGAAAACGGCCATTGTCGAAGGTTTGGCCCAACGGATTGTGGCCAACGACGTTCCCGAGGGTCTGCGTGATAAACGGGTCCTGGCGCTCGATTTAGGCTCCTTGATTGCCGGGAGCAAATTCCGGGGAGAATTTGAAGATCGGCTCAAAGCGGTGTTAAAAGAAATCGAAGCCGCGGAAGGTCGCGTGATTCTCTTCATCGACGAATTGCACACCTTGGTCGGAGCGGGCAAGGCGGAGGGGGCGGTGGACGCGGCCAACTTATTAAAGCCGGCGCTGGCACGCGGGGAACTGCGCGCCGTCGGCGCGACCACGTTGGACGAGTACCGGCAATACATCGAAAAAGATGCTGCCCTGGAGCGCCGCTTCCAACCCGTTTACGTGTCCGAACCCACGGTGGAAGATACCATTGCCATCTTGCGCGGCCTGAAGGATCGCTATGAGGTGCACCATGGCGTGCGCATCCGCGATTCGGCTTTGGTGGCGGCCGCCCGGCTAAGTCATCGGTATATTACCGATCGCTATTTACCCGACAAAGCCATTGATTTGGTGGATGAGGCGGCATCCCATCTGCGTGTCGAGATGGACAGTTTACCTGAAGAACTGGACGAGCTGGAACGACGGCGGATTCAGATGGAAATTGAACGGGAGGCGTTAGGGAAAGAAGAGGACGATCCGCCGACCAAGGCCCGTTTAGCGCGTCTAGAAGCCGAATTGGCCGAATTGCGGGAGCGCCGCGATGCCTTGATGGCCCGTTGGGAGCAGGAAAAGGCGCTGGTAAACCGGGTGCGTGAGCTTAAGCACCAAATCGACGAGGCGCAAATTGAAGAAGCGCGGGCCGAGCGGCAAGGTGACTTGGCGCGGGCGGCGGAGTTGCGCTATGGGGTGCTGTTGAATCTCCGTAAAGAATTGGACGAGGCCCAAGCCCGCGTCGAGGCCTTAGGGGAATCCCGGTTGATGCGGGAAGAAGTCACCGAACAGGACATCGCCCAAATTGTGGCGAAATGGACCGGCATTCCGGTCGCTCGGCTGCTGGAAGGCGAGCGGGAGAAGCTCTTACACATGGAAGACCGGTTGGCCGAACGGGTCGTGGGTCAACGTCAAGCGGTAACCGCCGTGGCGAATGCCGTCCGACGGGCTCGGGCGGGGTTGTCGGACCCCCGACGGCCGATGGGATCCTTCTTGTTCCTTGGTCCGACCGGAGTCGGGAAAACCGAACTCGCGAAGGCCTTGGCCGCGTTTTTGTTCGACGACGAGAATGCGCTGGTGCGAATCGACATGTCCGAATATATGGAGCGCCATGCCGTATCGCGGCTTATCGGGGCACCGCCGGGATATGTCGGGTACGAAGAAGGCGGCCAGTTAACGGAGGCCATTCGACGCCGACCCTATTCGGTGGTGTTGCTGGACGAGATTGAAAAAGCGCATCCGGAAGTGTTCAACATCTTGTTGCAGGTGTTGGACGACGGCCGTTTGACGGACGGCCAGGGACGAACGGTGGATTTTCGTAACACGGTCATTATCATGACCTCCAATTTGGCCAGCCAGGTCATTTTGGAAGAAGAAAACGCCGAGCGCCGTGAACAATTGGTGGAAGGGATTTTGCGCCAATCCTTGCGACCGGAATTTCTTAACCGGATCGATGAGGTCATTATCTTCTCGCGTCTGACGGCCGACGAGCTGAGGCAAATTGTTCGACTGCAGTTAAAAGACGTGGAAGCGCGGCTACAAGAGCGGCGGATTACGTTAGACGTCACCGATCGGGCACTCGATTTGTTGGCCGAACGCGGGTATCAGCCCGAATTTGGGGCCCGTCCTTTGCGACGGCTGATTCAACGGTGGGTGCAAGACCGGTTGGCGATGAAAGTCTTGGCCGGAGAAATCCACGACGGCGATCGGGTCAAGGTCGATGCGGTTAACCACGAGATCACCTTGACGGTTGAGCCGTCCTAAACCGATCGAGTATACTGAGGGGTAAATGAGAAAGGGGGACTCCGAGTGGGCGGCACCCGACAAGTTTTAACCATGGTGGTTTTGGCCGGCGCCTTAGTCTATGCCGGCTATCTCATCGGCCATCGCGTCCGGACGGCCACCGAAAAAACGCCGCCGGTGGCGACGGCAGCCGCTAGCACGACCTCTACGGTTGGGGTCGCACCAGGCGATATCGCCCCCAATTTCACCCTCACCACCAGTACCGGCCAAACCGTGACCTTGTCCCAATTGCGCGGGCATCCGGTGTGGTTGAATTTTTGGGCCACCTGGTGTCCCTACTGCAACAAGGAAATTCCTATTGTGGAACAAGAGGCCGTGACCCATCAAGGACAGCTGGACGTAGTGGGGGTCGATGTTGAAGAATCGGCGTCGAAGGTGAGCTCGTTTATGACGGCTCATCATATGACCTATCCGGTGGTGTTGGACAGCCAGGGAGCGGTATCGGCGTCGTATGGCGTCACCGGGCTCCCGACGTCCGTGTTTATTCGGCCGGACGGGCGGGTCGGGGCTCTTTACACCGGCGCGATCTTAAGTGTGTCGCAGGCCAATCAAATGTTGGCCCAAATACTCCCGCACTCGTAATCGGAGAACCGGAATCAAAAGGTTCAGTTCACCCCTCGTGGGGCCGCCGCGAGGGGTGTTTTTCCGGGCAAAATTAGACGTCGAGTTGTGGCCAACCGGGATCTGTCGACGGCTCGACGGCTTCGACGGACCGAAGCGTTCGTTCAATCGCCCGGGTGCGTGTTGCCGCCTGATCGATGGTGTGACTGGCTTCTTGGAGTTTCTTTTGAGTTTTTTCCAACACCGCCCCGAATTTGCCAAATTCGGTTTTGACGGCGCCTAACAGCTTCCAGACCTCACTCGACCGTTTTTGGATCGCCAATGTCCGAAAGCCCATTTGCAAACTTTGTAAAAACGCGGTGATGGTCGTGGGACCGGTTAAGACGACGCGGTACTCGCGTTGGAGGGTTTCAAAAAGTCCCGGCCGCCGAAGGACTTCCGCAAATAGTCCTTCTAAGGGCAAAAACAAGATGGCAAAATCGGTGGTATGGGGCGGTTGAATATATTTGTCCCGAATACTTTTGGCCTCCGTCTTTATGCGGGTTTCTAACCATTTGGCGGCTTCTTGGACGCCGGCCAAATCGCCGTTCGCTTCCGCCTCCACCAGCCGTTGGTAATCTTCCAAAGGGAACTTGGCATCCATGGGCAGCCAAATCGGCTCGTCATGCTCGTCCGATCCCGGTAAGCGAATGGCAAAGTCGACGCGTTCGGTCTGACCGGGCACAACCGTGACGTTGGCCTGATATTGCTCTGGCGCCAGAATTTGATCCAACAGGCTTTCCAATTGGATTTCGCCGAGCGTGCCCCGCGTTTTGACATTGGTCAGGACGCGCTTGAGGTCGCCCACCCCTTGCGCTAACGTTTGCATTTCGCCTAATCCTTTTTGCACCAGTTCAAGGCGGTCCGATACCAGTTTAAAGGACTCGCCGAGCCGTTGCTCCAACGTCTGATGGAGTTTTTCGTCGACGGTTTGCCGCATCAGCTCTAATTTTGTCGCATTGTCGGTTTGTAGCGCGGTCAATTTGGCTTCGACGGTTTGCCGCATGGTTTCTAACTTTTGCTCGCTGGTGCGGGTCAATTCGTTTAAATCGCGGGCCAAGCCGTCCAGCTGGCGGCGTTGTTGATGACCGAGCTCGGACAGCGTGCTGATCTGCGCTTGGTTTTGAGTTTGCCAGAGAGCGGCGCTGTCCTGAAAATATCCGTCCAGTCTTTTGGCTTGCGATTCGAGGGCTTGCCGGAGAAAACCGTGCGACTGATCCAGCACGTGGCGTTGTTCTTGAAATTTCTCGTTCCAAAGATTTAAAAGCCTTTGTTCCAACTGGACAAGAGTTTGGCCGAACTCCAAACGGGTGTCTTGCGCGTGGCGTTCTTGTTGTTCGCGCCATCGCCCCCATTCGTCATGAAAAAGTCGGGCTTGGCGATCGAGCGCCTGTTCGACATTCTGCAGGCTTTGTTGTAAACCGGTCACCGTCCGGGACACGTTTTGGGTCATGAGCCAGACTAAAATAACGGCATTCAACAATACGGAAAAAATGGCCAAGACATCGGTTAAAGTCATGGGAATCCCTCGCAATCCTGGTATCTTTCCGATTATACCGGATAGGGGATGGAGCCGCCGAAGAAAGCTTAACCGGAATTTTACGGAGTTTTCGGCCGGGGCATGGTATGGTGGAAGCGTGAAGGAGGAATGGCGGTGCGGATACTCATAACCAATGACGACGGGGTTTCGGCGCCAGGAATTCAAGCACTGGCCCAAGAGTTAGAGGGGGAATGGGACTGGGTCATGGTGGCACCCGACCATGAACGCTCCGGATCCGGGCAAGCTTTTACGTTTGCCGTCCCTTACTCCGTAAAACCGGTGGGGGATCGGGTCTGGCAGGTGGAGGGAACCCCGGTCGATTGTGTGATGTTTGCGTTTGGGGTGCTTGGCCCCTTTGATGCCGTGATATCCGGAATTAATCGGGGCGCCAATTTAGCGTGGGACGTGTTTTATTCCGGTACGGTGGGTGCGGCCTTTGAAGGGGCTCGCCGAGGCGTACCGGCCTTGGCCGTTTCCTTGGATGTTACGGGGCACTCGGACCGGTTTCATTATGCCGAAGCGGCCCGTCGGGTTGCCGAATGGATGCGGGCCGGGATTTTTCAGGCCATTCCCCCGGGCATGGTGGGAAACCTCAATATCCCCAACGACGACCGTTTGTTAACGCGTCCGTTAACTTGGGGGCGCTGGGGCAACTATGCCTATCACGCCAATGAAATGACGGTGGTGCCCGGTCAAGAGCATCAATGGCGTTGCCGGATCACGGAACCGCCGGAGCCGGTCCGGCGTGAACCGGATACGGACGGCGCCTTGATTCGTTTCGGTCCGGTATTGAGTCTTCTGCCGTTACAGGGGTTTTCTGCCCTTCGCGAGCCGCCTTTGGCCACCTTAGACTGGCTGAGCGCTACACAAGGCGGTTCGGTCGCGTCCCGGTGACATAAAGCGTCACCAGATAGCCTAAACCGGCCAGGACGACACTCGACAAAAGACTCAGGGCATGGTTATGCCACACCGTACTCGCCCAAGACTGCCAAGCGGGGAGTACCAGCAGTAGCGGAAAGGCGGCGACGATGGGTTTCCCCAGTACGTGAAACCAGGGGATACGGACCTGGGTGAGGCGAATCACTTGCCACAAATTTAAACCTGCCGAGGCGATAAATCCGGCGGCCACCGCCACCGCCACGGCCTGGTAGCCTTGACCGGGCCGTCCGGCCCATACCCAAATTAAGAGGATTTCGAAGCCGCTCGCGAAGAGATCGTTCCACAGCGGGAGGTCGGTCCGGCCCAATCCCCGCAAGACCCCCGCCAAGGCAATATCGAAGTACAGGAAAAATCCCCCGACGACCAACGGTAAAAACACGGCTTGAGGTACGGTCGCATGAAATAGCAGGTCGTCCAACGGCAGGCCCAAACTTAACAACACGAAGGTTACCGGAATCGTGAGCAAAGCCGTCGCTTTCATGGCATCGACGATATATTGGTGAACCCGCGGGCGATCGTGAAGAGCGGCGGCAATGGCCGGAATCAAATTGGTCGATAATGAGACGGTCAGCGCGGTCGGGAATAAAATCAGCGGCAGCGCCATCCCGGTTAACTGACCGAAATAGCTCACGGCATCTGCCGGGCTCAGCCCCGAATGCACCAGGCGCTCAGGAATTAAACTGGCTTCGATAACCCCAAAAAGCGAGGCCAGAAGGCGGCTGGCGGTAACCGGCAACGACAGGCGCAGAACGGTGCGGGCCAATTTGGGCGGCGCCGGGGTCGGGGCCGGCGGCGGTTTGGTTTGCCAGTAGCCGTAGGCTAACAAGCCTAAACTGACCAGTTCGCCCAACGGGATTAAAGCGACGGCGATTAAGGGAGCGTAGGCTGCGCCCAGAGGGTGGACTCGGTCTAATAACCAAAATACGATCAGAACCCGCACCAACTGTTCCAGTACCTGCGAGGCGGCCGGATAGCGCAAGTCCTGCCGACCAATAAAATACCCGCGAATGACGCTCGAGAGGGCCACCGCTACCAAAGCCGGTGCCAAAACCAAGAGCCAGGGCTCGAAACGCGGGTCATGATACAATACAAGCGCTAACGGACGACGGCCGACAGCGACCAGAAAGACCAAGGGCAGACTGGTGGCTAATACGACGGCGGTTGCCACGCGCATGAGATGGCGGGCAGGCGCTTTCCCTTCGGCGAGAATTTGTGAGACGGCAACGGGGGTGCCGGCGACCGACAACGTGACGAGGGCGACATAGAGGGGAAAGATCATTTGAAAAAATCCGAGGCCTTCGGATCCCAGAAAGCGGGCTAAAAGCATGCGGTAAATGAGGCCTAACCCGCGGGAGGCAAGGGCGGCGCCGGTCAGCGTGAGAGTTCCCCACCAGAGTGCGTTTCGCGGTTTTTTGTGCATTGTCCATCCCTCCCATACGTTTTATGTGATAGGAAGGACGACCATGCCGAGAAGCCGGAGGAGGGGCGATGAGGATGTGGGAGCGTCAATTTAAACGGATCGGGGTCTGGCTGATGGTGCTATGGATGGTGTCGGCGATTCCCTTGGGAGTGTTTTACGCGGCCTATTGGTCGCGCATCGAGCAGTTGCCCCAATCTGTGGCCCGCTATGAGCAGCGGCATGGGGGACGGTGGGTGACGGTCAATCAGGTGTCTCCCTGGGTTATAAAGGCGTTAGTCGCCACGGAGGACCGGAGTTTTTATACCAATTGGGGCATCAGTTTATCCGGTATCGGCCGATCGGTGCTCGTCGATCTAAACACCGGACAGCCGACGGAAGGGGGCAGTACCTTAACCCAGCAACTGGTACGCGATGCGTTGTTGTCCCCTGTGAAAGAATTTCGCCGCAAGATTTCCGAGGCTTTGTTATCGGTATTGGTGACAGCGCTCTATTCGAAGCGGCAGATTTTAACCTGCTATCTGAATGAGGTCTATTTCGGGCAAGGGGCGTACGGTATTTTCGCCGCCAGCCAACGATATTTCGCCACGGTCCCCCGCGCGTTGAGCGTGCCGCAGGCGACGTTATTGGCCGGTTTGGTACAGGCACCGACCGCCCTGGATCCGGTCTTACATTATCAGGCCGCGAAAAATCGGCAATGGATTGTCCTTCAAAGTATGGTGGCCGATCATATGTTATCCTTACAGCGTGCTCGGTCTATCTTTCGGGCACCGCTCGACTTGAGGGGAGGGTCTTCGTGAGGCGCGGTTTTTCCACCTGGGGCAAGCTTTTGATGCTGGTGCCGGGCCTTCTGTGGCTCTTTTTTCAAGCGGTTCACATCTATCCTCCTCTTTGGGTGATGGGAGGCGGGCATCCTGATTTTAGCTATTATGCCTATAGTTTTACCCACTACGCCTACTCCGACGTGGTGGCGTTGTTCGGATCCCGTCGGCTGTTTTTGCATCTCTGGCCCTATTTCCAAAACATCATCGAATATCCCGTGATAATTGGCTTTTACATGTCCTTCATGGCGTTGTTGCCGGGATTTCTGGGTTATTTTACCGGGTCGGCCCTGGGTTTGGCGTTAGCGTATGTCGTGGCCGGCTATGTGTTGGGGCAAAACCGGGGTAACGAGGCCGTATGGTGGTGGAGTCTGAGCCCGCTCCTATTCGTCTATGGTCTCTTAAACTGGGACCTCTTGGGGATTGTCACGTGGGGCCTGGCCGTCGGCTCGTACCGGCGCCGGCATTATGCGGCGGCGGGGGCATGGATGGGGGTCGGGGTACTGACGAAATTCTTTCCCATCGTGCTCTTTCCCTATTTGGCCTATGAGTTGTGGCGCCAAGGCGGACGGGAGCCGTTGAAACGGTTGGCCGGGACGTTCGGATTGGTGGCGGTCGGGGGGAATCTCCCCTTTGCGCTCTTTGCGCGGCGAGGCTGGCTCGAATTTTTTACCTTTAACAGTGGACGACCGGCCGACCCGGGTGTCTGGGGCTGGTTGGTGAATACGCATCGCTTAAGTTTGGCCGGGGTAAATCTATTTAGTTTACTGGCGACCTTGGCCGGCGGTCTTTTTTTGTTGGCGCTGGTTCATCGACATCGCATCGGCGCCGTCCAAGCCGCCACGGCAGCCCTGGCCTGGTGGTTTCTTTGCAATAAAGTCTATAGTCCCCAATATCTTTTGTGGGTCTATTACGCCCTCTTGTGGTTGGATTTGAACCCCTGGCAACTGCTGGTCGTCAATGTCACCGGTCTCTTAGATTTCTGGATGGCGATGCGCTGGTTGGGTCTTGGGACCACCGGCAGTCCAGATGTCGCCTTATTTGTCGACCGCGTCGTCCCCTGGGTGATATTTCTACGCGACCTGACGCTGATCTGGGCCTTCGTGCATCCGTGGCGATCCGCCCCTAAACCGGCTCAGCCCCGGGAATCGGTTTCGACGTCGGCCGAATCGTAGCCTAAGCCTAAGCATACCGCGTCCGGTTTAGGGGCATCCTGGGGGTATCTCGAGGAGCGAGGGATGCCTACATGACGCCAGACGATCAGCCGTTTCGGCCGATATCGGTGTTTACCGATATTGCCATTGAGGCCCGGGATATTGTCCGGGGCGATGCCCATCAAGAAATCCCCGGCGTACGGGTGGAGGAACATCAAGCCCGGGGCGTGCGCGTAACGGAAGTCGAGATTTTTGAAGAGTCGGCGGAGCGATTGATGGGGAAGCCGCGCGGCCACTATATTACGTTGGACGTGCCGACGTTTAAAGAACGGGATCCGGAATTACGTCAACGCCTCACCGGCATGTTGACGGACCAGCTAAAAACGGTGATTCCCCAAGATCCCCAAAAAAGTATCTTGGTGGTGGGCCTCGGCAACTGGAACGCTACCCCCGATGCCCTGGGGCCACGGGTGGTCGACCGCATTTTGGTGACGCGCCATTTGAACCAAATCGTGCCGGAGGACTTACGGGATCGGATGCGGGCGGTGGCGGCGGTGGCTCCCGGGGTGTTGGGCACCACGGGCATCGAGACGTTAGACATGATCCGCGGTATCGTCGACCAAACCCGACCGGACGTGGTGGTCGCCATCGATGCGCTGGCGGCCCGTAATCTGGATCGGCTTTTAGGGAGCGTCCAAATCGCCGATACGGGAATTCATCCCGGATCGGGCGTCGGCAATCGGCGGCAAGGCCTAACCGAGACCAGCCTGGGAGTGCCGGTGATTGCCATCGGCGTCTGCACCGTGGTCCAGTCGATTTCCATCGCGCAAGAAGCGGTGCAATTGTTGGTGGAAGAGTTGGCCGAGGACGTGACCTTGTATAAGATCTTACGGGAAATGACCCCCGCCGAGCAGCGGGGATTGGTGGAGGAAGTGCTGGGTAGCCGCTTCCAAGACCTCATGGTTACCCCTAAAGAGATTGACGTCCTGATTGACGATATGGCCGATGTGCTGGCGGAGGCGCTAAATCGGGCACTACAACCGCAATTGGACCGCCAGGAATGGACTTGAGGCTACCATACCAATTCGTCGGCTTCTCCCCGCCAAATCACGATTTCACCCCGCTCTTCCAAATCGCGGACGATTTGGACGATGGCGCGTTGCGCCTTTTCGACATCGCGCACCCGTACCGGGCCTAGCACGCTGATTTCTTCCGTCAGCAGTTCGGCCGCACGCTGGGACAAGTTGTGCATAATCTTGTCTCGCACCGGGGCATCGACACCTTTTAAGGCCAGAGCCAGCAGTTTGGTGTCCACTTGACGCAGCACCTTTTGGATGGCCCGGTCATCCAACAGCACGAGATGGTCAAAGCCAAACAACCGGGTTTTAATTTGCTCCGCCAATGCGGGGTCTTCGGCTTCCAGTTCGGATAAAATTTGTTGTTCGACGGTGCGTTCGACGTGATTCAAAATCGAGGCCGCCGTCGCGATTCCGGATTGACCGCCATCGTCTTGCATCAGTTCACTGAGGCGTTCGCTGACGATCTCCTCCAGCTGCTCCAGCATGTCGGGATGGAGACGGCTTAAGGTGGCGATACGGCGCGCCACATCCGCCTGCAACGGGTCGGGCAGTCCTCCGAGGATTTCGGCCGCCCCTGCCGCCGGCATGTGGGCGAGGATAATCGCGATAATTTGGGGATGCTCTCCTTTCACCAAAGCCGCGATTTGCGATACGTCCGCCCTGCGCAAACGCTCAAACGCCCGGGGCCGGAAACGGCTGACGGCTTGACGAAAGAGGGCTTCCGCCTGGTCCGGCCCGAATGCGCGATCGAGCAACTGGCGAGCGGTGTCCACGCCGCCGTCCACCACGCCCTGATGGTGGGCCAAAATGGATTGAAATTCCTCCCAAACGGCGCGTTGCGTGGCCGGGTCGATCGGGCCCATTTGACTAATCTCCCGAATAACCGCTTCAAGTTCGTGTGACGTCAAGTACTGCAAAAGGGGAGCCGCTTCGTCAAGACCCAAGGTCACCATGAGAATCGCAGCTTTACGAACTTTGCTGAGTTTCTCCATGTCATCGCGCTCCTTAAATCTTAGGGTACGGCCTTTGACCGGGGATGAAAAGAGGGGAATAAAAAAATGGACGGGTTTTCCGTCCATTTTTTTGATAGGTGTGACAAGTACAAGTCCGGGTTGCGTTACCGGGTGCGACCGGCGAGATTTTGTTCGGCCATTTCAATCATCTTGCGCACCATGTGGCCGCCTACCGCACCGCATTGGCGGGCCGGAAGATCTCCCCAGTAGCCGTCGTCAACCCCTTGCAATCCCAGCTCATGGGCCACTTCATATTTGAATTGGTCCAACGCCTTTTGCGCACCTTTGACTAATGCGCGGTTACCGGTGTTGCTGCCTCGAGCCATCTTGCTCACCTCCTCCTTACTGAAGTGATTCTAGTATCACCCCACAGAAGGGATTTAGCCCGGTAACTTTTACCGTGACCGCCGTCCAGGCGCACCGGTGCGACCGGCCAGGTTCTCTTCGGCCATCTGAATCATTTTACGGACCATGTGGCCCCCGACGGCGCCGCACTCCCGGGCCGGCAGGTCGCCCCAGTAGTCGTCTTCGGGGACTTGAATGCCCATCTCACGGGCCACTTCGTATTTAAATTGGTCTAACGCGGACGTTGCTTCTCGCACTAATGCGCGATGACGGGTTTGACTGCCTCGTGCCATATCCAATCACCTCCCTATCCGGAATGTGATGGTAGTATGCGATAGGCTGGGAATTTTATACGACCGGGTAAAAAGGCGAAGCGCCTCACGAAATTTTTTCGCGAGGCGCCCGAGAGGACCGGGGAGAGGCACCGCCGCCTCCCCGCATTTTTTGGGGCAGCATGTCTTTTTCTTTAATAAGAAACCAGGCTAAGAGACCGGTTACGAGGGCCAATCCGGCGGCCCCCCAAAAGACCCAATAGCGGTGAGTCATCGCCAGGCTGAAGACAGGAGGACCCAGGGCCACGCCGAAAAAGCGCACGCTTCCGTAAAGGCTGGTGACCACACCCCGTTCTTTGGTCGAGGTGGCACTTGTCACCAACGTGTTGATGGCCGGTAACACGCTCCCCGTTCCGATGCCTTGGGCAACCAATATCGCCAGCGCCGGGACCACCTGACGCGTGGCAAAAAAGGGTTCGAGAATCATGGCGACGGTAATGAGCGCAAGACCGCCCACCACGATAGGACGTGACCACGCGGCAATGCGTTTTTGCAACACCGTACCGGAGATATAAGAGGTGGTGGCGGACGCCAGCACCGGAATTGCGATGATAAAGCCCCGGGGAAGCTCTCCGAAGCCGAATTTGGTCTCTAAGATATCGGCAAGATAGCTCAGTACGCCAAAGAGGATGAAAAGGACGACCGCGCCTCCCAAAAACGTCGCGACAATCGAACCGGCTTTTTTCGTTAAGGTGGTTTTAAGGCCGGTCCAATATTGCCGAAAACCGCCGGTGGTTTTTCTGGGCGGCTCTTTGAGCAAAAACCAGACGGCCGCCGCAATCGGAAAGGATAGCACGCCGTAGGCGAAAAAGGGCAGAAACCAGACGACTAGGGCCAGAAGGGATCCGGCAATCGGGGAAATGACTTTTCCGAGGCCGTTGGCCGCTTCCAGCATCCCGAGTGCCCGTGCCCGCTCTTGTGATTGAAACATGTCGCCGGCAACCGCCATGGCCAATTGGTAGGTCCCTCCGGCGCCGATCCCTTGTAACAGCCGAAAACCCATAATCCAGGGATATGGATGGGGAAATAACCAAGCGGCCAATCCGGCGCCGAGACCGCCGGTTCCGTAGACAATAAGCGCCGGAGCCATGATGATTTTACGCCCGATGCGGTCGGACAGGGCTCCGGCAAACGGAATGATGAGTCCGGCGGGAATCGAAAACATGGTGATGACCAGGCCCACTTGAAATAAGGATAAGTGCATCACCTTCATCATTTTCGGTAATACCGGAACCAACATGGAGTTGCCCAGCACCATAATAAAGGGCACCGCGCCCAGCACCCAAAGTTTCCATTGGTGCGAGGCTTGGTCCGATGCTTGGGGCGGGTGTTGTTGTGGTTTCCTAACCGCCATGTGTTTTGCCTCCCTTGTGCTTAACACCGGTTAACCTGTCCCGTCGGTGCGGTTGGCATCCCGTCAATATTTGGCCGGAGTCACCCTCGGCTTGAGGTCGGCATATGGTGCAGGGACTTTAACGTACCGAGGAGGCAGACATGATGGCGTTTTTTGATTCCAAGGCGTGGATGGATATTTTGGACTTTCCGCATCAAGGACGTGCCGAAAAACCGCGCCAGACGGGACTGACGATGGTCATCGACAAGGGGCTCGGATTGACCGACACCCGTGATTTAATGGAGTTGGCTTCCGACTATATCGACTATGTCAAACTGACCTTCGGCACTTCCGCGTTTTATAATACCCGGCTTTTGCGCCAAAAAATCGAGTTGGTGAAGTCTTACGGAGTCGAGATTTTTCCGGGCGGTACCTTCTTGGAACTTGCGCTCTTACAAGGACGGATCATTCAATTTTTGGATCGGGCCCGCGATCTCGGGTTTACCGGTATCGAGGTATCCGACGGCACCATCAACATTGACCGGGAAACCCGGTGGAACACCATTCGCTTGGCTCGCGCCTACGGATTTGATTTGGTGGTGAGTGAGGTCGGCAAGAAAGATCCCCGCGACGAGGTCACGGATTATCCTTTATGGGAACAAGTCAATCACGATTTAGAGGCCGGATCTGATATTGTGATTGTTGAGGGTCGGGAAAGCGGCCGTGGGGTTGTGATATACGACGACCAAGGCAATGTGATTCCGGATGAAGTGGAAACCATGGTTTCTCATGTATCCGACAGCTCTCGATTACTCTGGGAGGCTCCGCAAAAAAAACAACAGCAAACATTAATTATGCGATTTGGCCCCAATGTCAATTTGGGCAATATCCAACCGCATGACGTGTTGGCGCTGGAAGCGCTTCGGGTCGGACTACGCGGAGATACCTTACGTCATTATTATCTGACGGTGGCAGGACTCAAAGAGCCGGTACGCTGGCCAAAACCGGCCGCCGAGATTCCGGCAACCGATTTGGTCGATTCGTCCGAAAGCAAAACCTAGCCACTATCGCAAGGGAGGGACTGACCTCGCAACAAGGTGAAGTAATTTTTCGGTACAAAGACGCGCCGGATCCGCGAGGGCAGGCGGTATTGGTGATTGATACGTTGCGGGCCACCACGACCATGACCACCATATTGGCGCATGGAGCGGTCGGCATTCGTGCCGTGGCGGCCTTGGCCGACGCGTATCGGTTAAAAGCGGAATCGCCCGAGGTGCTATTGGGCGGGGAACGGGAAAACCGGCCGCCCGAGGGCTTTGACGGCGGCAATTCGCCGTACGACTATCCCCGCGAACGGGTGGCGGGAAAACGCGTGGTCTTCTCGACAACCAATGGTACCCACGCCATTGAACATGTAGAGGCCGCCGACCGGATTGGCTTGGCCGCCTTGGTTAACCGGGCGGCCGCGGCCCGCTGGTTAAGTCGGTGGGATTCGCCCTGGTTAATTGTCGCTGCCGGTAGCGAAGGCCAGATTGCGTTAGAAGACGTATTGGCTGCCGGGGCGATTGTCGATATGTTGCCGGAGACCCAGTGGGGCGACGGGGCTAAAATTGCCCAGGCGACCTATCATCGATATCGAGACGACTTGTTGAATGGTCTTTATGCGGCTTCGCATGGACAGGCGTTAATCCAATCCGGGTTAACCCGCGATTTGGAATTTTGTGCTCAAGTCGATATCTTTGATCTGGTACCGACGTTAAACGACGAGGGTTGGTTTATCCCGCGGTAAAAGCGGGTGAGGGGGGCCGGCTGCCCATGGCAGCCGGTCTTTTTTCGTGTCCCGACTCATAAATATCCCTCGTCCAGGGGACAGGAGGGCGTCATGTTTACCACCGAAAACGTGGGGCTACTAATTTTGCTGATCTTGGGACTCGCGGCCCGGTCCAATCTTGTGGCGGCTTCGGCGACCATTTTATTGATGATCCGGTTTACCCGCACCACGTTCTTATATCCCATTTTAGAACGGCGGGGGGTGGAAATCGGTCTCTTGTTTTTGACTATGGCCATGTTGGTGCCGTTTGCGCTCGGAAAAATCAATCTCAAGGAAATTGGGCGGAGTTTCTTGACCTTGCCGGGCATTTTGGCCGTGATCGGGGGCGCGCTGGCGACGCATTTGAACGGCCGCGGACTCACCATGTTAAACCAACAGAGCGAGTTGATGATAGCCCTTATCGTCGGATCCATTATCGGGATCGTCGTGTGGGGCGGGATTCCGGTCGGCCCCTTGATGGCGGCCGGTGTGACCTACGTTCTTTTGGAAGCGATGACGCACCTCTCGCGGCTCTGGAAATAAGTGAGGAAGAAGGACGTCGATGTCAGAAGAGATTTTTTTGCGTGGGATGATTACCATACGCTTTCTTTCCGCCCTCATGGAATTGACCGGGGCCATTTTGATGTGGCGCTATGCCCGGTTGGATATGGCCATCCGGATTAACGGTTTTTTGGGTATGGCCGGACCCTTGGTATTGACCACGACCATGCTGCTGGGGATTGCCGGGCTGGCGGCAAGCCGCGTGCCGGTGGCTAAAATTTTTTGGATCGGGCTTGGCGTGGCGTTTATTTTATGGGGCACGACCCGCTCGTGAGCCACGACGGGTTACCGGCAAGCTGGCGGAGTCGTTGGCGGATAGGGCTTGCCCTTCTATTGGCCGCGATCAATGTCGGCGGGTTTTTTCCGTCTCGCCGTCAGCCGCCGGCGGCATCAATCGGGGTATTGCGCCAAGGTTCTCCCCGGTGGCCCTGGATGGCCATCACGGTGGATACCGGAACGGGAGGCGATCCGGATCGGTTGTTGCCGTTATTTGTGCAACTCAAGGTACCGGTCACCTTCTTTGTCAGTGGACCGCCCCGGACCTGGTGGGGATTAGCCACGCGGGACGGCATGACCGTTGAAAGTCAGACGTTCGGCTATATTAACCTGACGACCCATACCACCCGGCAAGACGAGCGGGACTTGATCGCCTCGCTGGCGGCTATTCGTCAAGCGACCGGCCGTCGCCCGTATTTTTTGCGTCCCCCCTATGGCGCCGTCGATGCCCGGGTGATTCGGCTGGCCGCCCGTCTCGGCCTTCATGTCGTCCTCTGGACTCCGGGCCATTATATTGCCTCCGCCGCGTCAGACCGGCATTTGTTGGAAGGGCTATTGGCGCATGCCGGCCCGGGCGTGATTCTGGCCATTTCCGACGAGCCGCCCGCCGCCCCGCTGCGATTGGCGCTCACGGTGGCGGTCGAGAGTTTTCGCGCGGAGGGCTATCGATTGGTTCCGCTGGCCCAACTCCTCCGCGCGCCGGGATGACGGTAGACGGCATCCCGGATTCTGGCGATAATAAGAGGGAGGTGGGGCGGGATGCGGATCGTGGGAGGACAAGCTTCCGGCCACCGTTTGGTTGCGCCCCGGGGCATGAGTACCCGGCCGACCGGCGAGCGGGTTCGCGAGGCTTTATTTAATATTTGGCAGCGCCGTATAGAGTCCGCCCGGTTTTTGGATCTGTACGGCGGAAGTGGCGCGATGGCCCTGGAAGCGGTGTCTCGGGGAGCACGGGAGGCCGTCGTGGTGGAACCCGACAAAAAGGCCCGTGCGGCGATTCGCCACAATATCCGGCACCTAGGCTTTGACCCGCGGGTGCGGTTGGTGGCGATGACGGCCGAACAGGCGGTCAACCTCTGGGCCGACGAAGACCAGCGATTTGACGTGGTATTCTGCGATCCGCCCTGGGCTCAAGGCGTGAGCGGCATCGTACGAAGCCGCCTGGCCGCGTTAATCGGATCCACCGGCGAGGTGGTCATCGAACACGCGGCTAAAGCCGATCCGGGCGAAGTACCGGGGTTGCTTCGGGGTGAGACGCGCCGGTACGGGGATACCGCGGTCACGCGCTATTGGGCAGAAAGGCAGGATTAGATGAAAACGCAGGCATTATACCCCGGTTCGTTTGACCCGTTACATAATGGGCATTTGGACGTGATTGAACGTGCGAGTCGCATTTTTGACCATTTAGTGGTGACGGTCTTCGTCAATGCCGCCAAACATCCGGTATTTGATCCGGAGACCCGGGTGCGGTTAGTGCGGGAAGCCACCAGCCATTTGCCGAACGTGAGCGTGGAAGAAAGTCATGAACTCTTGGTGACCTATGCCGAACGACGCGGGATCCGTATTATTATCCGAGGGCTCCGGGCGGTACTGGATTTTGACTATGAATTTCAGATTGCCCTGATGAACAAAAAACTCTCGCCGGGCCTCGAAACTATCTTTATGCTGACGAATGAAAGTCATGCCTATTTAAGTTCCACATTGATAAAAGAACTGGCCAGCTATCGGGCGGATGTCTCGGCCTTAGTGCCACCTTCGGTCAATCTGGCCTTAAAAGAACATTTTGGGGCCGGTCAATAAAAGGAGTGTGAGACGGTGGCCGACACGGAATTGATTTTGGCCGAGGTCAAGGCTCTTTTAGAGCGGCTCGAAGAATTGATGCGGCAAGGCCGACGGGTGCCGTGGTCTCGGCACGTTTTGGTCGACGAAGAGGCGCTCGGCACCTTGGTCGACCAGTTGCACCACGCCCTGGCCCAGGATTTTCGGCAGGCGAATTGGGTTTTGGATGACCGGAGGACAGCGGACGAGACCCCGGGGGGATCGCTTCCGACGGAACCGGACCTTGATCCCGGGGAGCGTGTTCGCGAGGCCGAAGCCCGTGCCCGGCAAATTCTGCACGAGGCCGAGGTCAAAGCGCATGACCTTCGGCAAGGGGCTCTTGAGTATGCCGACGAAATTTTGGGCGGTCTGGTCCAAGAACTCCAAGATATCGGCCGCACGGTGGCCGACAATCGTGCACAACTTAAAAAAGTTTTAGAAGGGGCCCGCCAACGTACCACAGGATCGTAGCGATGCCGGCCTGTAGCACCCGTAGTCCGGCAAATTGGGCGGCCGGTTGAGCCCCATATTGGAGCCGGATCCGCCACCATACGGGCACGCCGAGCACCCAGCCGCCGCCCCAAGCCAGCCAGAAAATCCCTGTCCAGTGCAAATGGGGGACGAGCCAATGGGCGGTCCACGGATCGAACCAGGCGTTGACGGGTGAGGGAAAGGCCGTCACGAACGTCTGGCCGACAACGACGGCGGCCCCGAACACCGTCATCCAGTTCATGGCATCCAAAATCCAACGACGGGCCATCCAACCGGGCTCTGCCGGCGGGGACGGGGACTTCGGCCACGGGACGAGCAGAGCGGCCGCCACCAACAAAAATCCGTCGAGCCACAATCCTTCTTCCGGACGGGGAAACATCAGCGGATTAAAGAGGTTGCTCCACAATAAAATAGGACGAACGCTCGACCAGTCGGGATGGGGCCGGCGATCCAGCAAAACCATGGCCGGGATGGTCGGAGCGGTCAAAAAGCCCCACAGCATCCAAAGGGCCGGATGGCGGCGAAACACTTGACTCAAGGATTTCGCCAAAAGATAGCCGGGAAATAAGACCGGCACCCAATGCTCCCACCATAGTCCGATTCCCGCCGTCAGGGATTGGCGGAGCGCCAAGAGTAGGCTCGCGACGTTTGGCCCGGGTATGACGGCCGCAATCCGGCTGAAGATGCGTAGGGTGTCCATCGTCTTCCCCCCGTTTACCATATGGGGGGCTTGTCGGGAATATCCCGAACCCTCTTCCAAAAATGGTTATGATAGACAGCAGAGGAGGGAAGCTTGTGGCAAAAAAAGGGGTTACCCTGGCGCTATCCTCCGGCGGCGCGCGCGGGTTTGCCCATATTGGGGTCATCAAGGTGCTCGAGCAGCATCACATTCCCATTTTGGGTATCGCGGGTTCGAGCATGGGTGGACTCATTGGCGCGCTCTATTGCACAGGGTATGCCGGTCACATGATTGAAGATTTGGCCCAAGGCGTCCGCCGCAGTCACTGGATTGATTTTTCGTTGTCGAAAATGGGGTTGGTGCGGGGTCAAAAACTGTTAGGGATGATGAACCTGTTAACCCGGGGGTTACATTTCGAGGATTGTCGGCCGCCGCTAAAAGTGGTGGCGGTGGATATCGAAAAAGGCGAAGAAGTGGTGATCGACTCGGGTTCGGTGGCCGAAGGGGTACGGGCCACCACCTCCATTCCCGGCATGTTCAGCCCCTACGTGAAAGACGGGCGGATTTTGGTTGACGGCGGCGTCTTGCGAAGGGTTCCGGTGTCCTTGGCGGAAAGTTTAGCGGACGGCGTGGTCGTGGCGGTCGATGTCGGCGTCGATCTTTCGCCGACAGTCCGCTCAGTCTTTGATATCTTATTTCAAACCTTCGATATCATGGCGCGCGAGTTACGGCGGTATCAGCCGACGAAGGCGGACGTTGTGATTGAACCGGCCTTGCAAGCGGTACGGGATGCCGAGTTTACCCATGTGGAAGACTATATCCAGGCGGGGGAAGCCGCATGCCAAGCGCACCTGCCGGAAATCCTGGCTTTATTGGAGGAATGAGAGTGCAAAAGAAACGGCGTGGATGGGCCAGTTTTTTGTGGATTGTCGCATTGGCGGCGATTATTGTCGAGGTGTTGCGGTTTATTCCCAGCGGGTATGTCATGATTTCTCCCGGGATTACCGGTAACTTGGCGGAGATGGTCCATGTCAAAGGGGGGCATCCGCCCGGGCCGGGTAAGCTGCTCATGGTCGCGGTGGATCTCGGACCGGCCAGCGAATTCCAATATTTGGTCAACCACTTTAACCCGACGGTGGAATTTTTGCCGATTCAGCAAGCCCTCGGGGGCCTCAACATGAACCAGTATGTGCAACTCAATTTAAATATGATGCAGCAAAGCCAATGGGCGGCGGAGGTTGCCGGAGAACGGCTGGCAGGCTTGCCGGCCAAAATTGTGACCGTGCCGGGGGCGTTAGTGACGGGCGTGTTAAAGACGGGAACCGCCCTCAATAAGATTCTACAGGGCGACCTAATCGTGCAAATCGGGCCCTATCCGGTGACTTCGCCGAATCAAGTGCGCGCGATCATGGAGCAGCACTATAAGGTGGGTCAGTGGGTCTCGATTACGGTCCGGCGCCATGGGGTTTTGCGGGTGGTGCGGGTCAGAACCACCCACATCGCGCTCGATCCGGCGCCGGCCATCGGCGTCGCCATTACGGCCTTACAAAAGCCGGTGGTACCGCGTCCGGTAACCATTAAAGCCAACAACATCGGCGGTCCGAGCGCGGGGATGATGTTTGCCCTGGAAATCTACGATCAAATTACCGGGCGGGACATTGCGCATCACCAGGTGGTCGCAGGGACGGGGGAGATTTTGCCGAACGGCCAAGTCGAGCCGATTGGCGGAGTAGCTCAAAAGGTGGTTACCGTATATCGGGCCGGGGCACGCATTTTCCTCTGTCCGGTGGCCAACTATCCGAAAGCCAAAGCCATGGCGTCGCGCATGGGTTACCCGATGAAAATCTATCCGGTCGCGACGCTTAGCCAGGCGCTCCACGACATTCAGGCAGCTACCAGTTAATAAGACGGTGCGGGTGCGCCCTTTCCGGAACGACACCCCGACTTTCTGATAAATTCGCCATCGGTCGGTCATACTACTCCCAAACTTCACCAGCCAGGGAGGCAAAGGAGGCTTGGGTATGGCTAACAATAGCCAGGGTCAAAGCCAAAAAGCGCAAGTCAAACGTCGCGGCAATAACTCCGGGAGCGCATCAGACCAGACGTCGCTCCGCGATCTCATCCGACAAGAAATTCAGCTATTGCAGCAACAGGCCCAAAACGCGAATCAGGTGACCGACACGAACAATACGGCGAATACCGGGGGGGCGGGACAAACGGGCGGCAACAACACGTCCGGCCTGACGCGGCAACAATTGCAAGAGATGATTCGGCAAGCGTTGAATCAAAACGGCCAAAACCAAAACGACGGCCAGTCTCAATCCCAAGCCAACGGCGGCGGCTCGTCCGGTTCCGGATCAAGCGGGGGGCTGACGCGGCAACAATTACAACAAATGATTCGCCAAGAAATCCAAAGGGCCTCGGGTTCTTCCGCCGACGGGTCGTCCGACAGTGGCGGGAACGGCGGATCGTCACTCCCGCGAAAGGTGCGTCAAATCCTCCAACGCGGCCAGACCGGGGGGCAAAACCAAACCCAAAGTCAGAACCCGAGTCAGAATCAAAACCGGAGTCAGAGCCAGAACACCGGATCGCTGGCGGTTAACCAAACCTCGGCGGAGACGGTGGCGCAGGTTCTGACGCAAGCGCAATATGAGTTGAGTCAGGAGTTGGAAGCGAATTTGAAGAAACTCCGGAGTGTCATCCAACAAAGTCAGGAAATCGCCAAGAAGATTGAACTGGTATTAGGTCAAGGCGAGAAGGGCAGTGGAAATAGTCAGTGACCGTATCGGCGATCTTATTCAAGTCGGGAACGCTTTACACCCCGGAATTTGCGGGTGTCGGGGACATTTTGGCCGTCGGCGATCGCATTGTGGCTATGGGAGCCGACCTGGCGTGGCCTTCGTGGGCCGACGGTCCGGTCATTGACGCCCGGGGTCTTTTCATTTTCCCCGGGTTTATTGATGGCCATGTACATATTGCCGGCGGCGGGGGCGAAGGCGGTCCGCAATACCGCACGCCCGAATTGACCCTGAGTCAGCTCACACAGGCAGGGATTACCACCGTGGTGGGGCTTTTGGGCACGGATGGGACGACCCGCTCGGTCCAGGGGTTGTTGGCGAAAGCGCGGGCGCTCACCATTGAGGGGATCAACGCGTGGATTTTCACGGGGGCCTATCAAGTGCCGACCCGGACGATCACCGATTCCGCTCGTAATGATTTGATTTTGATTGATCGGGTCATCGGCGTCGGGGAAATTGCCGTATCGGACCATCGGGGGAGCCATCCAAGCGATCGGGAATTGGCTCAATTAGCCGGGGAGGCCCGAGTGGGCGGCTTACTGGGCGGGAAGGCGGGGGTGCTCCATTGCCATATCGGCGACGGGCCACGTCGTCTCCAGCCTTTACGAGCCGTGATCGAGTCGGCTGACGTGCCGATGGAAACGATTGTGCCGACCCACGTCAATCGGCATCGAGAGCTTTTGGACGATGCGGTGGCTTGGGGGCGGCAAGGGGGACTTCTCGACATCACCACAGGGATTATGCCGGAGCCGGACGATCCGACGGCTGTAGGGCCGGTGGCGGCGGCCCAACTGGTTCGCGACGCGGGCGTTTTGTGGTCGCATGTTACGTTTAGTAGCGACGCGGGGGGCTCGGCGCCGCTCTTTAATGATCGGGGTCAGCTAATCAAAATGGGGGTGGGGTCTCCGCTGACTCTCTGGCAAGCTGTTCGGGGTCTTCATCAGGACTTGGGTTGGGAATGGTCGGAAGCGCTGGGCCCGGTAACCCGGCATGCGGCGTCCATGCTGCGTTTGCCGGATGTCGGTTTCTTGGGCCCGGGAGCACGGGCCGATTGGGTCATGACCGACGGGACCCGCATTCTATCCGTCGTCGCAGGCGGGCGGCTCATGGTCCACGAGGGCCGGCCGGTGCGCCGGGGGACCTTTGAGACGAGGGATGAGCTTTCGTGAGATGGGATTGGCACACCTGGGGCCGCTATCGCCAAATTGCCGAGATTTTGGGTCGGCACGGGTTTTTCTTTGTTCTCGACAGCTTAGGCTTAAGTCGACATTTGCCTTGGGGCTGGCGGATGCGTCAATCACCGGCGCCGTCGATAGATGCCCGCTGGCCGGAACGGTTACGATTGGTCCTGGCCGATTTGGGGCCAACCTACATTAAACTCGGGCAGCTAGCCTCGACCCGATCGGACGTGTTGCCGCCGGACGTCGTCCAATCGTTGGAACACTTGCAAGATGACGTGCCGCCGTTCGATTTTGCCGAGGTGACGGGTATTCTGGCGAGCGAATGGGGCGCCGATTACTCCACTTTGGTGGAGCATGTGGATCCGGAGCCGTTGGCGGCTGCGTCGATTGGGCAGGTTCATCGGGCTCGTTTAGCCGATGGACGTGCCATCGTGGTTAAAGTGCGTCGCCCGGGGATTGTCGAACAATCGGAGGCGGATTTCCGCATTTTGCGGACGTTGGCCGAGTTGGCGGAACATCGTTGGCCTTGGGCCCAAGAGGCGCAGCTGACGGAGGTGGTGGAAGAGCTCATTTCCGCTCTGCGCGAGGAGATGGATTTTACGATTGAAGCCCGGAACACCGACACCGGACGGGCGAATTTAACCGATTCGGACGAGGTGGTGGTGCCCGAGGTGATTTGGTCGTTGACCCGTTCGTCGGTATTGGTGTTAGAGGATCTCCCGGGAGAGAAGATTACCGACGGTGCGGCATTGGCCCGGACAGGGCGGGAGCCCCGGCAGTTGGCGCGAACATTGGTGGCGGTGATTTACCGGCAAATATTTGAACAAGGATTTTTTCATGCCGATCCTCATCCCGGCAATATTCATCTTGATGCCGAGGGGCGGTTAATTTTTCTGGATTGGGGACTGGTGGGCGTATTGTCCCGGGTCATGCGTCACCATTCGGTCGATTTGGTTTTGGGATTGGCTCAAGGCGATTCGGAGCTCGTGGCCGACGCGTTGATGGCCATGAACGGAAACCGCTGGCAAACCGATCGCATGCGTCTGATTCGGGACATTGAACGGTTACGGCACCGTTACTATGAAGCTCAACTGGGATCGTTTCCGGTAGGCCAAGCGTTATCGGATATCTTCCGCGTGGCCCGTCGCCATCATCTGCAAGTGCCCTCGGAATATTTGCTCTTGGCTCGGACCGCCGTCATTCTCGATGGGGTGGTACGCCAGCTGGATCCCGCCTTTTCCTTGGTGGAATTGGGTAAACCGATGGCTCTCGAACTGATTCGGCAGCGGCTGGATCCCCGGAATTGGCTCGGCCCCGCATTGGGTGCCGGTCGTCGGAGTCTGGCGTCTTTCATGGCCTTACCGGGGGAGCTGGAACGTACGTTGGCCACCTTGTCGCGTGGCGAGGTGCGGATTGTTTTGGAACATCGGAATATGGATCATATTTTATGGCACTGGGAAAAACTGGCCAACCGCATCGCCCTCTCGTTTTTGCTGGGGGCGGTCGTCTTAGGCACGGCTTGGGTGGTTCGCCGACAGCAATTGACGCACTTGCCCGGGTTACCCTTCGGGACGTATGCCTTTGTGGTTACGCTGGTCTTGGCCGCGGGGCTTTTTCTCGCCGCCGTACGACGCGGGCGACTGTAATTTTTTAGCCAAAAGATAACTTGGTTACTTACATATTTGGGCGATCCGCGCTATGCTGAGGGAGAGGAGGCGTCACGGATGGAACCCCTGGGGGTTTTGGCGGATTACCTGATTCAATTACAAGATCTTTTAGGTGGAAAGTATGGCGCGCTCTCACGGCCCCAACTGCGGTTGATGCTGAAGTTGAAAGCGGGACCGCGTACGGTGTCCGAACTGAAAGAGCTTTTACGGCTGTCGTCTCCGGGCGTCACGCAAATGCTGGATAAATTGCAAACGGCGGGATGGATTGCCCGTCGAGGTCTGCCGCACGATTTGCGGATGGTGCAAGTGGAACTCACCGACTCCGGACGCTTGGTGTTGGCCGAAGCCGAAACGGCGTTTGTTCAACGGGTGGCCGAGTTGCTCGGCGTGTTGTCTGCGGAGGAAGTCGAGGCCTTGACACGTCTTTTGGAATCCGTGCTCAGCGGGCAGGCGAGGGGAGGACCGACTCATGAACGGGGTTAAATGGCGTGAATTAAACCCGGTGGCGCGGCGGCTGATTGCCACCCGGTTTTTGCGGAGTGTGGCGCAGGGAGCGCTGGCGGTCGATTTTACCCTTTACTTGCGGGCTCGTCATTGGACGGCGGCCGAAGTCGGCGTTTTGTTGATGGCGGCCGGCCTTATCGGCGCAGGATTGGGCCTCATTGTCGGTTCGTTAAGCGATCGCGTCGGGCGACGCACGTTCCTTTTGATTTATGAAGTCGGCCTCATCCTGGGAACACTGGCGATCTTGGTCGATCCGGCCGTCGGAGTGCTGGCGACGGTCGCCATTTTATTCGGGTTTGGTCGCGGGGCCAACGGGGCTTCGGGGCCATTTGCACCGGCCGAACAGGCCTGGTTAGCCCAATCGGTACCGGGTGAGCGGCGCGGGCTTATCTTTAGTCTCAATGCCGGATTGCAATTTTGGGGAATGGGTCTGGGGTCTTTGTTGGCGGCCGGCCTTATTCATATAGTCCCGGGAGCGGCCGGCGCCCGCCAATATCTGCCGGTATTTTGGCTCACCTTGGTCGTGGCGGTGGTGAACTGGATACAAATTTATACCTTGACGGAAGTCAAACCGACCGCGAAACGAGGGGATCCGTCGTCGGCGGAAGCGCCCACCGCCGAAAAAGCCTTGGTCCATCAGGAAAACCGGGCCCTTTTATTACTGACTGTGGTCAACATGATTAATGCTTTGGGTGTGGGTTTGGTGGCGCCTTTGTTACCATACTGGTTTAATGTCCGATTTGGCGTGGGGCCGGATGCGATAGGGCCGGTTTATGCGCTGACGTTCTTTTTGACGGGGATTTCCTCCTGGTTTATTGGTCATTTGTCGGAACAGGTGGGGCTGGTGCGGGCCATTATCTTACCCCGCTTATTGGGGGTACTGCTGTTGGTGCTCTTACCCTTCATGCCCTCTTTCGTGTGGGCGGCGGTACTCTATCTGGTCCGCTCGATTGTCAATCGGGGATCGGCCGGGGCCCGGCAGGCGTTTAGCGTCAATCTGGTCCGCGATCAGCGGCGCGGTTTTGCCAGCAGCTTGAATGCGGCTTCGTGGAGTCTTCCGAATGCGTTAGGTCCGGCCTTGGGGGGCTGGCTCATCGCCCGAGGGTCGTTGGCCATTCCCTTTCTGGTTGCCGCCGGCTTGCAATTGGCCTACGTCGTCCTGTTTCCCACCGTGTTGGGGCGTTATGACACCAAACGGCAGGTTCCGCTGTCTTCGGCGCATTAGGATGTCCCGCCCGGATCACACTAGACAAATTGACAGGCGCTTGGCGGTATCGCTATACTTGAAAAAGTGTCGTGAGGTGGAATAATGTTTGTGCGCGTCTCCGATGTAAAAAAATGGGCGGGTCGGGAAGAAACTGCCGAAATTCACGAACCATGGCCGGAAGCGACCCAAGAGCGGTTGGATTTTCCGCTCAAAGGCCCGGCGATTGTGTTCGTTACCGTGCGCAATACCGGCGGCGGGAATTTATTGGTGGAAGTCTCCGGAACAGCCCAGGTGGAGGCAATCTGCGCTCGGTGCATGGAACCCTTCCCACTGGAGGTTCCGTTTTCCGCCACCGAACAATTTCGCGAGGAAGTTGGCGAAAACGACCCGTTATTGGATTACTCACGTTATGTGGGTGACAAAATTTTTCTGGATGAAATGGTCGCCGATGCGGTGGGGGTCAGCATGCCGATTCGGGCGGTCTGTCATGAGGAGTGCCAAGGGCTTTGTCCCCGGTGCGGAACCAATTTAAATTGGGGTCACTGCGATTGTCAGCCCGAACCCGACAGCCGCTGGGCGGCGCTCGCCCGGTGGTCACCACCATCGGAGCCGGAATCCTAGGATTGGAGAGAACCTGTCATGGCCGTACCGAAGCATAAGTTATCGCGTTCGCGCACGCGCAAGCGCCGTTCCCAATGGAAATTGTCGGCACCGAACTGGGTCGAGTGCCCCCGGTGCCACCAGGATCGGTTGCCGCACCACGTGTGTCCCCATTGCGGCTATTACAACGGTCGCATTGTGGTACAACATCAAGATTAATGACGAGAAATTCCATGGCCTGGCCATGGAATTTTTGTGGTCTGGTATTATGACTTAGTGATATTATCAACTCGGATACACGGCAAGAAGGGATATCATGGCGAGGTTGGGGCGTGCGGAACGGCAGCGTCAGCTGCTCCAACGAATTCAAGACGATCCGCTGCAAACGGATGAGGAATTAGCCCGTTATTTCGGCGTGAGTGTGCCGACGATTCGACTCGACCGGTTTCAGTTAGGAATTCCGGAACTGCGCTTGCGCACTCAAGGGCTAGCCCGTCAAGCCATTCACCAGTTACGGTCTTTAAACCGGCAAGAAATGGTGGGTGATTTGGTGGATTTGCAACTGGGGCGGTTCGGGCGTTCGATTTTGGATACCACGCCGGACATGGCTTTTGAACGCAACGGCATCTTGCGCGGTCATTTTATGTTTGCGCAAGCGGACTCGTTGGCGATTGCGGTGGTTGACGGCGACGTGGTGTTAACCGGATTGGTGAACGCGAAGTTTAAAAAACCGGTCCGGGCCGGCGAACGGATTGTGGCAACCGCCGAAGTGCTCCGGCATCTGGGCCCTCGCTGGGTGGTGCTGGTCGTCAGCCGGGTGGGCGATGTGCCTGTCTTTCGAGCCAAATTTGTGGTGGTGGCGATGACGGCGGCGTCGCCCGACTGGGCTGAGGGAGGAGCACCAAGATGAACATAGCCGTAGATGCGATGGGCGGCGACCATGCACCCGATGCCCCGATTGGCGGTGCTTTGGAGGCTATTTCCCGGCGCCCGGATTTAGAAGTGTGGCTGGTGGGCAATCGGGAGCAACTGGCGGCCGATTGGTGGGAGCGCATCCAAGCCGAACCGCGCGTTCGCTGGGTCGACGCCAGCGAAGTCATTGAAACGGCCGAAGCCCCGGTGCAGGCGGTGCGTCAAAAACGGGATTCGTCTTTAGTGAAGACGATTCGCCTGGTGGACGAGGGCAAGGCGGTGGCGGCGATCTCGGCCGGCAACACGGGGGCCTTGATGGCGGCCGGCCTCTTCATTCTCGGGCGTTTGCCCGGAATCGAGCGTCCGGCGTTGAGCGCCATTTTGCCGACCTTTCATAGTTGGGGCGTCCTCATGTTGGATGTGGGGGCCAATTTGGATCCGACAGCCCACCAGTTATATCAATACGGGGTTATGGGTTCCTTATATTGCCAGGAAGTGTATGGCATCTCGTCCCCACGGGTGGCGTTGGTGAACGTCGGCGTGGAGCCCGAAAAGGGTCCCCAAGTGGTGCGGCAAGCCTATGCCAAACTGGAGAGCGATCCCGATATTCACTTTATCGGGAATCTCGAGCCCCGTGAATTGATGCAAGGCCACGCAGACGTGGCGATTATGGACGGGTTTTCCGGCAATATCACCCTGAAAGCCATTGAGGGGGTTGCTCGGGACATTTTTCGGGAGGTTCGCCAAGAGCTGACCCGGGGGTGGCAGGCCAAATTAGGCGCTCTCTTGTTAAAATCCGGGTTAACGCGGCTGAAAGGCCGGTTCGACTACCAGGATCAAGGGGGAGCTCCGCTCCTCGGGTTAAATCAGCTGGTCTATAAATGCCATGGATCCAGCGAAGCGCGGGCCTTTGCCCGGACGATCGAAATGGCGGCGGATTACGCCGGCAAAGACACCCATGAGCGCATTCGGCAGCGCATACAGGAAGGAGCCAAGCATGAAGCAACGGGCAGTGGTCACGGGTCTCGGGACTTACGTTCCTGAGCGGATACTGACCAACCAGGATTTGGAACACATGATGGAGACGTCGGACGAGTGGATCGTGTCACGGACCGGAATCCGGGAACGGCACATTGCCGATCCCGACGTGGCCACCAGCGACTTGGCGGTGCCGGCTGTGCAACAGGCGCTTCGGGAAGCTGGCCGTTCGATAGACGAGATGGAATTTATATTCGTGGCCACCAATACGCCGGATACCATATTTCCGTCGACCGCGGCTCGCATCCAGGCGCGTCTGACGTCAAAGCCGATTCCCGGTGTCGATGTACAGGCAGGATGTACCGCCTGGATTTACACCTTGGCGATGGCGGCGGCGATGATTGAAGCGGGGGTCTATCGGCGGGTATTGGTGGTCGCGGCCGACAAGTTGAGTGCGATTACCGATTATCAGGACCGCTCGACGGCGGTGTTGTTTGGCGACGGGGCCGGGGCGGTGGTGTTGGAGGCCTATGAAACCGACACCTACGGGATTTTGGGATCCTACCTGAATGCCGACGGTCGGGGTGGCGAGCTCCTGTCGTTGCCGGCTGGCGGTTCGAAACAGCCGGCCAGTCCCGAAACCGTGGAAAACCGCCTGCACTATTTAAAAATGAACGGCAATGAAGTCTTTCGGTTTGCGGTGAAAGCGATGCCGGATGCCGTGGAAAAAAGTTTGGCGGTAGCCGGGCTGACGGTGGAGGACCTGGATCTGCTGGTTCCGCATCAAGCCAATCAGCGGATTATCGATGCGGCGATGCGTCAGTTTGATCTCGACGTCGACAAAGTGGTCAGTAATATCGAACGGTACGGCAACACCTCAGTGGCCTCGATTCCGTTAGCCCTGGGAGAGGCACGAGAAGCGGGCAAACTCCAACCGGGCCAGGTGGTCGTGTTGGCGGCGTTTGGCGCCGGATTGACCTGGGGGGCAACCGTGATTCGGTGGGGTACGCCGGGAGGGCGCACCGTATGACGGCCTGGGCGGTTATGTTTCCGGGGCAAGGCTCGCAGACGGTCGGCATGGGGCGCCTTCTCCATGATACCTACCCCGAAGCCCGACATACTTTTGAGGAAGCCGACGAGGCGTTGGGCTATCGGTTATCCCAAGTGATTTTTGAGGGCCCGGCGGCGCGGTTGGAAGAAACGGAGCTACAACAGCCCGCCATTTTGACCGTCAGTATAGCCGCCTGGCGGACATTTTTAGCCCATCGCGGGGATTTCCGACCCCGGGTGGGATTAGGATTGTCACTCGGAGAGTATTCGGCGTACGTGGCGTCCGGGGCCCTGGATTTTGCCGACGCGGTGCGGGTCACTAGGGTACGGGGTCGTGCGATGCAACATACGGTACCGCTTGGCCACGGTGGGATGACGGCGGTATTGGGGTTGGACCCGGAAACGGTGGAAGTGATTTGTCAAGACGCCTCGTCGGTCGGGGCGGTTGATCCCGCCAATTTTAACGCCCCCGGACAAATTGTCATTTCCGGGTTGATTCGGGGACTTGAGCGGGCGGAAGAGTTGATTCGGGCCCAGGGCGGTAAGGCGATTCGGTTGCCGGTATCGGCCCCGTTTCATTCCCGCTTGCTGGAACCGGCCGGCGCAGTGATTGCCGACGCGCTGGCCACCGTCGTGATCCGTCCCCCTCAGTTTCCGGTGATTGCCAACGTGGACGCCGAACCGTGTACCGATCCGGAAGAAATCCGATCGCGGCTCGTCGCTCAAGTCTATCGTCCGGTACAATTCGAAGCCGGCGTCAGGCGGGCCATTAGCCTCGGGGCGGAGGCGTTCATCGAATTGGGGCCCGGTAAGAGTTTAGCTAATTTGTTGAAAAAGATTGATCGGGGGCGGACCGTGGTCTCGGTGGAAGACCCGGCCGGGCTGGCCCGGGCACTTGAACTGGCATAGGTCGGAGGCTATAATAGCAACGAATTGCGGTGGCCAGCCCCAGCCAACCCTGGCAATCCAAGGAAAGTAGGATGATCAATGCAGTGGCGGGACAAGGTGGCCTTGGTAACGGGAGCATCCCGCGGTATTGGCCGGGCCATTGCGGTTCGATTGGCCGAAGCCGGTATCCGGGTTGCGGTCAATTACCGGGGACAGGCCGAGGCGGCGCAAGAAACGGCCGCGCTCATTGAGGCGAAGGGGAGCGAAAGCCTGTTGCTTCCGGCCGACGTATCGCGTCAGGACGAGGCGCAACAGTTGATCGACAGCGTCGTTGAACGTTGGGGACGCCTCGACATTTTAGTCAATAATGCGGGCATCACCCGCGACACCCTGTTGCTTCGGATGCGCTCTGAAGACTGGGCGGACGTGATTCAAACCGATTTGTCCAGCGTGTTTTATTGTACGCGAGCGGCGGCAAAACCGATGGTTAAGCAGCGTTATGGGCGGATTGTCAATATTTCCTCCATTGCGGGCATATTGGGTAATGCGGGGCAAGCCAATTATGCGGCCGCCAAAGCCGGCATCATCGGGTTTTCGCGGGCAGTGGCGCGTGAGCTGGCGTCCCGTAACATTACCGTCAACGTGGTGGCGCCGGGCATTATTGACACCGATTTAACGCAAGGGATGTCAAAGCCCGCCTACCAAGCGTTGGTCGAACAAGTACCCTTAGGCCGTGCGGGACGTCCGGAAGACATAGCCGACGCCGTATGGTATTTTATTCAAGCAGATTATGTCACGGGACAAACCCTCGTGGTGGATGGCGGACTGGTCATGGATTGACCAACGGCGGGGACCCGGGCAGCGAACAAATTGGAGGAGTGAACACAGTGGCGACCAAAGAAGAGATTTTTGACAAAGTGAAAGAAATTATCGTGGATCAATTGGGTGTGGAAGAAGAGGAGGTCACGCCGGAAGCGTCGTTTATTGATGACTTGGGTGCCGATTCGCTCGACATCGTGGAGTTGATTATGGCCTTGGAGGAAGAGTTTGGGTTGGAAATACCGGATGACGAGGCCGAAAAAATCTCGACCGTGAATGACGCGGTGGAATATATTCGGGAAAATTCGTAAAGAGAGAAAAGTCCCGTGAGGGACTTTATCTCCATTGAGAGAGGGGACCAGTTTATTTCCATGGAACGTGTGGTCATTACCGGGATGGGGGTTATCACGCCGTCTGGTCATGGGCTGGAGGAATTCTGGCAAGGAATTACTTCAGGCGTCAGCGCGGTGGATTTAATGACAGAGTATGATCTGTCGGAATATCCGACCCGGATTGCCGCCCAAGTCCACAATTTTGATCCCCAGAAATATTTGGACCGCAAGGACATCCGGCACATGGATCGCTTTGTCCAACTGGCGATTGGAGCGGCGCAAGATGCCTGGGACGACGCCAAGATCGCCGATCAGGTCGATCCGACGCGGGCCGGCGTGATTGTGGGTAATGGCATCGGCGGCATGCACACGCTAACCGAGCAGCACGCGGTTTTGCTGGAACGGGGTCCCTCACGCGTGACACCGTACTTTATTCCCAAAATGATTAGCAACATTGCCGGCGGCCAATTAGCCATTCGGTTTAATTTGTTAGGCCCCAACGAGACGGTGGTGACGGCCTGTGCCTCGTCCGGCAATGCGATTGGCGAAGGGCTGAGGATTATCCAACACGGTGAAGCGGACGTGATGCTGGTCGGGGGCACCGAAGCGGCGTTAATTCCCTTGGCGTTTGCGGGATTTTGCGCGATGAAAGCGACCTCCACCCGGAACGATGATCCCCGGCATGCCAGCCGTCCGTTTGACCGTGATCGGGACGGGTTTGTGATGGGAGAAGGCGCCGGCTTTCTCGTGATCGAACGGTTGGATCACGCTCAACGGCGCGGCGCCCGGATTTATGCGGAACTCGCCGGGTATGGACGTTCGTCCGACGCCTATCATGTGGTGGAGCCTCATCCGGAAGGGATCGGTGCCGGGTTGGCGATGCAGCGGGCGTTAGCCGATGCCGGGTTGGTGCCCTCGGAGATTGACTATATTAATGCCCACGCGACGTCGACGCCAAAAGGCGACATTGCCGAAACCATGGCGATTAAGCGGGTCTTTGGGGACCACGCCTACCGTTTGGCGGTATCCTCCACCAAGTCGTCTACCGGGCACTTGTTAGGGGCCGCCGGTGCGGTCGAGTTTATTGCGTCGATTTTGGCGTTACAACATCAGACGGTGCCGCCGACCATCAACTTGGAGAACCCCGACCCGGATTGCGACCTTTATTACGTGCCGAACCGACCGGAAGCGCGTCGGTTACGCGCCGTGATGTCCAATGCGTTCGGGTTTGGCGGGCAAAACGCCAGCCTTATTGCACGGGAGATTTAGCGATGGCGTTTGACCGGCCTCTGGAAGAGTTCATTCACGATGCGGCGCTGTTACGCCAGGCCTTGACCCACTCCTCGTATGCCAACGAAGGGTATCGCAAGGAAATTCATAACGAGCGGCTGGAATTTTTAGGGGATGCCGTATTGCAACTCGTGGTCACCGAATGGCTATACCGGCAAAATCCTGCCTGGAGCGAGGGTCAGTTGAGCCAGGCCCGCGCCGCCATTGTTTGCGAAGAAACGTTGGCGGAAGCGGCCGTCAGTTGGAATCTAGGTCCTCGATTATTGTTGGGGCGTGGCGAAGAGCGCAGCGGCGGCCGGTATAAACCCTCGTTATTGGCCGATGCCATGGAAGCCGTGATTGGGGCGGTCTATCTGAGCGAAGGGTTTGATGTGGCGCGTCAGTTCGTATTGGAGACGATGGCGTTTGCGCTCAATTCCCTCGAAGGTCGAGAAGCCGGGCGCGATCACAAGACGGCGCTAAACGAGTGGCTTCGGCGGCACGGATGGGAAGCGCAATATCAAGTCGTGGGCTCCTATGGGCCCGATCATGCCAAAACCTTTGAGGTGGAAGTGGCGGTCAACGGCGAACCGAAATTACGCGCCATCGGCCGGAGCAAAAAAGAGGCGGAACAGCAGGCTGCACGCCAGTTGCTGCGGCAATTGGTGGAGCAGGAGAGTCAAACGCAATCCTAAAAAGTCTTTCGGTAGTCGTCAAAGGCCCGCCCCCGTCCGGGGAGCGGGCCTTCATGGTGTATATGGGGTTATCCCGAATTTTTGGTGGTGGTGCCGGGACTCGGGGTCCCGCTCGGAGGCGGCGGCGCCAATGTGGCCGAGGGTGGAACAGGTCCCGGACCGGTCGAGCTTTGGCTGCTCGACGTGGCGGACGTGCTGCTGGGGGTCCCGCTCGGGCTGGGTGACGGCGATTGGCCGGGCGTACACGATTGCGTCGGCGGCCAGAAAATATGATCCCACGGCAACGGGACTCCGGAATGCCAATCCGACTCGGGTTTTAAAAAGACGGATTGGATGGCGGGACCGCAGCCGGGCTGCCATAAGAGTTTCGGATTGGCCGCGACCACTTTGACTTTAATGTGCGTGTGACCAATTGTGGTCGGTTGGGTCCCTTGAATGAACCAGGCCCCTTCGATGTCATTCGGCGGGCAATTGGGGCCGGCAATTTTGCCGGAGGTAATGCTGATGTTCGGCACATAGACCAGTCCGCTGGGCCGGGGGAAATTTTCCGCCGGGATGTTCTCGGCTTGGTTCACCTGTTCCATTATCGACTGCCAAATCGGACCGGCGGCGACGTCCCCAAAGGCGGCTTGGCCATGAATCGTATATTGCGGAAACTCGCCTAACCGATTCCCTTCCCAGACGCCGACCACCAGTTGCGGTTCATAGCCGATAAACCAGGCGTCGGCTTGCCCGTTGTTGGTACCGGTTTTGCCGGCCGCGGGTCGGCCGATGCCGAGACTCATGCCGGTCGGGTACGCGCCCGGACCGATACCGGGGAGGGGTGTGGGGTTTAACACGCGCTGCATCATGTTGGTCATGATATAGGCGATCTGGGCACTAAATTCGGGAGTGCCATGAGGCGTATCTTGATAGAGGACGGCCCCGGTGGGCGCAACCACTTTGGTGACCCAGAGCGGCGCCATGCGCACACCTTGGTTGGGGAAGGTGGCAAACGCCTGCGTCATCTCATAGACGTTGACCCCGGTATTCAGTCCGCCGATGGCCGCCCCCAGTTGCAGGTCGCTGGCGGGCAACGGCAAGCCGAATTTCTGCACGGCAAAATTAAACCCGTAATTGAGACCGATATCATGCAACAGGTGCACGGCCACGTCATTGTCGGAGATGGCCAGAGCATCCCGCAGGGTCATATAGCCGCGATAGATGTGGTCGTCGTTTTTAGGCCACCACGCTTGCCCGTCGACATTTTGAAAAATCGGCACGTCTTGGATGACCGACATTTGGGTATACCCTTTAACCAACGCCGGGGTGTAATCAATTAAAGGCTTGATGGACGATCCGGTCGAGCGCTTGGCGTCAATCGCGTAGTCCTCGCCAAACGGTACATAGTTTCGCCCGCCGATTTCGGCCAAGACCGCGCCGGTGTGCGGATCTTCCACCACGACGGCCGCCTGATGGTACGGGTACGTGCGCGGGGAGACGCCAAAATTGTAGTTCATCCAATAATCGACCGCGTTTTGGGCGATGTTATAGACGGTGGGATCAAGCTCGGTATAGATTTTGAGCCCGCCGTCATAGATTTCTTGCGGGGTGAAGCCTTGGCCCTCCAAGAGATGAATGACGTGTTGAATGTACCAGGGATAGGGAAAGATCGTGGTGTTGGCGGCCACGGTTTGGGGCGATAAGCCCAACGAGGCATGATAGGCTTGGGTGGCTTCTTGGGGCGTAATATAGCCCCATTTCACCATCGCTTGCAGCACCTGCCATTGGCGCTGTTTAGCCAATTGATAATTGGTCAGGGGATCGTACAAGGACGGGGCTTGCGGCAACCCGGCCAAAAGTGCCGCCTGCGGCAGGGTGAGTTGGCTCGGGGTTTCGTTAAAATAGGCTTTGGCCGCCGCATCCACGCCATAGGCACCGTCGCCCAGGTACACTTCGTTGAGGTACATGTCCAAGATTTGCGGCTTGGAATAATGCCGGGCCAGTTCCAATCCCAGCAAAAACTCCTGAATCTTGTACGTCAACGTGTGATTGTCGTGCAGATATAACGTTTTGGCCAACTGTTCGGTGATGGTACTAGCCCCCTGCAGGGCACTTCGGTGGGTCAGGTCAACAAAAGCGGCCCGGAAGATGGATCGGATATCGAATCCGTCATTCCGGTAAAAATTATGGTCTTCAATCGCGACAATCGCATGTTGCATGTTCGGGGAGATGGCGTTTAAGGGGACATCGATGCGATTGGTATTTAAGTGCAAGGTGGCGACCGGCTGGCCAAAGCGATCATAGACCACCGAATCTTGACCGGCGGCATTCAAGGCGACCAAATTGGTAATTTGCGGCAAGCTGCGCGCCGCTTTGACGAATTCATAGCCGCTAAAACCGGCCCCGGCTAAAATCACGACGCCGGCCGCCAATGCCGCCACGCGGCCCCATCGAATGCGTCGGGACTTAGGCGGAGTGTTTTTGGTGGCGGATTTCGTCGCCGGGGGGGACGCTTTGGCCGGAGCGGGTAATTTTCTGCCGCAATGACGGCAAAATTGGGAGCCGGCTACGTTATCTTGACCACAACGTGGGCAACGCACGCTAATCCCTCATCTCCTGTTGAGTGGAATCAGGCGGGGCCGGGGCATAAGGAGCTGCGAAGACCAGCACGAAACCAAATAAAATCCAATCGAGGGCCGGAGCCTGATGACCCGTCAGACCCACGATAAAGCCCACCCCCGAAAAAACCAGACCCATGGTCCACAACACCCGGAACAGTGACAAGTGCTGGCTCCACACCCGTAATTGATCACCCCAAGCAGGACCTTTTTGGCGAATTTGTGACCAAAGGGGCCATGAGCGCCGAGAGGCGGCCCGTGGTCGGCTAGGCAATTCCTCAGCCGGGCCGGCGGTTTCCCGAACCCGCTCAATTTCCATCAGGTTCTTTCCGCAATGAGGACAAAACACGCTATCGACCGGGATGTTTTCGCCACAGTTGCGACAGAACACAATGGCCCTCCTTTATTTGCCGCCTCGTTCAACCACCCGTTCAAACGGATTTTACCGGGTGAAGTTGCGGTTAATTGTAGCATAATTGTTCAAATCCGGCGTAGGCGGGATTTGGAACCGTATGCGACTTTTCCCTTAAAAATAACGTATCAATTGGATAATTTGATACAAGGGCAGGAAGTGCGGGTCGGTTTCCCAGTTGTCCGGATCGAAGGTGACCCAGGCCTCGCGGGAATAGGCAATGACCCGTAACGCCATTTGTTTTTCGGCCGTTAAGCCGGCTACCCAGGGGGTGTGGGGAGGGGATTTCAGGGGGGTAAGAATTAAAAAGTCTTGGGGCAAAAAGTGAACGATAGCGGGCCCGGGGTACCGCCAGGCAACGTGCGCCTCTTTAGAAATATTTAAGGTGAGCATTTCCCCACTATATATTGGTTGCCCATCGGCATCAAAACGATCCACAATGGGGATGCGACCGTAGTGCGCGTTGGTTTCTCGCGCGGCGCGTGTTTGTGGCCGAAACTGGCCGCTTAAGACGGCGCGCTTAAAAGCGACCAGTCCGTGGTAGCGATGTTTGCTGATCCAGTAATACACCGTTTTTTCTTCGGCGTAGCCAAGTTTGCGGGCGATGCCGGAGGCGGTGATATATGGGTCTTCCAGAATCAGATTGGCAATTTGATCAATGACCCGCATGACATTCCTCCTGGTCTTCCATCCATTCGCAGTCATTCGGGTATTTGCCTTTACCGAAAGTGTGTAGAAATTTGCCGGTCACATGACAGGATTTCTGTCAACCCCTTCCGTCTTCGGGACGGACACGGAATGGAAGCAGGAAATAGAAGACCAGTCGCGAAATATGTCAGGGGATGGTGGCATGCGATGCAGGTGGTTAGGGTGTCCGGGGCCTCGCGCCCCAAGTCGGTGGCCGGAGCGATTGTGGCCATGATGAAAGACGTCGGGCAGGTGGAAGTGCAGGCGGTCGGTGCCGGTGCCGTTAACCAAGCCGTCAAAGCGATTGCGGTGGCCCGCGGATATTTGCAGGAAGATGCCAAGGATTTGATTGCCCGTCCGGAATTTATCGAAGTCACGATTGACGGTACGACGAAAACCGGCATTCGGTTTTGGGTGGAAATGTGTACCGAGCATCAGTAAAAGGGGTCCTATTGCCGGAATGTATTTGAAGCGGATTCAGGTGTATGGCTTTAAGTCGTTTGCTGACGATGTGCGCATTGATTTGGTACCGGGGATTACCGCCATCGTCGGGCCCAATGGGGGCGGCAAAAGCAACATTGTCGACGCCATTCGCTGGGCCCTGGGAGAACAACGCGTACGCGATTTGCGCGCCGAACGCTGGGAGGATTTATTGCATGCGGGCGGGGCGGGCCGCCCCGCCGCACGGTTAGCCGAAGTACGGCTGGAGTTCGATAACCAGGATCTGAAGATGGCCCATTGGCCGGAATCGTTAACGGTAACCCGGCGGTACTATCGCAGCGGCGATACCGAATATCTCATTAACGGGCGCTCGGTACGGCTGAAGGACATCACCGATTTATTTCTGGACAGCGGACTCGGGCGCTTCAACTATGCCATTATTAGTCAAGGACGGGTCGAAACCGCTTTATTGCAAAAACCCGCCGAGCGACTCGAGCAACTGGAAGAAGCGGCGGGAGTTTCCCGTTATAAAATGCGTAAAAAAGAGACTCTGAGCCATTTAGCCGAGGTCGAGGCGAAACTTGTCCGCTTGACCGACTTACGCCATGAGGTCGAACGGCAGGCGGAGGAGATTCGGGACCGGGCGGAACGCGAGTCGCAATATTTAGCCTGGGAGGCTCAACGCCGGGCTTGGCAGGATCGGCTGGCCCTGACGGAATATCAGCAGGCCCAATCGCAATATCAAGCCCTTCTCATGCAGTTGACAGCTTTGGCCCAGGAAAAAGAGGCTTTGGCGCGGGAGATGGCCGAAACCCAAACGGCTTTCGAGTCGGTACGGGCGGAGCTGGCCGCGCGCGAATCGGAAGCGTCCCGGATATGGCAGCAGGTCCGGGAGGGAGAGGAACAGGCACACCGCTTGGCGGTCGAGCTGAGTCAAAAAGAGGCCACTTTAGCGGGGTTAAAACGGGAGCAGGACGGTTTGCAAATGGCTCTTAACCGCTTGCGGCAGCAGCAACAAGCGGAAAACAGCGAGATGACCGACGAAGAGCTGAGCGGATTGGCCGATGCCTTACGGGCGGCGGAAGACGAGTGGCAAAGCTGGGCTGCCCGGGTTGAGGAAACCGAAGCGGCCATTCGGGAAAGCGAACGACAACTGGCCGCGGTCGCCGAAGAGAAGCATCGGCGGGAAACGCAAATCGCCCATTGGCGGGGGACTCTGGGGGTGACCGGCGACGCGGAATTGGCGGCCATTTATCAAGAACGGCAGCAAAAAGCGCAACGGCTGGAACAAGAAGTCCAGGCACTGACCCAAAAGCTGGCCCAGTTGACGGAAGCCCGCACGCGTTTAAAGGCGTTCATCGCCAAGCAGCAACAAGAGTTGGAGAGTCTTCGACATCAATTGGCCGGTCGTCAAGCGCGCCTACGGGCCCTCCACCAATTGGACGCGGAGGGAGAAGGCCTCGCCCCCGGGGTCCGCGCGGTGTTGAAAGCGCAACAAACGAATCAGTTGACGGGCATTTGGGGCACCCTCGGAGGGCTTATCCAAGCGGATCCGGAGCTTCTTTTGGCCATCTCCACGGCGTTGGGGGGCTCCCATCAGGATGTGGTGGTGGATCGCGAGGCGGAGGCCCGACACGCGGTGCAATGGTTGAAAACGCATGCCCTGGGCCGGGCCACGTTTTTACCTTTAGATGCGGTACGGCCTGCGCGTCCTCATCCCGATGACCGGTCGCTTACCCGCGAGCCCGGGGTCGTCGGTTGGGCGGCCGAGTTGGTGCGCCATCCGGAGGCCATCACCCCGGCGGTGGCGCATGTGTTGGGCCGGGTGCTGGTGGTCGACAATTTGGACCATGCCGGCATGTTGGGGCGTCTTCACAAATACCGTTATAAAATGGTGACGTTGGATGGCCAGGTCGTGCATGCCGGCGGTGCGATAACCGGAGGTAGCCGGGCCGCCGACCGTAGCGGGCCGACCCATCGCAAAATTGAAATGGAGGAATTGACCCGTCGCATCGAGGAGGATCGGCAGGTACTCGAAGGCAAAGAGACGCTCGTGGCCTCGAGCCTCACCGAGCTCGAGGAGACGGAGTCCGAATTGGATCGGGTGCGAGAGATTCTCGGCGAGCGGCGCCATGAATGGACCGGTTTGCGCCAGCAATTGGCGTTAGGGGGCTCCGGGATTGAGGAGGCGATGCAACAGCTGGCGGAACTCACCAACACACAAGCGCTACTTACGCAAACCCTGGAACAATCCCGTCGAACCTTGGAGACGGCGGTCCTCGAACGGGCCCGGACCGAAAAGATCCGTGATGAGCGGCGGCAGGCTTGGCAGGAAGCCCAATTTCGGGCGGAGAAACGGGCGGCCGATGTAGCCCGCTGGCAAGACGAGTGGAGTTGGCACCAAGAGCGGCATTATCGTCTGGCGGCCGAAATCGCACAATTGGAGGGAGCGATCGACACCGAGAAAGGTCGCCTGCGCGATACCCGACAAGCGGTAGAGACGGCGGAGGCCGCCCGCCGGCAATTAACCGCGGCGATGGAGGCGCTCCGTGAACGGCAATTGGCGTTGACCAATCGTCTTCGGGTGCTGGAAGTCCAAGATCGCAAACTTGATCAGCGCCAACAGCAAGGGGAAAAAGATGTCCAATTGATTCGGGTGCGCTATGAACACTATGAACCGCCGACCGGAGTGGAGCCTCTGGCACCCGAGGAAGTGGACACCGCTCGCCAAGAAGTTCAACGCCTGCAACGGGCGATGGAGGCGCTGGGGCCGGTAGAACCCGGTAGTCTTGCCCTCTATCAGGCGTTAAACGACCGCTTGGCATTTCTGGCCCGTGAGCAAGCCGACGTCGAAGAAGCGGAAGCCGATTTACGGACGACGTTAAAAGAACTCGACCAAGAGATGGGGCGCCGGGTGCAAACCACCAGCCAACAAGTCGAACGCGCGTTTCAAGAGGCCTGCCGCCAGCTCTACGGGGGTGGGGAAGCCGGATTTCACTGGACGGAGGGCACGGATGCGGGAGTGGAACTGTGGGTCAAACCTCCCGGGAAGCGGCCGAGTCACCTGAGCCTATTGTCCGGCGGAGAAAAAGCGCTCGGGGGGATTGCCTGGCTTTTTGCCCTATTAAGTGTGCGACCGGCCCCATTTGTGGTGCTGGATGAAGTGGAGGCCTCTTTAGACGCCGTCAACGCGGCCCGGTTTGCGGAATTTTTGAAGTCGGTGCGGGGATCCTCACAATATTTAGTCGTCACCCATCACAAAGAAACCATGGAAGCGGCGGATGTACTTTGGGGGGTCGCGGGAAATGGCCAAGGTCAAAGTCGGGTGGTCTCGGTGAAATTGGAGGCGGCTCCGGACGAGGCGGCGGTTTTGCCCGCAGGCATGGAATAAGGTAAGATGGCTCATTGAGTGAGAAGTTGAGGAGTCGACGGATATGGCAGGATTTTTCGAACGGCTACGGCAAGGGATGGCCCGCACGCGGGGAGAGCTTGGCGATCGACTGCGACAATTGTTCGGCGGCCGGCAATGGTCGGATGATTTATATGACGAAATCGAAGAGATTCTCTATGAGGCCGACCTCGGCGGAGCGGTCACGGAGATTATTTTAGCGGAATTACGCGACCGTGTGCGCCAAGCCCGGCCCAAAACCACCGATCAGGTGGGCACGATTTTGTTCGACATCTTGCGAAGCCGGTTGGAGGATCCGGCGGATCCCTACGTGTTACCGGCCGAACGACCGCAAGTGTGGGTGATGGTGGGGGTGAACGGGACCGGTAAAACGACGACCGCCGGTAAGTTCGCCAAGCAATTTCACGATCGTGGGTATCACGTGATATTAGGTGCCGCCGATACGTTTCGGGCGGCTGCAACCGAGCAGCTCCAATTATGGGGCAAGCGGGCCGGGGTCGAGGTGATTCATCAGTCGCCCGGGGCCGACCCGGCGGCCGTTGCGTTTGATACGGTGCGGGCGGCGGTCGCGCGGCATGAAGATTTAGCGGTGATTGACACGGCCGGGCGGCTGCATAATAAGGCGAACTTGATGCAGGAGTTGGCCAAAATCGGCCGGGTAGTCGGACGGGAGGTGCCGGGCGCACCGCATCAAGTGTGGTTGGTGTTGGACGCCACCACGGGCCAAAACGGCCTCGCGCAGGCTCGCGTTTTCCAAGAAGCCATTAACATTACCGGCATCGTCCTGACGAAGTTGGACGGGACGGCGAAAGGCGGGATTGCGTGGGCGATTCAACATCAATTGGGCGTCCCCATTCGGTTTGTCGGGGTCGGCGAAGGGGTTGACGATTTAATGCCGTTCAATCCCGATCAATATGTAAGGGCTATTTTAGGGACGTGGGGGGAGGCTTCGTCGGATATGGTATAAATTGGGATTGGTTTGACGTGGAAAAAAATCCTTTATATAATAAAGGAGCCTTGAAAGCGCCGAGTTCTTAAGAAGCGGAGGACCCAGGTTTTAGGGGTGAATTGCCGTCCGGCAAAGGGCACGACCACAGCCCGAACCCGTCAGCTAACTTCGTAGGCGTTGGGGGCTCAAGGCGTTTTTGCGTTCGACGCTTCCTCTCCCCCGGGATTCCACGGGGTTTTTTAACCCCACCTACGGGAGGTTCAATATGGTTCGTCGTGTTCTGCATTTATCTCTGCATGCGGATCCGTTGGGATCTTATCACCAAGGGCCTGTGGGAGGCCAACAAGTTTTGATTCGCCATCTGGCGCGCGATATTCAACGAGAAGGCTGGGGCGTGGAAGTCTTGACCCTCCGGCAGGATCCGCGTTGGCCGGTCACTTCGAGCTTCGGACCGTTGGGGCAAATTACCCGGTTGGCGGTGGAGAGCCTTTTGACATCCGAAGCCGAATGGTTGGCGGCACGGGATGCTTTGGCACGGCAGGTCGTGGAATGGTTAAAGACCCAGCAACGGGTACCTGCCGTTTTACACAGCCATTTCTGGCTGTCCGGCGCAGTCGCCGAGCGTGTGCATCAATGGACCGGAATTCCCTGGATTCACTCACCGCACAAATTGCAGCAGTGGGTGGCACGTCCTGGCGATCCGGTGTCGGCCCGGCGCGACGAGATCGAACCGCAGCTGATGCGAAACGCGGATGCGGTGGTGGTAGCCTATTTAAATGAAGCGGACCAGGTTCATCGGGCAGCGCCGAATACACCGGTTTACGTGGTGCCCCCGGGCATTGAACCCACCGAATTCTTTAGCCGCGATCCCGGTCCCATATTGAAAAAATTGGGACTGTCCCGGCGGCCGGTCATGTATGTGGGGCGCCTGAATGGCCGCGGGTTGCCGGATGCGTTGGAACAATTAGGGACTCGTCCGTTACCCGAAGGCTTTCATATGGTGGTAATCGGCGGAGCTACGGACGCGGCGACGGCGTGGCCCCTGAATCTGGGACCCGGCTTACAGTCCCGTGTGACTTTTTTGGGTGCGCTCCCCCACCGGGCGGTAGCCCCCTATTTAGCCGCCGCGGCGTGCCTCATTGCGCCCAACCAAGGCCCCACATTGGGCGTGGCCGTCCTTGAAGCGTTGGCCTCGGCGGTGCCGGTGGTCGGCTCGCGCGTACCCGGGGTGCAAGATTGGGTCGAGTCGGGCACGGACGGCTATTTGGTGGATCGACGGGATTTGTCGCGCTTATGGGATTATGCGATAGATCTATGGGCGCACCCCGAACGGGCCCGCCAAATGGGATATGCGGGGCAAGCTAAGGTTCATCGACACTATACCGCGACTCAAATGGCCAAGGAATTGGCGGCCATTTACCGGGAGGTGACCGGACTTGGCGAGCATCAAGCGGGTGTTGGCTACTGATATTGACGGGACGTTGATTGGATATGGCGGCGAGCGGGAGTTGGCCGAATTTCTACACTCCACACCGGAGTTAGGCATCATCTATCTCACCGGTCGTACGAAAGCCAATGCCGAAGCGATGTTGCGGCAATACGGATTTCCCGCTCCGGTGGCGATGGCGACGGATATCGGGGCTGACATCTATTGGGGTCCGCAATATCGGTTAGATGACCAATGGGCGTTTGCCCAACGGCGCGATTGGGCCCCACGTCGGGTGCAAGCGGTGTTGGCCGGGGTACCGGGGGTCACTTTTTTGGGCCGCAGTTCGCATTGGCGGTTGGCCTATCACGTGGATGGGGAGCGGGTCTTGTCGCAAGTGCAAACCCGGTTGGTAGAAGGCGGGGTTGTCGCCCGCACGCTCTGGCATGATGCGGAAAACCGCCTAGACGTGATTCCACGGGGAGCTTTCAAAGGTCGGGCCCTGAAGCATATTTTGGACCGTCTGGCCCTGAAGGCCCACCAGTGTTTCGTCGCCGGGGATGCCGACAATGATATCGATATTTTGGAAGGCCGGTATCTCGGGGTGTTGGTCGCCAACAGCGTTCCCCGGCTCCGATCCCGGGCGGCGGAACAAATCTGGCGCTCGCCCTATCCTGGGGCGTTGGGGGTGCTGGACGCGTTAAAACGATGGCTAGCCGAACAACCGGAGCTCTTGACGTCAAAAGCGGTTACGCTGTGAGGGATTCCCCCGTCTTGGGGGAATTCTTTTGCCCGCGGCTCGGGATGTGCATTTGACAGGCGAGCACGACTTCAGTACAATACCGTTTGGCTGTTAAGGAGATGTCCTTTACACCGGAGGTGGCGAATGAAGGCGTTAGACCGGGTGGATCGCGGGCTGTTGTTGGACCTTTATGGAAGTCTGCTCACCGATCGGCAACGCGAAATATGGCACCTCTACTATCTGGAAG